>NZ_JBICIT010000013.1:0-426806 GCF_043102245.1 Pseudomonas sp. zbq_18 | reverse complement strand
GCCATCGCGGGGCTTTTTGCTTTCCATGTGTCGGTGACCACAACGGGCGAACGACTTCAATTACGAATGGTGAGCTCGGCATTGCCTGAATTCGCGGCCGACGCGGGCTAACGGCAAGCAGGAAGGACTGGATGGCACGCCGCCTTGCCCGTGACGCTCTGTACGACCTGAGTCGCGGCCAAGGCCCCTACCGCAGGAGGAACGCTCCCAGACGCTGAGCGGGAGCGGCTTCAGCCGCGATGCAGGCAACACCACAGCTGCCCCTATCGCGGCTGAAGCCGCTTCCACTGTGCGGTACGCCAAGAACACTCTACCGGGACATCGCAACAAAAAGCCCCGCACCAGGCGGGGCTTTTCATGCAGCCGACAGGATCAGATCGCGCCGCGAGCGCGCAGCAGTTCCAGCACCTGTTTGACGCCCTCTTCTACCGGCACCGACTGGGTATCGATCACCAGATCGGCATCCAGCGGGATATCGTAGGGGAAGGATTCGCCCGGGATATTGTCACCACCGGCAGCATACAGGCCCTGTGGATCGCGCTCACGGCAGGCCTGCGGCGAGGCCTGAACGTAAACGGTGATCAGGCGCTCGGCACCGACCACGGCCTTGGCCTGCTCGCGGCCTTCGGCATCCGGGGCAACGAACGCAGCCAGGGTCAGCAGGCCGGCCTCGTTGAACTGCTTGGCCACCTGGGCGGCGCGGCGCCAGTTTTCGGCACGACCGGCACGGTCCTGCGGCAGGCCCTTGTTCAGGTCATGGCGCAGATTCTGGCCATCCAGTACATACACGGCACGGCCCATGTCGAACAGCTTGCGCTCCACGGCGTAGGCCAGAGTGCTCTTACCGGCGCCGGACAGGCCGCTGAACAGCACGGTGGCCGGCTGCTGACCGAAGCGACTGGCACGCTCCTCGGTGGAGACATGGGTCAGCTGGGTGTGATGACCGCCTGCGCCAACCGGCGCCGCGATGATCATGCCGGCGCCGACGGTGCCGTTGGTCAGGCGGTCGATGACGATGAAGGCACCGGTGGTGCGGTTCTGCTCGTAGCCATCCAGCGCAATCGAGGCGTCCAGGGCAACCTTGACCTTGCCGATCTCGTTGAGCTGCAGGCTGCTCGCCGCGCCCTCTTCCAGGGTGTTCACGTCAACCCGGTGAGTAATGCTGGCAATCGAGCCCGGCACGTAGCTGGTGGCGCGCTTGATGTCGTACTTCTTGCCCGGCAGCATCGGCTCTTCGCCCATCCACACCAGCATGGCGTCGAAGCTGTCGACCACCTGCGGGCGGTTGTCGGCGTGTACCAGCATGTCGCCGCGGGAGACGTCGATCTCGTCTTCCAGGGTGATGGTGATCGCCTGGCCGGGGCCGGCCTGCTCCAGCTCGCCTTCATAGGTGACGATGGACTTGACCTTGCTGCCCTTGCCCGACGGCAGCGCGACGACGTCGTCGCCCTTGCGCACGATGCCGCTGGCCAGGGTGCCGGCGAAGCCACGGAAGTTCAGGTTCGGACGGTTGACGTACTGCACCAGGAAGCGCAGGTCGTCGAAGTTGCGGTCGCCAGCGACCTCGACGGTCTCAAGGATTTCCATCAGCGACTGGCCGGTGTACCACGGCGAGCGCTCGGACTTGTTGACCACGTTGTCGCCCTTGAGCGCCGACATCGGCACGAACTCCAGGGTGCTCGGACGCAGGTTGATCTTGTCGGCAAAGGCCAGGTAATCGGCCTTGATCTGCTCGAACACGCCCTGATCGAAGTCCTTGAGGTCCATCTTGTTGACGGCGACGACGATGTGCTTGATGCCCAGCAGGGAGGCAATGAAACTGTGGCGCTTGGTCTGGGTCTGCACACCGTAGCGAGCGTCGATCAGGATGATCGCCAGGTCGCAGGTGGAAGCACCGGTCGCCATGTTGCGGGTGTACTGCTCATGGCCGGGGGTGTCGGCGATGATGAACTTGCGCTTCGAGGTGCTGAAGTAGCGATAGGCCACGTCGATGGTGATGCCCTGCTCGCGCTCGGCCTGCAGGCCGTCGACCAGCAGTGCCAGGTCCACTTCATCGCCGGTGGTACCGACTTTCTTCGAATCCTTGGTGATGGCTTCCAGATGGTCTTCATAGATCATCTTGGAGTCGTGCAGCAGGCGCCCGATCAGGGTGCTCTTGCCGTCGTCGACGTTGCCGCAGGTGAGGAAGCGCAGCAGCTCTTTACGTTCGTGCTGGGCCAGGTAGGCGAGGATGTCCTCGCTGATCAGATCGGATTGATGACTCATGGCGCGAAATCCTTAGAAGTAACCCTGGCGTTTTTTCTCTTCCATCGAGCCGGCCTGATCGTGGTCGATCACGCGGCCCTGGCGCTCGGAAGTACGGGTCAGGAGCATCTCCTGGATGATTTCCGGCAAGGTGGTCGCGGTGGACTCCACGGCGCCGGTCAGCGGGTAGCAGCCGAGGGTACGGAAACGCACCATCTTCTTGGTGATGCGGGCCTTTTCTTCGTCCGACAGGTGCTCAAGGATGCGCTCGTCGTCGATCATGATCAGCGTGCCGTTCTTCTCGATCACTTCGCGCTCGGCGGCGAAGTACAGCGGCACGATTGGGATCTGCTCCAGGTAGATGTACTGCCAGATGTCCAGCTCGGTCCAGTTGGACAGCGGGAACACGCGGATCGACTCGCCCTTCTTGACCTTGCCGTTGTACACGTTCCACAACTCGGGACGCTGGTTCTTCGGGTCCCAGCGGTGCTTGCTGTCACGGAAGGAGTACACGCGCTCCTTGGCGCGGGACTTCTCTTCGTCACGACGCGCGCCACCGAAGGCGGCGTCAAAACCGTACTTGTCCAGCGCCTGCTTGAGACCCTCGGTCTTCATCACGTCGGTGTGCTTGGCGCTGCCGTAGGTGAAGGGGTTCATATCCTGCGCCACGCCATCGGGGTTGATGTGGGTGAGCAGGTCCAGGCCGTAATCGCTGACCATCTTCTCGCGGAAGCGGTACATCTCCTGGAACTTCCAGCGGGTATCAACATGCAGTACCGGGAACGGCAGCTTGCCAGGGAAGAAGGCCTTGCGCGCCAGATGCAGCATCACGGCGGAATCCTTGCCGATGGAATACAGCATCACCGGGTTGTCGAACTCGGCGGCCACTTCACGAATGATGTGGATACTTTCCGCTTCGAGCTGTTTCAGGTGCGTCAGTTTATCGAGCATGGCTAATCACAGTTCTGGGAATGAACGGCCGGCGGGCCGTGGACGAGGGCGCACTCTAGCACAGCACCCGCTTCTAATCAGGACAGCTATTAGACCGAAAAGATCTAGATATATGCCCGGTAGTCAGACCGGGTTGGGGCAGTCGATGAACAGGTGTTCGACGGCGAAACGCCGCGCCAGATAGTCGCCCAGCGCCTGCACACCATAGCGTTCGGTGGCGTGATGACCGGCCGCGATAAAGCTGACGCCGTTCTCGCGGGCGCTGTGGTAGGTCTGTTCGGAAGCCTCGCCGGTGAGGAACAGATCGACGCCGGCGGCAATGGCGTTGTCGATATAGCCCTGGCCACCGCCGGTACACCAGCCAACCTTGCGCACCATGCCCTGACCTTCCACCAGCAGTGGTTCGCGGCCCAGCACATCCTGCACGCGGCGGGCAAAGTCGCGCGGCGACAAGGGTTCATCCAAGGAGCCAAGAAAGCCAACCACCTTGGGATTGTTCGCATCCAGCGGGCCCTCCACGGTGATATCCAACTGGCGGGCCAACTGCACGTTGTTGCCCACCTCGGGGTGCACGTCGAGCGGCAGGTGGTAGGCCAGCAGACTGATGTCGTTGCCCAGCAGGGTCTGCAGGCGACGGCGCTTCATGCCGGTGATGCAGGCATCCTCGCCTTTCCAGAAATAGCCGTGGTGCACCAGCACCACATCGGCCTCGGCCTCCACCGCCGCATCCAGCAACGCCTGACTGGCGGTGACACCGCTGACGATGCGGCGCACCTGCGGCCGGCCTTCGACCTGCAGGCCATTCGGACAGTAGTCGGATATACGGGCGGCGTTGAGGTAGCGATCGGCTTCCTCCACCAGGGTAGTCAGGGCAATGGCCATGGATATTCCTCACAAAGGATTGCGGGCGCTGCCTTCTTGCCGGGCAGCCCTCTATAATGCCGCCACCTTAAGGGCCGATCCCGCCCCTCGCAACTCCAAGGACCGCACCCCGATGCTCAAGGCCCTGCGCGACTTCGGCTGGCCACTGCTGGCCGGCCTGCTGCTGGCACTGCTGCTGATTCAGAGCTTTCCCCAGTGGGTAGGCCTGCCCAGCAATGAAGTACACCTGCAGCAGGCGCCACGCTACGGCATTGCCCAGGAAGGCCCGGTCTCCTACGCCAACGCGGTGAGTCGAGCGGCTCCGTCCGTGGCCAATCTGTACACCACCAAGATGGTCAACAAGGCCTCCGGCCACCCCCTGCTGGAAGACCCGGTGTTCCGTCGCTTCTTCGGCGACAACCTGCCCAGGCAGCGGCGCATGGAGTCGAGCCTGGGCTCGGCGGTGATCATGAGTCCGGAAGGCTATCTGCTGACCAACAACCATGTCGTGGCAGGTGCCGACCAGATCGTGGTGGCGCTCAAGGATGGCCGCGAGACCCTGGCCCGCCTGATCGGCAGCGATCCGGAAACCGACCTGGCAGTGCTCAAGATCGACTTGAAGAACCTGCCGGCCATCACCCTGGGCCGCTCCGACCAGATCGCAATCGGTGACGTCACCCTGGCCATCGGCAATCCCTTCGGCGTCGGCCAGACAGTGACCATGGGCATCATCAGCGCCACCGGACGCAACCAACTGGGTCTCAACACTTACGAAGACTTCATCCAGACCGACGCCGCAATCAACCCCGGCAACTCCGGCGGCGCCCTGGTCGATGCCCACGGCAACCTGATCGGCATCAATACGGCGATCTTCTCCAAATCCGGCGGATCCCAGGGCATCGGCTTCGCCATCCCGGTCAAACTGGCCCGCGACGTGATGAAGGCAATCATCGAGCATGGCCAGGTGATTCGCGGCTGGCTGGGTATCGAAGTGCAGCCGCTGACGCCGGAACTGGCCGAGTCCTTCAACCTGCAGGGTCGCGCCGGCATCCTGGTGGCCGGTATCTATCGCGGCGGCCCGGCGCAAAAAGCCGGCCTGCAACCCGGCGACCTGATCATGAAGATCGGCGATGAAGAGGCTGTCGATGGCCGCCGTTCGATGAACCAGGTAGCACGCGCCAAGCCCGGCGATTCGATCAGCATCGAAGTGCTGCGCAATGGCGAACCACTGACGCTGACGGCCGAGATCGGCGTGCGCCCACCCGCCGAGATTCAGCAGCAGGAATGAAAAAAGGCGCCGCAAGGCGCCTTTTTTATTCAGCCAGCATTACAACACCTGGCCCAAGGCATCCAGCAAGGCCTGATTCTGCTCCGGTGCACCGATGGTAATACGCAGGAACTGGGCAATACGCTGCTGTTTGAAGTGACGCACGATCACCCCATGCTCGCGCAGGGCCGCCGCCAGCTCGCCGGCATCTCGCTGCAGATGGCGGGCGAAGACGAAGTTGGCCGCCGATGGCAGCACCTCGAAGCCCATGGCAGAGAGCGCCGCCACCAGCTGCTCGCGGCTGTCGATGACCTTCTGGCAGGTCTCGCGGAAATAGGCCTCGTCCTCGAAAGCCGCCGCCGCGCCGGCAATCGCCATGCGATCCAGCGGGTAAGAGTTGAAGCTGTTCTTGATTCGCTCCAGGGCCTCAATCAAATCGGGGTGCCCAACCGCGATACCGACCCGCAGGCCCGCCAGCGAGCGCGACTTGGACAGGGTCTGGGTCACCAGCAGGTTCGGATACTGATCCACCAGCCTGATCGCGGTCTCGCCGCCGAAGTCGATATAGGCCTCGTCCACCACGACCACGCTGTCCGGGCTAGCCTTGAGCATCTGCTCGATGGCCTCCAGTGGCAGCAGGCAGCCGGTCGGCGCATTGGGGTTGGGGAAGATGATGCCGCCATTGGGCCGAGCATAGTCCTCGACGCGAATCTGGAACTGCTCGTCCAGCGCCAGCGCCTGGTAGGGGATGCCATACAGCCCGCAGTAGACCGGGTAGAAACTGTAGGTCACGTCCGGGAACAGCAACGGCTTACCGTTCTGGAACAGGCCATGGAAGGCATGTGCAAGAACCTCGTCGGAGCCGTTGCCAACGAACACCTGGCCAGTGCTCACGCCGTAGTAGTCGGCCACCGCCTGCTTGAGGCGGTCACTGTTGGGGTCCGGGTACAGGCGCAGGTTGTCATTCAGTTCCGCCTGCATGGCGGCCACCGCCTTGGGCGATGGGCCGTAGGGGTTCTCATTGGTGTTGAGCTTGACCAGCTTGGCCAGCTTCGGCTGCTCGCCCGGCACATAGGGCACCAGGCTCTTGACGAAGGGGCTCCAGAATTTGCTCATCTGCCCTTCTCTCCTCGATTTGATACTGGATTGAGGCGCGCACGGCACGCCTGCGGAAATCAGTTCTTGATCCGGTACTCGGCGCTGCGCGCGTGGGCAGTCAGCGACTCGCCACGGGCCAGCACCGAAGCGACCTTGCCCAGCTCGGAGGCACCCTCGGCCGAGCAATGGATGATCGACGAGCGCTTCTGGAAGTCGTACACGCCCAGTGGCGAGGAGAAGCGCGCGGTACCGGAGGTCGGCAGCACATGGTTGGGACCGGCGCAGTAGTCGCCCAGGGCCTCGGCGGTGTAGCGGCCCATGAAGATCGCACCGGCATGGCGGATCTGCGGCAGGTACTGCTCGGGATTCTCCACCGACAGCTCCAGGTGCTCCGGCGCGATGCGGTTGGCCACTTCGATGGCCTGGGCCATGTCGGCGACCTGGATCAGCGCGCCACGGCCTTCCATCGAGGTACGAGCGATGACTTCGCGCTCCAGCGTCGGCAGCAGCCTGGCGATGCTCTCGGCAACGCGGTCGAGGAAGGCGGCGTCCGGGCTGACCAGGATCGACTGCGCATCTTCGTCGTGCTCGGCCTGGGAGAACAGGTCCATGGCGATCCAGTCCGGATCGGTCTGGCCATCACAGACCACGAGGATCTCGGACGGGCCGGCGATCATATCGATGCCGACCTTGCCGAACACGTGGCGCTTGGCGGTGGCCACGTAGATATTGCCGGGCCCCACGATTTTATCGACCGGCGGCACGCTCTCGGTGCCATAGGCCAGAGCGGCCACGGCCTGGGCACCACCGATGGTAAACACGCGGTCGACGCCAGCCACACAGGCGGCGGCGAGGACGATCTCGTTGATCTCGCCACGCGGAGTCGGCACGACCATGACCACTTCCGGCACGCCGGCAACCTTGGCCGGAATCGCGTTCATCAGCACCGAGGACGGATACGAGGCCTTGCCGCCCGGCACGTACAGGCCGGCACGATCCAGCGGGGTGACCTTCTGCCCCAGCACGGTGCCATCGGCCTCGGTGTAGGTCCAGGAATCCTGGCGCTGGCGTTCGTGGTACAGGCGCACACGCTCGGCGGCCTTTTCCAGGGCATCGCGCTGCTCGCTGCTGATGCGGGTCATGGCCAGCTCCAGACGCTCGCGCGGCAGGATCAGGTCGGCCATGGACGCGACCTGCAGGCCGTCGAACTTTTCGGTGAACTCGACCAGCGCAGCATCACCGCGGCTACGCACGGCGGCGATGATATCGAGCACACGCTGGTTGACCGCATCGTCCGACACGCTTTCCCAGCTCAGCAGATGATCCAGGTGTCGGGCAAAATCCTGGTCAGCGGCATTGAGTCGGCGGATGGCAACGGGAGCGGTCATAGCGGGCCTCATGTTTGGCTATTGCTCAGGCGCCCGTAGAGTACCAGCCGCTCCGTGCGGGCACCTGAGAATTCTGGCTATGACACGGATAGGCACGTGCGGCACAGAGCCGCACTGGAGGTATCAGCTTTGGTGGTCGAAAAATGCTCCTGCATTTTCGACATTCCCGCCATCCATGCCGGTCATCGCGCTTCGACCGCAGTGCGCAAGGTCTCGATCAGCGCCTGGATGCGGGCGTGCTGCATCTTCATGGAAGCCTTGTTGACGATCAGCCGCGAGCTGATGTGGGCGATCAGCTCCTGTGGCTCCAGACCGTTGGCACGCAGGGTGTTGCCGGTGTCGACCACGTCGATGATCTTGTCGGCCAGGCCGACCAGTGGCGCCAGCTCCATGGAGCCGTACAGTTTGATCACGTCGACCTGACGGCCCTGCTCAGCGTAATAACGCTTGGCCACGTTGACGAACTTGGTGGCCACGCGCAGGCGACCTTTCGGCTCCGGCGCGCCGACCTTGCCTGCGGTCATCAGCTTGCAGTTGGCAATCTGCAGATCCAGCGGTTCGTACAGGCCCTGGCCACCGTACTCCATGAGCACGTCCTTGCCGGCCACGCCGAGGTCGGCCGCGCCATGTTCGACGTAGGTCGGCACATCGGTGGCGCGCACGATCAGGAGCTGCACGTCATCCTGAGTGGTCGGGATGATCAGCTTGCGGCTCTTCTCCGGGTTCTCGGTCGGCTCGATGCCTGCGGCGGCAAGCAACGGCAGGGTGTCGTCGAGGATGCGGCCCTTGGACAGCGCGATGGTCAGCATGAAACAAATTCCTTAGAACAATGGCCAGCCCGCATAGGCTGGCCCTTGGGCAGCGCTGGACTCAGCCCGGCACACGACGAATCTTGGCGCCGAGCAGCTGCAGTTTTTCCTCGATGCACTCGTAGCCACGGTCGATGTGGTAGATGCGGTCGATCAGGGTCTCGCCCTCGGCCACCAGCGCGGCAATCACCAGACTCGCGGAAGCGCGCAGGTCGGTGGCCATCACCGGAGCGCCTTTGAGCGCCGGCACGCCAGTAACAATGGCGGTGTTGCCCTCGACCAGGATCTGCGCGCCCATGCGGTTCATTTCGTAGACGTGCATGAAGCGGTTCTCGAACACCGTCTCGATCACGGTACCAGTGCCTTCGGCAACGGCATTGAGGGAAATGAACTGCGCCTGCATGTCGGTCGGGAAGGCTGGGTACGGCGCGGTGCGCACGTTGACCGCCTTGGGCTTCTTGCCCTTCATGTCCAGCTCGATCCAGTCCTTGCCGGTGGTGATCTCGGCACCCGCTTCCTGCAGCTTGGCCAGCACGGCCTCGAGGATGGTCGGATCAGTATCTTTCAGTTTGACCCGGCCGCCAGTGGCAGCAGCCGCCACCAGGTAGGTGCCGGTCTCGATACGGTCGGGCATCACGCTGTAGCGACCGCCGCCTAGGCGCTCGACGCCGTCGATGATGATGGTGTCGGTCCCGGCGCCACTGACCTTGCCGCCCATGGCGTTGATGAAGTTGGCCAGGTCGACCACTTCCGGCTCACGCGCGGCGTTTTCCAACACGGTGCGCCCCTTGGCCAGGGCCGCAGCCATCATGATGTTCTCGGTACCAGTCACACTGACGATATCGAAGAAGAAATGCGCGCCACGCAGGCCGCCTTCCGGCGCCTTGGCCTTGATGTAGCCACCTTCCACGTCGATCTTGGCACCCATGGCTTCAAGACCACGGATGTGCAGGTCGACCGGACGCGAACCGATGGCGCAGCCACCCGGCAGCGCCACTTCGGCCTCGCCGAAACGGGCAACCATGGGACCGAGCACCAGGATCGAGGCGCGCATGGTCTTCACCAGCTCGTATGGCGCGACCAGGGTCTTGATGGTGCTGGCATCCACTTCGACGCTGAGCTTCTCGTCGATGATCGGCTGCACGCCCATGCGACCAAACAGCTCGATCATGGTGGTGATATCGTGCAGGTGCGGCAGGTTGCACACAGTGACCGGGGTATCGGCCAACAGGGTGGCAGCCAGAATCGGCAGGGCGGAGTTTTTCGCACCGGAAATGCGGATTTCGCCGTCGAGGCGGATACCGCCGGTGATAATCAGTTTGTCCATTCGCAATCTCGCTGCCCGCAGGCTCAGGAACGCTCGGCCCAGGCGGCCTGGCTGAAGAATTTCATGGTCACGGCGTGGATGGCGCCACTGGCGATCCACTCGTTGAGGTGGGCATAGATCTGTTGCTGACGCTTGACCGGGCTGAGCGCGGCCAGCTCGTCGCTGATCAGGTTGAGCTGGAAGTTGCAGCCCTCGCCTTCCACCTCGACGCGAGTGTTGGCCAGCTTGGCCTCCAGGAGGTTCTTAACTTCTACGGCCTGCATGCTCAACCTCGATCAACGCGAAACAATTCATGGGCGAGCCAAGGCTGGCCCGCGGGTCGGCAATCATACAAAAAAGCCCTCCGCCTGCGAAGCCCGGCAGACGGAGGGCCTTGTATGCATCATGCCGAGAGGTCGAGCAGCTCGTGCAGGCCGGACACCTTGGCAATCTCACGCATGTCCTGGGGCAGGCCACGCACGCTCAGGTGCTTGCTCGCCTTGTGTGCATCGCGCAGGTAGGCCAGCAGCAGCGACAACCCGACACTGCTGGACTTTTCCACGGCAGAGCAATCCAGGACCAGTTCGCTTGCCGTATTCGACGAAATCAAACGCCGCCCGGCCTCGCGCAGCGCCGGACCACTGCGATAGTCGAGCACACCGCTGAGCAACAGCTCTCCAGAGGCGCCCGCACGAATGGCCGTATCGCTCATTGACCGCCTGCCTGCTGACCTTCGGCACTGTCCTTGGCCTTGGCTACAACCTCGGCCCAGCCATCGATGGTCTTGTCCAGATCGTTGCCGTTGCGCTGCATGCTGTCGGCGAACTGATCGCGGAACAACTTGCCGATGTTGATGCCGTTGATGATCACGTTGCGCAGCTTCCACTGCCCACCCAGCTGCACCATGGTGTAGGACACCGGATACACGGTGCCCTTGCTGTCCTTGACCTCCATGCCGACGCTGGCACGCTCATCGCCCTCAGCCTTGGCGGGCAGCACACGGATGTCCTGGTTGTCATATTCGAGCAAGGCGTTGCCGTAGAACTGCATCAGGCTGCGCTTGAAGTTGTCTTCAAAACGCTTCATCTGGGCGTCACTGGCACCGCGCGAATACTTAACGGTCATGATGCTGCGCGAGATGCCCTCACTGTCGACCACCGGGCCAAGAATGCGCTCCAGGCTGTCGTAGAACGCCTGCGGGTTCTGTTTGTAGCTTTCTTTGTTCGCCTTGAGATCGCTGAGCAGCTGATCGGTAGTGCCCTTGACCACGTCATGGGCGGACGGGGCAGCCACCGCCAGCATAGGCAGGCTAACCAGAGCGGCCAGCAGGCCGCGACGCAGAATCGTGAAGAGGGTCATTTGCTTTCCTTGTTCACAGAGTTCATCAGGAATTTGCCAATCAGGTCTTCCAGTACCAGTGCAGACTGGGTGTCATGGATGGTCGAGCCCTCCTTGAGCAGGTCTTCCTCACCACCCACGCTGATACCAATGTACTTCTCGCCCAGCAGGCCAGCGGTCAGGATGGACGCAGTGGAGTCCAACGGCAGGTTGTCGACCCGCTTCTCGACCTCCATGGTCACACGCCCGGTATAACTGTCGCGATCCAGATCGATGGCCGTGACCTTGCCAATGGTGACACCGGCCATGGTGACCTTGGCCCTTACGGTAAGACCGGCAATATTGTCGAAGTTCGCGTACAGCTTGTAGGTTTCACCCGAGCTGGCAGGCGACAGCCCGCTTACGCGCAGGGCCAGCAACAGCAGGGCCAGCAATCCAGCCAGCAGGAACAGGCCGACGCCGATTTCCAGGGAGCGGCTTTGCATCAGAGATCTCCAAACATCAGGGCGGTCAGGATAAAGTCGAGGCCGAGTACGGCCAGGGAGGCATAAACCACGGTCTTGGTGGTGGCGCGGCTGATACCTTCCGAAGTGGGCTCGCAGTCGTAGCCCTGGAACACCGCGATCCAGGTTGCCACGAAGGCGAACACCATGCTCTTGATCACACCATTGAGCACGTCTTCGGTGAATTTCACACTGTTCTGCATGTTCGACCAGAACGAGCCTTCGTAAACACCCAGCCAGTCCACGGCAACCATGGCCCCTCCCCAGATGCCGACCACACTGAAAATGGCGGCAAGTAGCGGCATTGAAATGAAGCCGGCCCACAAGCGTGGCGCAATGATGTACTTGAGCGGGTCGACGCCGATCATCTCCAGGCTGGACAACTGCTCGGTGGACTTCATATTGCCGATTTCAGCGGTCAGCGCCGAACCGGCACGCCCGGCGAACAGCAGGCCGGTCACCACTGGCCCCAGCTCACGCAGCAGCGTCAGGGCGACCATCTGCCCCACCGCCTGTTCCGAGCCATAGCTGGTCAGAATGTTGTAGCCCTGCAGCGCCAACACCATGCCAATGAACAGACCGGCGACAACTATGATCGGCAGCGACAGCACACCAACCGAATACAGCTGACGCACCAATAACTGGCCACCATTGCGCAAACCGCTGCGACCAAACAGGGAGCTGAACAGGAACAGGGTCGAGCGCCCCATCGCCTGCACCACATCGATACCGGCCCGCCCGAGCAGAGCAATACGGTCGAAAAGGGACTTCCTACGCATCAGCGCGCTCCCAACAGATCATCGAGATAATCCGGCGCCGGATAATGGAAAGGCACCGGGCCATCCGGAATGCCTTTCATGAATTGCTGGATGCGCGGATTGTCCGAGTTCATCAACTCTTCGGGGGTACCGTGCCCCAGCACCTGACCGTCGCCGACGACATATAGATAGTCGGCAATACTGGCGGTCTCGGCCAGATCGTGGGAAACCACGATGCTGGTGATGCCGAGGGCATCATTGAGCAGGCGAATCAACCGCACTAGCACGCCCATGGCGATGGGGTCCTGACCGACGAACGGCTCGTCGTACATCAGTATCTGCGGATCCAGAGCGATGGCCCGCGCCAGAGCCACACGTCGCTTCATGCCGCCGGACAGCTCGTCCGGCATCAGTTCGACAGCGCCACGCAGACCGACGGCCTGCAGCTTCATCAGCACGATGTCGCGGATCATTTCATCAGGCAGGCGGGTATGGACACGCAGCGGAAAAGCCACGTTCTCGAACACATCGAGATCGGTGAACAGCGCGCCGCTCTGAAACAGCACGCCGAACTGCTTGCGCATGTCGAACAGGTCTGAGCGGGACAGCGTGGGCAGGTTCTGCCCGTTGACCCATACCTCACCGCTGGCTGGCTTTAGCTGTGCAGCGATAAGACGCAGCAAGGTAGTCTTGCCACAGCCGGAAGGCCCCATGATCCCGGTGACTTTGCCGCGCGGAATGCGGATATCGACATTATCGAAGATGTTGCGTGCGCCTCGCTTGAAGGTCAGCCCCTTCAACTCAACGGCATAGGCATTCTCGGCACTCATCCAAACTCCTTGTGGTACGCCCCTTCCCTAGGCAGACGCAGCAGCCCACTACAGGGACACTCACGCCCAGGTCAGGCCGAACAGGGCGCGAAATATAACATTGCACACCCTGCGACCCAAGGCTCTGTACATTTTTCATTACAAGCCCGCAACCCGCGCGCAAGGCCAGGTGAGCCCCGATCGCTTTACCGGTATACTCTCAGCCTTTTTAGCCGAGCACTCTCCGACTGCCATGAATCGAATCAGCGACCTGACCCAGTCCGCGCAACGCACCATTCGCCTGGAAAGCGAAGCGGTATCCAGTCTACTGAGCCGCATTGACGCCGACTTCATTCGCGCCTGCGAGATGATTCTGGCGTGCAAGGGCCGCGTGGTTGTCGTGGGCATGGGCAAGTCCGGCCATATCGGCAACAAGATCGCTGCCACGCTGGCCAGCACAGGTACTCCGGCCTTCTTCGTCCACCCTGCCGAGGCCAGCCACGGCGACATGGGCATGATCACCAAGGACGACGTGGTGCTGGCCCTGTCCAACTCTGGCTCGACTGCCGAGATCGTTACCCTGCTGCCATTGATCAAGCGTCTGGGTATCCAGTTGATCAGCATGACCGGCAACCCCGGCTCTCCCCTCGCCAAAGCTGCGGAGGTCAACCTGGACGCCAGCGTCGCCCAGGAGGCCTGCCCACTCAATCTGGCCCCCACTTCATCCACCACCGTATCGCTGGTGCTGGGCGATGCCCTGGCCATCGCCCTACTGGAAGCTCGCGGCTTCACTGCCGAAGATTTCGCCTTCTCCCATCCGGGCGGAGCGCTCGGCCGCCGCCTGCTGCTCAAGGTGGAAAACGTGATGCATGCCGGTGATCGCCTCCCCCTGGTGGCGCGCGGCACCAGCCTGCGCGAGGCGTTGCTGGAAATGACCCGCAAGGGCCTAGGCATGACCGTCATCATCGAGGCCGACGGCAAACTCGCCGGCATCTTCACTGACGGTGACCTGCGCCGCACCCTGGACAAGGGCATCGACGTGCGCGAGGCCAGCATCGACCAGGTGATGACCGCCCACGGCAAGACCGCCCGTGCCGAGATGCTCGCCGCCGAAGCCCTGAAAATCATGGAAGACCACAAGATCAATGCACTGGTAGTAGTGGATGACGAGGACAAGCCCGTCGGCGCCCTCAACATGCACGACCTGCTGCGCGCCGGAGTTCTCTGATGAAAACTGACCTACTGCAACGCGCCAAAGCCGTGAAACTGGCCATTTTTGATGTGGACGGCGTACTGACCGACGGTCGCCTTTACTTCCTCACCGACGGCAGTGAATTCAAGACGTTCAATACACTGGATGGCCACGGCATCAAGATGCTGATCAACTCCGGTGTACGCACCGCCATCATCAGCGGTCGCAAGACCCCCGTAGTCGAGCGCCGCGCACAGAACCTGGGCATCCAGCACCTCTATCAAGGCCGCGAAGACAAACTGGTCGTGCTGGATGAACTGCTGGGCGAACTAGGCCTAAGCTATGAACAAGTCGCCTATCTGGGCGACGATCTGCCTGATCTACCCGTGATCCGCCGCGTCGGCCTGGGCATGGCCGTGGCCAGTGCCGACAGCTTCGTGCGCCAGCATGCGCACGGCGTGACCAGCGCCCGCGGCGGTGAAGGCGCGGCACGCGAATTCTGCGAGCTGATCATGCACGCCCAGGGCACCCTGGAGGCGGCGCAGGCCGCCTACCTCTAGGAGCACACCTTGAACGGCAAGCTACGCAACTACCTGATCGGCCTGCTGGTCGTCGCTCTGCTGACAGCAGTCGGCTACTGGAATGTTCGCCCGGAAAGCTTCATGGAAAAGAACACCGGCAAAGATAGCGAAAACCCCATCGATTTCTATGTGGTAGGCGCCAGCACCCAGCAGTTTCAGGCAGACGGCAAGCTGCACTACGAGATGACCGCCAGCAAACTGGAGCACCTCAAGGCCAGCGACGTGACCCTGCTGGAAAAACCTGACCTGAACCTCTACCGAGGCACACAGTATCCCTGGCATGTGCGCAGTGACAAAGGCGAAGTGGCCCCTGAAGGCAAGCAGGTCGAACTGATCGACAACGTGCGGGTTGCGCGCACTGACGCCAAGGGGCGTCCGACCGTGATCACCAGCAGCCGCATGACCGTATTCCCCGACGAGGAATATGCGCAGACCCGGCAAGCCGTTAGAATCGAGGCCGCCAATGGGGTGACCACGGCACAGGGAATGAAAGCGTACATGAACGACGGCAAGATCAACTTGCTGTCCAACGTAAGAGGCCAGCATGAGGTTCGTTAAAACCCTCCCCCTACTGCTCTGCCTGGGCAGCGCGCTCGGAAGCGCCAGCGCCTGGGCCCTGCCCAGTGATCGCGACCAGCCGATCCGGGTACAAGCAGACAGCGCAGAACTGGATGATAAGCAAGGCGTAGCGGTCTACCGCGGCGGCGTGGTGATTACCCAAGGAACCCTGAAGATCACTGGCGACACCGTGACCATCACCCAGGATGCCAATGGCGACATCGACGTCTTCACCTCGGTCGGCAAACCGGCCTACTACGAGCAAAAGCCGGCGGCCGACAAGGACATCGTCAAGGCTTATGGCATGACCATCCAGTATTACGCGAGCAACGAGCGCATCGTACTGATCGACCAGGCCAAGGTAATCCAACAGGGCAATGTCTTCGAAGGCGAGAAGATCGTCTACGACACCCAGCGCCAGATCGTCAACGCAGGCCGCGCCACCGGCAGCAACGTATCGACCCCACGCCCGCGGATCGACATGATTCTGCAGCCGCGCAAGAAAGCAGGCCAGCCGGAGCAAGCCCAGTAATGGCCATCCTCAAAGCTCAGCACCTGGCCAAGAGCTACAAGAGCCGCCAGGTGGTTCGTGATGTCAGCCTGTCCATAGAAAGTGGTCAGATCGTCGGCCTGCTCGGGCCCAATGGCGCCGGCAAGACCACCTGCTTCTACATGATCGTCGGCCTGGTACAGGCCGATCAGGGGCGTGTCCTGATCGACAATCAGGACATCAGCCACCAACCCATGCACGGCAGAGCCCGCGCCGGGATTGGCTACCTGCCGCAGGAAGCCTCGATCTTCCGCAAGCTGTCGGTGACCGACAACATCATGGCCATCCTTGAAACCCGCAAGGATCTCGACCGGGCCGGCCGCGAGAAAGCGCTGGAAGCCCTGCTGCAGGAGTTCCACATTAGCCACATCCGCGACAGCCTGGGCATGAGCCTGTCCGGCGGCGAGCGGCGCCGCGTGGAGATTGCCCGCGCGCTGGCCACCGAGCCCAAGTTCATCCTGCTCGACGAACCGTTCGCCGGCGTCGATCCGATTTCGGTCGGCGATATCAAGCAGATCATCCACCACCTCAAGGCCAAGGGTATCGGCGTACTGATCACCGATCACAACGTGCGCGAAACCCTGGATATCTGCGAGACGGCCTATATCGTTAACGACGGGCAGCTGATCGCCGAGGGCGATGCCCAGACCATCCTGGCCAACCAACTGGTCAAGGAAGTCTACCTGGGTCACGAGTTCCGGCTGTAAAGCGCCCAACATGCAGGGGCTTGCGCAAACGGAAGGAATGATTCAAGGTCAGGCATACAAATTGCTTCCAAGGGCGGCCTTCCGCCCTGCAGTGGATGGCGCAGCGCGCCGGCAAGTGAACAAGGTAACCAGCCCCGCACCATGAAACCGTCGCTAGTCCTCAAGATGGGCCAGCAGCTGACGATGACCCCGCAGCTGCAACAGGCCATTCGACTTCTCCAGCTCTCCACTCTGGACCTGCAACAGGAAATCCAGGAAGCGCTGGAATCCAATCCCATGCTTGAGCGCCAGGAGGAAGGAGAAGACTTCGACAACTCCGACCCCATGGCCGACAACGCCGAGCAGGGCAACTCGGTCCAGCAGGACAGCTCCAGCTTCCAGGACAGCACCGTCGCGGTAAACAACAGCGACAACGCAGAAGACGGCGAATGGCACGACCGCATTCCCAGCGAGCTGCCAGTCGACACCGCCTGGGAAGACGTCTACCAGACCAGCGCCAGCAGCCTGCCAAGCAGCGATGATGACGAGTGGGACTTCACCACCCGCACCTCCGCCGGCGAGAGCCTGCAAAGTCACCTGCTGTGGCAGCTCAATCTTGTACCGATGTCCGATACCGACAAACTGATCGGCGTCACCATCATCGACTGCATCAACGATCAGGGCTACCTGGAAGAAAGTATCGAGGAGATCGTCGACTCCTTCGATCCGGAACTGGAAATCGAAGCCGACGAGGTCGAGGCGGTACTGCACCGCATCCAGCACTTCGAGCCAGCCGGCATCGGCGCCCGCGACCTGCGCGAGTGTCTGCTGCTGCAACTGCGCCAGCTGCCTGCCAACACCCCTTGGCTGACCGAGGCACAGCGCCTGGCCAACGATCATCTGGACATACTCGGCAGCCGCGACTACAGCCAGCTGATGCGACGCATGAAGCTCAAGGAAGACGAGCTGCGCCAGATCATCGAGCTGATCCAGAGCCTCAACCCGCGCCCAGGCTCGCAGATCGAAGCCAACGAACCGGAATACGTGGTGCCCGACGTCATCGTACGCAAGCACAACGATCGCTGGCTGGTGGAGCTGAATCAGGAAGCGGTACCGCGCCTGCGGGTCAACGCCCAGTATGCTGGCTTCGTCAAACGCGCCGACTCCAGCGCCGACAACACTTTCATGCGCAACCAGTTGCAGGAGGCGCGCTGGTTCATCAAGAGCCTGCAGAGCCGCAACGAAACCCTGATGAAAGTGGCGACGCAAATCGTCGAACACCAGCGCGGCTTCCTCGACTATGGCGACGAGGCGATGAAACCTCTTGTGCTGCATGACATCGCCGAGGCGGTAGGCATGCACGAGTCGACCATTTCCCGGGTGACCACGCAAAAATTCATGCACACCCCACGCGGCATCTACGAGTTGAAGTATTTCTTCTCCAGCCATGTCAGCACCGCCGAGGGTGGCGAATGCTCGTCCACCGCGATCCGCGCCATCATCAAGAAACTGGTGGCTGCGGAAAACGCGAAAAAGCCGTTGAGCGACAGCAAGATCGCTGGTTTACTGGAGGCACAGGGCATTCAGGTAGCCCGTCGCACAGTCGCCAAATACCGCGAATCTCTCGGCATAGCGCCATCCAGTGAGCGCAAGCGATTGATGTAAACGGCCCTGAACGGGGGATTTCTGCACTAGCGTATCGCGCCAGCCCTGCATCAGGGGAAGCTCGGCCAGTAGTGCATCAAACCTCCGGCCAACGTGTTACGGCGGCAGGCCCGATAGCCTGTCTCTTACACAAGGCAACAAGGAGATGCGTTATGCAAGTCAACATCAGTGGACATCAACTGGATGTGACCGACGCCCTGCGCGACTACGTCGGGGAAAAACTCAGCCGACTGGAGCGTCACTTCGACAGGATCACCAACGTTCAGGTGACCATGGAAGTGGAAAAGCTGAAACAGAAAATCGAAGCGACCCTACATATTGCCGGCGGTGAAGTCGTGGCCAACGCCGAACATGAAGACATGTACGCCGCCATCGACCTGCTCGCTGACAAACTCGACCGCCAACTGATCAAGCACAAGGAAAAGCAGCTGGACCGCATGCAAGGCGCGGCAGCTCGCTGATACTTACCCCTCACATGATCCGACTCGAAACCATACTGACTCCCGCACGTTCCCTGGTGAACGTGCCGGGAGGCAGCAAAAAGCGTGTACTCGAACAGATTGCCAACCTGGTCGCTCGTGATCTACCCGATCTGGATAGCCAGGACATCTTCGAAAACCTTATTGCCCGCGAGAAGCTCGGCTCTACCGGTTTCGGCAACGGCATTGCGATTCCTCACTGCCGCCTGCCCGGCTGCAACGCGCCGATCAGTGCCGTGCTGCACCTGGATGCGGCGGTGGACTTCGACGCCATCGACGGCGCTCCGGTCGACCTGCTGTTCGTTCTGCTGGTACCGGAAGCAGCGACCGACGAGCACCTGGAGCTACTACGCCAGATCGCCAGCATGCTTGACCGCAGCGAGGTACGGGAACGGTTGCGCCAGGCGCCGAGCAACGAAAGCCTGTACCAGGTCGTGGTCGACGTACAGAACGGCCACTAAAAACGGGAGCCAGCGCCATGCGCCTGATCATCGTCAGCGGACGCTCCGGCTCGGGCAAGAGCACGGCTCTCGATGTCCTTGAGGACAATGGTTTCTATTGCATCGACAACCTGCCTGCCGGGCTGCTGCCGGATCTGGCAGAGCGTGCCCTGCTGCAGACCGAACTGCTGCACCCGCAGGTCGCGGTATCGGTCGACGCCCGCAACCTGCCCAGCCAGCTCAAGCGCTTCCCCGAACTTCTCGATGAAGTGCGTAATCGACACATCCAGTGCGATGTGCTGTACCTGGACGCAGACGAAGAGACGCTGCTAAAGCGCTTCTCGGAAACGCGTCGACGCCACCCGCTGACCAACGAGAACCGCTCCCTGGCCGAAGCCATTCGCGATGAGGCCCAGCTACTGACGCCCATTACCGATCTGGCCGACCTGAAGATCGACACCACCCACCTCAACCTTTATCAGCTGCGCGACAGCATCAAGTTGCGCCTGCTCAACCGCCCGAGCCCCGGCACCGCCTTCCTGGTCGAGTCGTTCGGCTTCAAGCGCGGCATGCCGGTGGATGCGGATCTGGTATTCGATGTGCGCTGCCTGCCCAACCCTTACTGGAAACCGGATCTGCGCGACATGTCCGGCCTGGATCAGCCCGTGGCCGACTACCTGGCCGCCCAGCCAGACGTTGAGGAGATGTATCAGGACATCCTCGGCTATCTCAACAAGTGGCTGCCCCGCTTCGCCGCCAGCAATCGCGCCTATGTGACCATCGCCATCGGCTGCACGGGCGGCCACCACCGCTCGGTCTATCTGGCCAATCGCCTCGGCGAGACCCTGAAACCCATCCTGAACAACGTCCAGATACGCCACCGCGACCTGAGCTAAGGAACGCAATGCCCGCCCGCGAAATCACCATCATCAACAAGCTCGGCCTGCACGCGCGAGCGGCTGCCAAATTCGTCGGCGTAGCCAGCGCATTCCCCTGCCAGGTACGGGTCGGGCGCTCTCCGGAAAGCCAGGTAGACGGCAAAAGCATCATGGCGGTGATGATGCTGGCGGCCGGCAAGGGCACCAGCCTGCTCCTGTCCAGCGAGGGGGAACGTGACGAAGAGGCGCTTGATGCCCTGGTCGAACTGATCAACAACAGGTTCGACGAAGGCGAATAGCTCCCCATGAAAAAAGGGCCCTGAGGCCCTTTTTGCATGCCAGCCAAGCTAGCTGCCGGCCACAGTCATTCTCTCGATCAGCACCGAGCCGGTGCGGATATTGCCGCGCAACTCAAGATCGCTGCCTACCGCGACAATCTGCCGGAACATGTCGCGCAGATTACCGGCGATCGTGACCTCCTGCACCGGGAACTGGATCTCGCCGTTCTCTACCCAAAAACCGGCGGCCCCTCGGGAATAGTCACCAGTGACCATGTTCAGGCCATGGCCCATCAACTCGGTCACCAGCAGCCCGCGCCCCATACGGCGCAGCAGTGCCTGTTGATCCTCGTCACCATGACTGACGAAAAGATTGTGCACGCCACCGGAATTGGCCGTACTGGGCATGCCCAGCTTGCGCCCGGAGTAGGTGCCGAGGACGTAGGACACCAGTTCACCGCCGGCGACGAACGGTTTGGCATAGGTGGCAAGGCCATCACCATCGAAGGCCGCGCTGGCCATTGCCCGCGGAATATGAGGGCGCTCATCGAGGCTCAGCCACTCGGGGAACAGCTGCTGGCCCAGAGCCCCCTCCAGAAAGGATGAGTGCCGGTACAGGTTGCCGCCGGAGATGGCCCCCAGGAAGCTGCCGAACAGACCGGTGGCCAGCTCGGCGGCGAACAGCACCGGCACCTCGCAGGTCGGTACCGGGCGTGCCCCCAGACGCGCCACGCTACGCTCGGCAGCCTTGCGCCCGATCAGCACAGGGTCGGCCAGCAGCTCCCCCTGGCGATTGACGTCATACCAGTAATCGCGCTGCATCTGCCCGTCGCCCTCGGCGATCATCACGCAGCTCAGACTGTGCCGCGAGCTGGCGTAGCCGCCGACGAAACCATGACTGTTGCCATATACGCGGCAGCCCAGATGGGTATTGAGCGTGGTGCCATCGGCATTGCTGATGCGCGGATCATGAGCGAAGGCGGCCTCCTCGCAACTCAGCGCCAGCTCCACCGCCCGCTCCGGCGCCAGATCCCAGGGGTGGTACAGATCCAGCTCCGGCAGCTCGCGAGCCATCAGCGCCGCATCGGCCAGGCCCGCACAGTCGTCCTCGGACGCATGCTGAGCAATGGCCAGTGCCGCCGCGACGGTCTCGCGGATAGCCGCTTCGCCGCTGGCCGAGGTACTGGCCGAGCCCTTGCGCTGCCCCACGTAGAGGGTGATGCCGAACCCCTGGTCACGGTTGAACTCGACCGTTTCCACCTCGCCCTGACGCACCGTGGAGGACAAGCCCTGCTCCACCGATACCGCCACCTCGCAGGCGCTGGCGCCCTGACGACGCGCCTCGGCGATGATCGCCTCGACCTGGCCCTGCAATGTCGGCAGAGCCTGAGGCCCTACTGCTTCAATCGAACTCATGTTGCACTCCAAGATCGGGAGGCGCCATTCGGGACAGCCCTCCTCTGACTGGTTATCATGGCGACGTTTCCATCCGGACCGCCCCCATGGCTGATTCTTACGACGAAGACTTCTCCGGCGAGAAGAGCAAAACCCAGATCAAGCGCGAGCTGCATGCCCTGCAGGATCTCGGCGCTCGCCTGACCACCCTCAAACCCGAGCTGATCGCCAAACTGCCGTTGACCGACGGCCTGCGCAAAGCCCTAGCCGACGCGCCCAAGCACACCGCCAACGCGGCCAAGAAGCGCCACGTCCAGTTCATCGGCAAACTCATGCGCGAACAGGACATCGACGCCATCCTGGCCCTGATCGACCAGGTCGACAGCTCCACGCGCGAATACAACGAGCGCTTCCACAATCTCGAACGCTGGCGCGACCGCCTCATCGCGGGCGATGACAGCACCCTCGAAAGCTTCGTCGCCGACTACCCGGACACCGACCGCCAGCACCTGCGCAGCCTGATCCGTCATGCCCAGCACGAAGCGGCGCGGAACAAACCGCCAACCGCTGCGCGCAAAATCTTCAAATACATCCGCGACCTGGACGAAGTACAGCGCGGCCTGCGTTAAATCTTCATCCTCCGTAGGTTGGGCCGGGCCGCGTAGGCCCGGCCGCGCAGGCGAAGCCCAGCCTACCGTCCGCCCCACTTAAGCGCCCGTGCCGCCCACCGTGATCGCATCGATCTTCAGGGTCGGCTGGCCGACGCCGACTGGCACCGACTGACCGTCCTTGCCGCAGGTCCCCACACCGCTGTCCAAAGCCAGGTCGTTGCCAACCATGGACACCCGGCTCATCGCTTCCGGCCCGTTGCCGATCAGGGTGGCCCCCTTGACCGGCGCAGTGATCCTGCCGTCCTCGATCAGATAGGCCTCGCTGGTGGAGAACACGAACTTGCCACTGGTGATGTCCACCTGGCCACCGCCAAGGTTGGCGCAGTAGATGCCCTTCTTCACCGAACGGATGATTTCTTCCGGGTCGCTCTCGCCGGCCAGCATGTAGGTGTTGGTCATGCGCGGCATGGGCAGGTGTGCGTAGGACTCGCGCCGGCCGTTGCCAGTCGGCGCCATGCCCATCAGGCGAGCATTGAGCTTGTCCTGCATGTAGCCCTTGAGCACACCGTTCTCGATCAGCGTGGTGCAGTGAGTCGGCGTGCCTTCGTCGTCCAGGCTCAGCGAGCCACGGCGGCCACTGAGGGTGCCATCGTCGACGATGGTGCACAGGCTCGACGCCACTTTCTGGCCGATCTTGCCACTGTAGGCCGAGCTGCCCTTGCGGTTGAAGTCGCCCTCCAGACCATGACCGACCGCCTCGTGCAGCAGCACACCGGACCAGCCAGCGCCCATCACCACCGGCAGGGTGCCGGCGGGCGCAGGGATCGCTTCCAGGTTGACCAGCGCCTGGCGCAGCGCCTCGCGGGCGTAGGCCATGGCGCGCTCTTCACCACTGCTGTCACGCTCGAGAAAGTAGCGATAGTCGCTGCGTCCGCCGCCACCATGCCCGCCACGCTCACGGCGCCCGTTCTGCTCGACGATCACGCTGACATTGAAACGCACCAGCGGACGAATATCGGCGCCCAGGCTGCCATCGCTGGCCGCCACCAGCACATGGTCCCAGACCCCGGCCAGGCTCACCGTGACCTGTTTGATACGGGGGTCCAGTGCTCGCGTGGCCAGGTCGATGCGTTTGAGCAGCTCGACCTTTTCGGCGCGCTGCAACACTTCCAGCGGGTTATCCTGAGCGTAGAGTGCCGTCACTTGAGGGCTGACGAACGCCTGTACACGGCCCTGCTGGCCGGCACGGGAAATCGAGCGAGCGGCCTGGGCGGCTTGGTTCAGCGCCTCGGCATGAATGGCATTGCTGTAGGCGAAGCCGGTCTTCTCACCAGACTGGGCACGCACGCCCACGCCCTGATCGAGATTGAAACTGCCTTCCTTGACGATGCCATCCTCCAGCACCCAGGTCTCGGAAACCTGGCTCTGGAAATACAGGTCGGCCGCATCGATGCCGGGACCTGCCAAGTTGCCGAGAATCGCCGGTAGCTGCTCGATGCCAAGGTTGCCAGGAGCCAGCAGATGGTTGCTGACCCGGTCGAGGATAGTGCTCATAACTGCTCCGTGGGCGCCGCCCCGGGTTGGGCCGGCGCAATGAATCGTCTGTGTTGAGCCACCGGCATGCGCTGACGAATGGCTGCCTGCTCGCCGGCATCAGGTTCGGCCAGCAGCACCGCCTCGCCGCTGGCCTGTTCGGCCAGCACGCGCCCCCAGGGGTCGATAATGGCCGAGTGGCCGAAGGTCTCGCGCCCACCCGGATGAATGCCACCCTGCCCCGCCGCCAACAGGTAGCACTGGGTCTCGATGGCGCGGGCGCGGGTCAGCACCTGCCAGTGAGCGGCGCCGGTAACGGCAGTGAAGGCGGCCGGGGCCGTGATCAGCTCGGCGCCAGCCTCGCGCAGGCGGCTGTATAGCTCGGGGAAGCGCAGGTCATAGCAGACGCTAAGGCCCAGGCGCCCGAACGGGGTATCGGCCACCACCACCTGCCCGCCGAAGGCATAGTCGTCGGACTCGCGATAGCGACCGCGGGCATCGGCGACATCCACGTCGAACAGGTGCAGCTTGTCGTAACGAGCAACGCGCTGGCCCTGATCGTCAATCAGCAGCGAGCAAGCATGCGCCTTGGCCTGCGGCTGATCGTCGGGGGGCAAGGGAATGGTACCGGCCACCAGCCAGAGGCCAAGATCGCGGGCAGTCTGGCGCAGCCAAGGCAGGATCGGCCCCTCGCCCAGCGCCTCGGCACGCCCCAGGGCGGCCAGGTCGCGCCGCCCCATGGCGGCGAAATTTTCCGGCAACACCGCCAGGCGCGCGCCACGCTCGGCCGCCTGCTGCAGCAGGCGACGAGCAGCACCCAGGTTGGCCAGGACATCGTCCTGGCTGACCATCTGGATCACGGCTAGGGACATGGCTACTTCCGTCCGGTTCATGCCTGCATGCTACCCCATGTGGCCAAGGCAGGCTTCACCGGGGTTTTTCGAAAGGTTTATCAAAGGTGATCTCGGGGTTCATCCAGGGCCCCTGGACCTTGTATTGCACGCTGGCGAAGCGCGCTACACGCTCGCCCAGCAGCTTGTCGACCACGAACAGCGCGCCGCCGATGGCCGGCGCACCGACGATCAGCGCCGCCAGCGGCAAATTGTTGGAGACCGGCAGGGTTACCAAGAGCGTGGCGTCGATACGTTCATCGGCCATGTCCATCGTGCCGTTCAGCTCCAGGGTACTGGAAGGCCCTTCCACCTTGAGCGGCTCCTGGGTCTTGAACACGCCACGGTCACCCACCAGCAACGCCTTGGTGCGATCGTAGCTGAGACCCTTGCCGAGCAGGTCGGAGAAATCCAGGCGCAGACGGCGGCCGATGGAGTTGAAGTTGAGCAGACCGAAGACGCGCAGGGCGGAAGCCGAGCCCTGCACCTCGACGAACTGACCTTTGCGCAGGCTCGCATCGAGAGTGCCGCTGTAGCGTTTGAGGCTGAGCGCGGCCGGTGAGCCAGGCCAGCGCCCGTCGGCATCCAGACGGAAACGTTCGCTGGTGGCGCTGGGCGCAAAGCCCCAGGCCTTGAGCACGTCCGCCAGATTCTCACCTTCTATGCGCCCTTTGTACCGGGTGCTGGCCGCGTTACCCACTCCTTCCCAGGTAGCACTGCCACCCACCCGCAAACCCTTGAGATTCAACGCCAGCTCGCTGAACTGCACCCCCTGAGGTGTCGGCCGGGCCTTGAACGACCAGGCGCCGAACGGGTCATCGCCTTGCAAGACCTGATCGATCTGCACATCCAGCGCCGGAATCTGCCGCGGGTCGACCTGGGCCAGTGGGTCGGGTTTATCTTCTTCACTGGCCGTCACGGGCTGGGCAGCCGGTAAAGTCAGGCGTGCCAGAGATACCCCAATGGGCGCGCCCGCGGCATCCGGCAGACTGACCTGGCCGTCGAGCAGGGCGCTGGCCAACCCCAACTGCCAGCCAGCCGCGTCTCGCGCCAGTTTGACGGCAAGATTGTCGGCCTCGGCGCCAAAGCCCCGGAAACGACCGATGGTGACATCCGCCCCGCGGAAGAACTGGCGACTCTGATCGCCCCCGGCCACGCCGACATAGGGCTTGATGGCCTCCTGCCAGGCGCTCCAGTCCAGCTCTGCAATACGGCCACGCACCAGCAAACCTTTGGCGGCCGGCAACAGGGCCGGATCGCCGCCCAGGCGCAACAGGCCACGCCCCTCGAGCATCTGCCCGGGCGGTGCGGCGAAGGCCAGGCTGGCCAGCTGGGCGTAGTCCAGCCAGTAACGCCGCTCATTACCCTGCAGGGTCATGCGGAAACTGGCCTGGCGCGACTCGTCTGCCTTTTTCGCGAAGGGGGCCGGCAACGCCACAGCCAGCCCCTTGAGATCGGAGTCGACGCGCAGCTGACTGTCAGCCCCGTCCAGGGTCAGGCTGAGTTTGTAGGGCAGCTCTCCAGACAACGGCAGCGGCTGGGTGGCGCCCAGCCAAGCGGTCAGACTGCCCAGTGGCATGCGGCCGCTGGCCTCGATGCGCGTACGCGAATTGCCACGAACACCCTCAGCCAGGGCACGGCCACGTACGGCATGACCGAGCACCTGAGCGCGGATGTCGGGCGAGCTGAGCCCACTGGCCGTATTGAAGCGGAATGCGCCCTTGAGCTGGGTCAGCTCCAGCACCGGATTGACCAGTTTGAGCGTCGCGCCCTCGGTGGCAAAGTCGACCTGCACTTGCGGCGGCGTGCTCTTGGCCAGCGGAATATCGAGCTTCAGCTTGCCACTCAGCGGCCCCTGGCCCTGCCAGCCGGCAAAAGTCTCGGCGGTGCCGATGGGCGCTTCCTGAAGAATCTTCAGGGCATCGACCAGGCTGCTCTCAACGTCGCCTTCCAGGGTCAGGCGCGACACCTGTCCGGCCGGCACGCGGGGGATAGCAGCCTGCACATTGAGCACCCGGCTATCCAGCAAACGTCCCTGGGACACCCGCACATCGACACCGTCGTCCTCGATCAGCACTTCACCCTGTGCCTCACGCAGCACCGGCCAGCCTGGCTGAAAGGCCAGTTCGGCATCACGCACGCGGAAATACAGGCTGATGCTGCGCGCCGCCTCTTCCGCGCCTTTGGCCAGGGAGCCCTGGTACTGAAACCAGCCCTCATCTATACGGCCGCCGTGAATGGCCGTACGCAGCCATTCATCCAGCGCCGGGCTGAAGCCCGGGG
The DNA here is from genome assembly GCF_043102245.1 of Pseudomonas sp. zbq_18. Lineage (NCBI taxonomy): Bacteria > Pseudomonadati > Pseudomonadota > Gammaproteobacteria > Pseudomonadales > Pseudomonadaceae > Pseudomonas > Pseudomonas sp. zbq_18. Next base: position 399,455 of record NZ_JBICIT010000013.1, on the reverse strand, counting down.
AGCGGCTGGGCAGGTACTTGCCGGCCTTGCTCGCATCACCATCGGCCAGGCCGACGCGCAGATCCATGTAGTCCTCTTCCTCCGGGGCCTTGCGCAGGCGTACCAGGAAGTCGCCGGCGATACGCCCCTCTTCACCCACCACTTGCAGGTAGGGGCTATTCAGAGTCAGGTTGCCGTCCTCCAGCTGCCACTCAAGGCGTGCACCGGCCTGGCGGTACTGCCAGGGCTCGGGGAACAGGTTGGGAAAGTGCAGACTGAAGTGCTCGCTGGCGACCAGTGCCTCGCCACCACTCAGATCGCCACGCACGCTGCCACTGGCATTCTCCACGGCAGGAATACCATTCCAGGCACCAATGCCTGCCTGCTGAAGATTGGCGAAAAACTGCAGGCGCGTGCCGTCGGTCAGCTGCGGGCGGTACTCCACACGCAGGTTATGCACGGTGCCATGTGGCGCCAGGGCGGCCAGCGCCTCGTCGGCCTGCGCCGGCAAAGGTGCCAGGGCGCGCACCACAGGCACCAGCGGTGTCAGATCGAGACGGTCGGCATCCAGCTGCCACAGCGCGGGCTGACCGGCGGCATCCAGGCGCTGGCGCACGGCCAGAGCGACCTCGCCCCAGCGGGTCTCGCCCAGGTTCATGGCCAGCCCATTGAGCAACCATTGCTGGCTATCCGCCTTGCGCTCGTAATAGGCCTGCAGACCCAGGTCGGAAATCTGCACCGGCTTTTTCCCGGCATGGCTACCACTGAGCTCTGGCATATGCAGACGTGCCGCACCACGCTGCACCCGCCCCTGGCCCCATACCAGCCACAGCTCACCGCCGGCCTGTGCCTTGTCCAGAGCCCAGGCCCCGGTCAGCTCCCCTGGCAGCCAGGTGGCCCAGTCACTTTGCGGCAGACTCAGATAGACCTCGGCATTGCTCTGCTGCCAGTCCTGTTCATGCAACTTGACGCGCAGGCGCATGGCCAGAGGCTGGCCATCCGGTAAACGCATGCGCAGATCCAGGCGCTGGCGCACCCGACCACTGCGCAAGGTCGTTTCGATGTAGGTGAGGCTGAGCGGTTCACGCCCCTGCAACTCAAGCGTCAGCTGGCTGTCCAGCAGAGATACCTTGCTGACATGCTCAAGCAACCTGATCACCTGCTGTGGCTGCAGAGGCTGCCTGTTTTCCTGCACGGGCAGCCCCTCGACCGCCCACTGACCATTCTCGTCCTGGCGCAGGCTCAGTTGCAGACCTTCCACCTGCAGGTTGGCCAAACGCAACTGGCGCGCCAGCAGGCTGCCGAATACATCCGGGACCAGGCGTACCTGATCCAGGCGCACCGCACTGGCACCTTCGCCCAGCTGCACGTCATGGGCCGTCAGAACAGGATCAAAGCCACTCCAGCCGCCTTCAAGGCTGCCGATGGACAGTGGCATGCCCAGGGCTTCACGCGCCTTGTCCTGCACCTCATCGCGGTACTCCGCCAACAGCGGCGCCAACTGCCGGCCCAGACTGACGTACAGCGCAGCCAGCACCAGCAGCAGGGCACAGAATCCCAGCGCCCAACGCAGCAGCCGCATCAGCAGGCCCATTCAGAGCAGCACCACGTCGTACTGCTCCTGGGAATACATACTCTCGACCTGGAACTTGATGGGGCGGCCGATAAAGGCTTCCAGCTCGCCCACATTGCCCGACTCCTCGTCGAGCAGGCGGTCGATCACCTTCTGGTTGGCAAGCACCAGATAGCCCTCGGCCTGGTAGGCGCGCGCCTCGCGCAGGATTTCACGGAAAATCTCGTAGCAGATGGTTTCCGCGGTGCGCAGCTTGCCGCGCCCCTGGCAGGCCGCGCAGGGCTCGCACAGCACCTGTTCCAGGCTCTCGCGAGTGCGCTTGCGGGTCATCTGCACCAGGCCCAGTTCGGTGATGCCGATGATGTTGGTCTTGGCGTGATCGCGCTCCAGCTGCTTTTCCAGGGTGCGCAGCACCTGGCGCTGGTGCTCTTCATCTTCCATATCGATGAAGTCGATGATGATGATCCCGCCCAGGTTGCGCAGGCGCATCTGCCGGGCGATGGCGGTGGCGGCCTCGAGGTTGGTCTTGAAGATGGTTTCCTCGAGGGTACGGTGGCCGACGAAGGCGCCGGTGTTGACGTCGATGGTGGTCATCGCCTCGGCCGGGTCGACCACCAGGTAACCACCGGACTTGAGCGGCACCTTGCGCTCCATGGCGCGCTGGATTTCGTCCTCGACGCCGTACAGGTCGAAGATCGGCCGTTCGCCAGGGTAATGTTCAAGGCGGTCGGCCACTTCCGGCATCAGCTCGTCGACGAACTGAGTGATCTTGCCGAAGGTTTCCCGCGAGTCGATGCGGATCTTCTCGATCTTCGGGTTGACCAGATCGCGCAGGGTGCGCAGGGCCAGGGACAGGTCTTCGTAGATCACCGAAGGCGTCTTGGCCGTCTGCATCTGCCCGGCAATCTGCTCCCACAGGCGGCGCAGATAGCGGATGTCGGCAAGGATCTCGTCGCTGCCCGCGCCCTCGGCGGCCGTGCGCAGGATGAAGCCACCGGCCTCCTCGATGCCTTCTGCGGCCACACAATCGGCCACCACCTGCTTGAGGCGCTCGCGCTCGGCTTCGTCCTCGATCTTCAAGGAGATACCGACATGCGCGGTTTTCGGCATATACACCAGGTAACGCGAGGGGATAGACAGCTGGGTGGTCAACCGCGCGCCTTTGGTGCCGATCGGGTCCTTGGTCACCTGTACCACCAGGCTCTGCCCCTCGTGCACCAGGGCGCCAATGGGTTCTACCGCGCTGCCTTCACGGCTGGAGATTTCCGCCGCATGGATGAAGGCCGCACGATCCAGGCCGATGTCGATGAACGCCGCCTGCATGCCCGGCAGCACCCGCACCACCTTGCCCTTGTAGATATTGCCGACGATGCCACGCTTCTGCGTGCGCTCGACATGCACTTCCTGCAGTACGCCGTTCTCCACCACGGCCACGCGCGACTCCATCGGCGTGATATTGATCAGGATCTCTTCGCTCATGCGTCCTACTCTGCGCGTCGCGGTAGCTGGCCAGGGGCCGCCACCTCCTATTGTGGGCTGCCAGGCACGGCCTGCCAGCACGGAATCCCGAATGCCTCCAGCATCTGCGCGGTTTCGCACAGGGGCAGTCCGACGACTGCCGAATAACTGCCCTGCAACTGGCTGACGAACACCGCCGCCAGCCCCTGAATACCATAACCGCCGGCCTTGTCTTGGGGCTCGCCACTGGCCCAGTAGGCTTCGGCCTCACCCGCCCGCAGAGCACGGAAAAGTACCCGACTGGTGACCACCTGCGACTCGATGCGCCCGGCCGCGGCCAGCGCCACGGCGGTCAGCACCTGATGCTCGCGCCCCGCCAGGGCAGCCAGCATGCTCAACCCTTCTGCGCGATCCGCAGGCTTGCCCAGGATACGTCCGTCCAGCACCACCGCCGTATCGGCGCCCAGCACCACAGCAGCGCCGGTCTGCTCAAGCGTAGCCAATCCGGCCAGCGCCTTCTCCCGCGCCAGGCGCTCTACATAGCCATGTGCAGGCTCGTCGGGCAAAGGAGTTTCATCTATGGAGGCGATCAGCGGAGTGAAAGAAACACCGATCTGTGCCAGCAGTTCACGCCGGCGGGGGGAACCCGAGGCCAGGTAAAGCGTGGCCATGCAGACATCTCCCTGTCGAGGAATGGAGGAGCGGCCTTGTCAGTTGACCGCAAAGCGTTGCTGCAGCCCACGCAGAATGGCGAACACCCAGGGCCAGAGCAAGGCGCTGATCAGTGCCGGCAACACAAACAGAAGTGTGGGCAGGCGGTTTCCAGTCAGCGCGTTAAGCCACAACTGCACAAGTTGGGCCAAACCGAATACCACCAGCAACACCAGACTCTGCTGCCACATGGGAAACATGCGCAAGCGGCGCTGCAGGGACAGCACCAGGAACACGATCAGGGTCAGGATCAGGGCGTTCTGGCCGAACAAGGAGCCGTACAGCACATCCTCCACCAGGCCCAGCCCCCAGGCACTGACCATGCCCAGGCGGTGCGGCAGAGCCAGCACCCAGTAGCTCAACACCAACGCCAGCCACAGCGGGCGACCGACCTCCATGAACTGCGGCATGGGCGCCACGCTGAGCAGCAGCGCGAGCAACAGACTGCACCAGATTACCCAGCCATTGCGCGAGCGGGCCACCATCACTGACTCTCCTGTGTGGTTGCCGGTACGGCAGGCTCATCACGCCCCGGCACCGGTGCAACTTCACCCGGCGTCACGGCCGGCACTGCAGCATCAATTGCCTCCTGGGCCTCGGCGGCCTCGGTGGCGCGTTCTTCAGGGCTGCGCGCATCGGTGAACACCAGCAGCATGTAGCGGCTGCGATTGAGCGCCGCCGTGGGAATGGCGCGCACAATGGCGAAGGGCTGACCAGAGTCATGAACCACCTCGCTCACCGAGGCCACCGGATAACCGGCCGGGAAACGCTGCCCCATTCCGGAGCTGACCAGCAGATCGCCTTCCTTGATATCCGCCGTGTCGGCCACATGGCGCAGCTCCAGGCGCTCCGGGTTGCCGGTACCAGCAGCGATGGCGCGCAGGCCATTGCGATTCACCTGCACCGGAATGCTGTGGTTGGTATCGGTCAGCAGCAACACGCGCGAGGTGTAGGGCATGACTTCGACCACCTGCCCCATCAGGCCGCGAGCATCGAGCACCGGCTGGCCAAGGAACACGCCATCCTTCTCGCCCTTGTCGATCAGGATACGGTGGGTAAAGGGGTTGGGATCGACGCCGATCAGTTCGGTGACCAGCACCTTCTCATCAACCAGGGCCGCCGAGTTGAGCAACTCGCGCAAGCGCACGTTCTGCTCGGTGAGGGTCGCCAGCTTCTGCAGGCGGCCCTGCATCAGCAGCCCCTCGGCCTTGAGCCTCTCGTTCTCCGCCAGCAGTTCGCTGCGACTGCTGAACTGCTGCGCCACACCTTCCCACAGGGTCAGCGGCAAACGGGCAACCTGATAAGCCGGTGCGGTGATCACACCCAGCTGAGCGCGCAACGGCTGCAGCACATCGAGCCGCGCATCCACCACCATCAGCACGGCCGATAGCACGACCAGCACCAGCAGTCGTACGCCCAGCGAGGGCCCCTTGGCGAATAGCGGTTTGATAGCGCGTCCCCTTATGCAACGGCGGAAAGTGCGACAGCCAGAAAACAGAAAGCCGGAAGAAAGAGCTTCCGGCTTCCACAGCTTACCTCAGGCTCACTCGGTGGAGAGCAGGTCCATGGAATGACGATCCATCATCTCCAGGGCACGGCCACCACCACGGGCGACGCAGGTCAGCGGGTCTTCGGCCACGATCACGGGCAGGCCGGTTTCCTGGGCCAGCAGCTTGTCCAGATCGCGCAGCAGGGCGCCACCACCGGTCAGCACCAGGCCGCGCTCGGCGATGTCGGAGGCCAGCTCCGGCGGAGACTGCTCCAGGGCGCTCTTCACGGCCTGAACGATGGTCGCCAGCGACTCCTGCAGAGCCTCCAGCACCTCGTTGGAGTTCAGGGTGAAGCTGCGCGGCACACCTTCAGCCAGGTTACGACCGCGGACATCGACTTCACGTATTTCGCCGCCGGCATAGGCGGTGCCGATTTCCTGCTTGATGCGCTCGGCAGTGGATTCGCCGATCAGCGAACCGTAATTGCGGCGCACGTAGGTAATGATGGCTTCGTCGAAGCGGTCACCACCGACCCGCACGGATTCGGCGTAGACCACGCCGTTGAGCGAGATCAGGGCGATTTCGGTGGTGCCACCACCGATGTCGACGACCATCGAGCCGCGGGCCTCTTCGACTGGCAGCCCGGCACCGATGGCGGCTGCCATCGGCTCTTCGATCAGGAACACTTCGCGGGCACCGGCGCCCAGCGCGGATTCACGGATGGCACGGCGCTCGACCTGGGTCGACTTGCACGGCACGCAGATCAGCACGCGCGGCGACGGCTGCAGGAAACTGTTCTCGTGAACCTTGTTGATGAAGTACTGCAGCATCTTTTCGCAGACGCTGAAGTCGGCGATCACGCCATCTTTCATCGGGCGGATCGCGGAGATGTTGCCCGGGGTACGACCCAGCATGCGCTTGGCCTCGGTACCCACGGCAACCACGCTCTTCTGGTTGTTGCCGCTGGTACGAATGGCGACCACGGATGGCTCATTGAGGACGATGCCGCGCTCGCGCACATAAATCAGGGTATTGGCAGTGCCCAGATCGATCGACAGATCGCTGGAAAACATGCCACGCAGTTTCTTGAACATGGGGAGAAAACCCTAGACAGAGCGTGGTGAAAAACGCTGGGTAAAAAAGTGCGGCAAACTCTAACAACGAGCAGCCTTTTGGGCAAGGCGGCGGTTGTGCTAAATTGCCCGCTTTTCCGGGCCTTATAGGCCCCAAAATCGCGGCCTTTGACCACCTCAAGCGGCATCCGTTCCCGCCCGCTCCCGCCCGGTCACCGCTCGTCCCTGGAGAATCACGATGGCGCTCGAACGCTCCGACGTGGAAAAAATCGCCCATCTGGCCCGCCTGGGCCTGACCGAGGCGGAAATTCCGCAGACCACCGCCACCCTCAACAACATCCTCGGCCTGATCGACGCCATGCAGGCGGTCGACACCGCGGGGATCGAGCCGCTGGCCCATCCGCTGGAAGCCACCCAGCGCCTGCGTGCCGACACCGTCACCGAGCAGAATCAGCGCGATGCCTACCAGGCCATCGCCCCGGCCGTGGAAAGCGGCCTGTTCCTCGTGCCGAAAGTCATCGAATAAAAGGAAAGGGTTTCCCATGCATCAACTGACCCTGGCCGAGATCGCCCGCGGCCTGAAGGACAAGACCTTCTCTTCCGTCGAGCTGACCGAGAGCCTGCTGGCGCGCATCGCCCAGCTCGACCCACAGCTCAACAGCTTTATCACCGTCACCGAAGAGCTGGCCCGCGAGCAGGCGAAAGCCGCCGACGCTCGCCGCGCGGCGGGTGAAGACGGCGCCCTGCTCGGCGCGCCGATCGGTCACAAGGACCTGTTCTGCACCCAGGGCGTGCTGACCAGTTGCGCCTCGAAGATCCTCACCGGCTTCAAGGCGCCCTACGACGCCACCGTGGTCGACAAGCTGACCGCCGCCGGCAGCGTGACCCTCGGCAAGCTGAACATGGACGAGTTCGCCATGGGCTCGGCCAACGAGTCCAGCCACTACGGCGCGGTAAAGAACCCCTGGGACCTGACCCGCGTACCGGGCGGCTCCTCCGGCGGCAGCGCTGCGGCCGTGGCCGCGCGCCTGCTGCCGGCCGCCACCGGCACCGACACCGGCGGCTCGATTCGCCAGCCAGCGGCGCTGACCAACCTCACCGGGATCAAGCCGACTTACGGCCGCGTCTCCCGCTGGGGCATGATCGCCTACGCCTCCAGCCTCGATCAGGGCGGCCCGTTGGCGCGCACCGCCGAGGACTGCGCGCTGCTGCTCGGTGCCATGGCCGGCTTCGATCCGAAGGATTCGACCAGCGTCGATCAACCGGTCGACGACTACCTGGCCAGCCTGAGCCAGCCGCTGGCCGGCCTGCGCATCGGCCTGCCCAAGGAATACTTCGGTGCCGGCCTGGATGCGCGCATCGGCGAGAAGGTCATGGCCGCGGTCGAGGAACTGAAAAAGCTCGGCGCCACGGTCAAGGACATCAGCCTGCCGAATATGCAGCACGCCATCCCGGCCTACTACGTGATCGCCCCGGCCGAGGCCAGCTCCAACCTGTCGCGCTTCGATGGCGTGCGCTTCGGCTACCGCTGCGAGAACCCGAAAGACCTGCAGGACCTGTACAAGCGCTCGCGCGGCGAAGGCTTCGGCGCGGAGGTGAAGCGGCGCATCATGGTCGGCACCTATGCGCTCTCTGCCGGCTACTACGACGCCTACTACATCAAGGCCCAGCAGATTCGCCGCCTGATCAAGAACGACTTCGTCGCCGCCTTCAACGACGTCGACGTGATCCTCGGCCCGACCACGCCCAATCCGGCCTGGAAGCTCGGCGAGAAGAGCGCCGACCCGGTCTCGGCCTATCTGGAAGACATCTACACCATCACCGCCAACCTGGCCGGCATCCCGGGCCTGTCCATGCCCGCCGGCTTCGTCGACGGCCTGCCGGTCGGCGTGCAGCTGCTGGGTAACTACTTCCAGGAAGCACGCCTGCTCAACGTTGCCCATCAGTACCAGCAGGTCACTGACTGGCACACCCAAGCACCGACTGGTTTCTGAGGAATAGACAGATGCAATGGGAAACCGTGATCGGGCTGGAAATCCACGCCCAGCTCAGCACCCAATCGAAGATCTTCTCCGGCAGCGCCACCACCTTCGGCGCCGAGCCCAACACCCAGGCCAGCCTGGTTGACCTAGGCATGCCCGGCACCCTGCCGGTGCTGAATGCCGAAGCGGTGCGCATGGCCTGCAAGTTCGGCCTGGCCATCGACGCGCATATCGCGCCGAAGAACGTCTTCGCCCGCAAGAACTACTTCTACCCGGACCTGCCCAAGGGCTACCAGACCAGCCAGATGGACGATCCCATCGTCGGCAAGGGCCACCTGGACATCACCCTGGAGGATGGCACCACCAAGCGCATCGGCATCACCCGCGCGCACCTGGAAGAGGACGCCGGCAAGAGCCTGCACGAAGACTTCCACGGCATGAGCGGCATCGACCTGAACCGTGCCGGCACGCCGCTGCTGGAGATCGTCTCCGAGCCGGACATCCGCTCGGCCAAGGAGGCCGTGGCCTATGTGAAGGCCATCCACGCCCTGGTGCGTTACCTCGGCATCTGCGACGGCAACATGGCCGAAGGCTCGCTGCGCTGCGACTGCAACGTCTCGGTACGGCCGAAAGGCCAGGCCGAGTTCGGCACCCGCGCCGAAATCAAGAACGTCAACTCGTTCCGCTTCATCGAGAAAGCCATCAACCATGAAGTGCAGCGCCAGATCGAACTGATCGAGGACGGCGGCAAGGTGGTGCAGGAAACCCGCCTGTACGACCCGAACAAGGACCAGACCCGCTCCATGCGCAGCAAGGAAGAAGCCAACGACTACCGTTACTTCCCCTGCCCCGACCTGCTGCCGGTGGTGATCGAGCAGAGCTTCCTCGACGAAGTGCGCGCCAGCCTGCCGGAGCTGCCGGTGCAGAAGCGCGAGCGCTTCGAGGCGCAGTTCGGCCTGTCCAGCTACGACGCTACCGTCCTGGCCGCCAGCCGCGAGCTGGCCGACTACTTCGAGGCGGTCAATGCCGTGTGCGGCGACGCCAAGCTGGCCGCCAACTGGGTGATGGGCGAGCTGTCCAGCCTGCTCAACAAGGAAGGCCTGGAGATCGAGCAGTCGCCGGTCTCGGCCGAACAGCTGGGCGGCATGATCCTGCGCATCAAGGACAACACCATCAGCGGCAAGATCGCCAAGATGGTGTTCGAGGCCCTGGCCGCCGGCGAAGGTGCAACGGCCGACGAGGTGATCGAGAAGAAGGGCCTCAAGCAGGTCACCGACTCCGGCGCCATCGAGAAGATGCTCGACGAGGTGCTGGCGGCCAACGCCGAGCAGGTCGAGCAATACCGCGCCAGCGACGAAGCCAAGCGCGGCAAGATGTTCGGCTTCTTCGTCGGCCAGGCGATGAAGGCCTCGAAAGGCAAGGCCAACCCCGGTCAGGTGAACGAACTGCTGAAAAAGAAGCTCGAATCCTGAGTCACACACAACGCCGGGCCTGCCCGGCGTTGTGTCATCTACCGCCAGGGAATGCTTATGCACCGTGTTCTGCTACCCCTCGCCATCCTGCTGCTGAGCGGTTGCGCCAGCCAGGGCCAGATCAATCCTCACGGCTACCGCGCCGAAGGCCAGGCCTCCTGGTACGGGGCAAAGCACCAGGGCAAACCGACCGCCAGTGGTGAGCGTTTCGACCAGAACGCCCTGACCGCCGCCCACCGCCAGTTGCCGTTCGGCACACGTGTACAGGTCACCCACCTGGGCAATGGCCGCCAGGTCACGGTACGCATCAACGACCGCGGCCCGTTTACCAAGGGCCGCATCATCGACCTGTCGCGCCGTGCTGCCGAGCAGCTGGGCATGCTGCGCCAGGGTGTAGCCCCCGTGCGCATCGAAGCCCTCGCCGACTGACACAAAGCGATACACCCGGCGCTGGCGCCGCCGGAGCCAATGAATAAGCTATGCCGACTTTTTTGGAGCCTCAGCATGACCCTGATGACCTTTGTCTACCTGATCGCCGGCCTGGTGTTGCTGGTCGCCGGTGCCGAGGTGCTGGTACGTGGCGCCGCCAAGCTGGCCGCGCAGTTCGGCATCCCGCCGCTGATCATCGGCCTCACCGTGGTCGCTTTCGGCACCAGCGCGCCGGAAACCGCAGTCAGCGTCCAGGCAGCCTGGAATGGCAGCGGCGACCTGGCCATTGGCAACGTGATTGGCAGCAACATCGCCAACGTCCTGCTGATCCTCGGTGTCACCGCCCTGGTCGCGCCGCTGCTGGTCTCGCGCCAGCTGATCCGCCTGGACGTACCGATCATGATCGGCGCCAGCCTGGTGACCTATGCCCTGGCCTATGACGGCCAGCTCAGCCGCCTGGACGGCGCCCTGCTGTTCGCTGGCGTGGTGTCCTATACCGCCTTCCTGATCATCAGCAGCCGCCGCGAGAAGAAAGCCGAAGGCGCCGACGAGTTCGAAGACGAGTACGGCCTGCGCGAGCCTGCCAAGCCCCATGCCTGGGTCATCAACCTGGGGCTGGTGATCGCCGGTCTGGTGCTGCTGGTCAGTGGCTCCAACTTTCTGGTTGAAGGTGCGGTGCAGCTGGCACGCGCCCTGGGCATGTCCGAACTGGTCATCGGCCTGACCGTGGTCGCCATCGGCACCTCGTTGCCGGAGCTGGCCACCTCGGTGATGGCTGCGTTCAAGGGCGAGCGAGACATCGCCGTGGGCAACATCGTCGGCAGCAACCTCTTCAACCTGCTCTGCGTCCTGGGCCTCGCCTCGCTGGTGGCGCCCAGCGCGATTCCGGTCGCCGCCAACGCCCTGGCCTTCGACTTCCCGGTGATGATCGCCGTGGCCATCGCCTGCCTGCCGATCTTCTTCAATGGCTACAGCATCAACCGCTGGGAGGGCGCGCTGTTCGTCGTCTACTACGCCATCTACACCACCTACCTGATTGCCAACAGCAATGAAGCGCCCTGGCTCGACGCCTTCCAGCACGCCATGCTGACCTTCGTCCTGCCGCTGACCGCCATCACCCTGATGGTGATCGGTGCCCGCGCCTGGCACAAACAACGCTAAGGAGAACGCCGCATGTCCGACCATGCCAAACAGGGTGAGCAGGTTCGCCGCGAAGTGATGGGCGATGCCTTCGTCGATCGCGCACTCGGCAACGCCACCGAATTCACCCAGCCGCTGCAGGACTTCGTCAACGAACATGCCTGGGGCGGCGTCTGGACGCGCGGCGTGCTGGAACGCAAGACCCGCAGCCTGATCACCCTGGCCGCACTGACTGCGCTGAAGTGCCCACAGGAACTCAAGGGCCATGTACGTGGCGCACTGAACAACGGCTGCAGCGTGGAGGAGATCCGCGAGGCCCTGCTGCACTGCGCCGTATACGCCGGCGTACCGGCCTGCATCGACGCCTTCCGCGCCGCTCAGGAGGTGATCGACGCCTGGCAGGCCGAGCAGGCGTAAACCGCAGGCAAAGTCAGACTTCGCCCGCAAGCGCCTCGCTGTTCTGCGCCGGGCTCGGCAGCTCTAGCCGCTGCGCCGGGTCGTCCAGCCGGGTCAAGGTGCCCTCCACCAGGGCACCGTTCTCCATACTCAGCTGGCGGTAACAGATATTGCCGCGCACCCGCGCATTGGAATGCAGCTCCAGCAGGTGCTCGACCACCAGGTCGCCGACGATGCTGCCGTCGATCAGCGCATCGTGACTGCTGACATTACCTTCGATACAACCGCCCGCACTCAGCGCCAGCAGGCTGGCGGTGCCCGGTTTGTGCCGTACATTGCCGCGCACCTTGCCGCTGACCTTGAGACCGCCCTCGAACTCCAGATCGCCATTCAGCGCCAGGTTGTCGGAAATCAGACTGGAAAATTTGTCGACGGACACCCGCGGTGCCGCTTTCTTGCTGTTGAACATCCCTAAACTCCCGGATGGTGATTAACGCTCTTGCTGCTTCCGGAAGAACGCCAGATCGGTTTTCAGTTTTTTCACTTGCGCCGCCAGGTCGCCATTGCGCCGCACCAGCTGCTGCTGAATGCCCACGGCCTCGCGCTGCTGCATGTCGAGTTGCGCCAGGCGAGCCTTGAGTTGCCGGTTTTCCTCCTGCACAGCCTCCAGGCGCCGCAGCTGCTCACTGTCCTGGCGCAGGTGCAGACTGAAGGCCAGCCCCAGAAAGGCCAGCAACAGCAGGAAGAGCAAGGCACTGCGCCAGCGCCCACGACCATGCCCAATCTGCAGGCGGTGCTCGCCGCGCAACAGCTCACGGGTCGACAGTGCCTTAGTCATGCGCCTGCGCATCGCTGTCGTAAGGCATGTCAGCCAGTGCCAGGAAACGCTGCGGGTCGACGAAACGGCCATGGCGCATCACTTCGAAATGCAGGTGCGGCCCGGTAGAGCGCCCGGTGGATCCGACCGCTGCGATGCGCTGGCCCGGAGTGACCACATCCCCGGCCTTCACATAGAAACGCGACAGGTGCGCGTAGCGGGTGACCAGACCATTGCCGTGGTCGATTTCCAGCAGCTTGCCGTAACCGTTGTGCCATCGCGCGGAGCGCACCCGCCCACCGGCGGCAGCCAGCACCCGAGTGCCGCTCGCCACAGAGAAATCCAGGCCGGAGTGGAAAGCCAGACGCTTGTTGAACGGATCGACACGATTGCCGAAGGATGAGCCCAGGCGTGCACCCTCCACCGGGCGATGCGAGGGAATCGCCATCAGCGCCGCATTACGGTTGGCGACCCGCTCCAGCAGATGATCGAGCGCACCACGCAGGCAACGGGCAGTTGTCTCGCTGCGCCGCAGGTCTTCCAGGGACTGGCTGTCTCGCGGCAGACTGGCCGCGGCACAGCCGCGCGGCGGCAACAGCACCCCCCCCTTGCCGCCTACGGGAATGGCCGGCGCCAGCTCAGGTATCAATGCCGGATCGAGCGCGGAGACCTGTTCGCTCAGGCTCTTGTGCTCGATCAGCATGCGGCGCAGCAGCAAAGCATCCGCTTCCAGGGAACGCAGGCGACCCACCAGCTCACCCACGCGGGCCAGGGCAAAGCGCTCCTCGGCTGGCGCCGCAGCACTTACCGCGCCATCCGCATGGACCTCAGGCGCGCCAAGGCCCTGCCCCAGCCAGACGCCACCGGCAAACGCACCGATATTGCACAACAGCAGCAGCGCCAGCCCCGGTAGTAGCAGGCGGCGCGGGTTGACGACCCGAATGGTGTCGCGGGTAAGAGACCGACTAGACGGCGAGATGAACTTCATAGTGGCTTCCCGGAAAACAGTTCGGTCTGCCTAGTGAGGCAGCCCGTCGAATGGCGCACGGGAATTTGCCGTAAATCGAAGATCGTTTCTGCGGCCTGCTGGGCGATTATGACAATTAACCGGCGTTGGTTTGCCGGCACCCAGTTCACCTCAGGCTCAGATCCAGCCGCCCCACTGCAGCACCAGCAGACCGATATTGATGGTCAGCACCGCCATCAGCGTGGTGATGACGATGATGGTGCTGGCCAACACGTGGTTGCCGCCGCTGGCCTTGGCCATGACGAAACTGGCCGCCGCCGTGGGGCTGGCGAAATAGAGGAACAGGATGCCCAGCTCAGCATTGCGAAAGCCGCACAGGAAGGCCCCCAGGGTAGCCAGCAACGGCAGCCAGACCATCTTCATCAGGCTGGCACTCAGGGCCAGGCTACTGCCCTCGCGCAGGGCCGCCAGCGACAGCGTGCCACCGATGCAGATCAGCGCCAGCGGCAGGGTCATGCTGGCGAAGTAGTCGCCCGAGGTAAGCAGCCAGGCCGGCAGCTTGACCTGCCAGTAAGCGAAGGGAATGGCAGTCACCACGCCGATGATCAGCGGGTTGGTCAGGATGCTCCTGAGAATGCTGCGCAGGTCGGCCTTGGCCTCACGGCTATAGACCGCCAGGACGATGGCCGACAGGGTGTTGTAGGCCAGGATCACCACGCCACCGAGCACGCCGCCGACCGACAGGCCATAGTCGCCATACAGGCTGGTAGCCAGGGCCAGGCCGAGGATGCCGTTGTTGCCGCGAAACGCACCCTGGGTGTAGACGCCGCGCTCCGGGCGCGGCACCCGCAGGATGGCCCAGCCCCAGGCCAACAGGAAGGTGAAGATGGTCGCCAGCAGGAAGTAGCCAAGCAGCGCCGGCTGCAGTGCAGCCTGCAGGTCGGCATGCAGGATGGCGAGAAACAGCATGACCGGCATGGTGCCCTTGAACACCAGGCTGGACGCGGTGTCGATGAAGCGCGTGTCGATCCAGCCCAGACGCTTGAGCGCCACGCCGACAAACAGCATGGCGAAGACCGGCGCAGTGACGGCAAGGGTCTGCTGAACGACAGCGAGCATAGTGGCCCCACGTATTTGATTAGGGGGCTAATGATACTCGCCGAATGCGGAAAAAACCTTTCGCCAGGCTTTCGACTTAGGTCGGGGTGGTGCGCTCAGCGCCTGACCGGGCGCTTCTGCAGTTTGCGCTGCAGGGTGCGCCGGTGCATGCCGAGCGCTCGCGCGGTGGCGGAGATATTGCCCTCGTGCTCGGCCAGCACGCGCTGGATGTGCTCCCATTGCAGGCGGTCCACCGACATCGGGTTTTCCGGCACCAGGGTTTCCAGGTCGGCATGCTCGGAGAGCAGCGCGGTCAGCACGTCGTCGGCATCGGCCGGCTTGCACAGGTAATTGGTGGCGCCACGCTTGATCGCTTCCACGGCGGTGGCGATGCTGGAGTAACCGGTGAGAATCACCACACGCATTTCGGCATCCAGCTCCAGCAGCTTGGGCAGCAGCACCAGGCCGGAATCGCCCTCCATTTTCAGATCGAGCACGGCGTAGTCCGGCAGGTCCTCCTTGGCCAGGGCCAACCCCTCTTCCGCCGAGTTGGCCACGCTCACGCGCAGACCGCGACGATCCATCGCGCGCGCCATCACTCGGGTGAAGGTGGGATCGTCGTCCACCAGCAGCAGGTGCGGCTGCTCTTCCTGTTCGTGCAGTAGTTCGTCAGACATGCTCATCTCCAAGCCGGGGCAGCCGCAGTTCCGTCAGCGTGCCGCCTTCTTCGTGGTTGTAGAGTTTCACCGAACCGCCGGCCCGCGTCACGCTGGCCTGGCTGAGGAACAGGCCGAGGCCGAACCCCTTGCCCTTGGTGGTAAAGAAGGGTTTGCCAAGCTGTTCCGCAATGGCCAGTGGCACTCCGGCCCCCAGATCGCGGATGCTCAGGTTGATCCAGTCCTCGTCCCAGTCCAGGCGGATATCCAGCTTGTCCGGGCAGGCATCGGCGGCGTTGTTCAGCAGGTTGAGCAGCGCCTGGGTCAGGTCGGCCGGCGGCAACAGGCGCGGCACCGCGCCGGAACCCAGGCACTGGAAACGGTAGGTGGCCTCGGGGCGCATCAGGTGCCAGCGATTGAGGGTGCTCTCCAGCCATTGCACGGCGGTCTGCTCGAATACCGCCTGACGGCGGTCGGCCTCGGCGGCGCGCACCAGTTGCTGCAGGGTTTCCTTACACAGCTTGACCTGCTCCTGGAGCAGCGCCAGATCGTCCTGCAACACCGGCTTGTCGCGATATTCCTGGCGCAGCTCCTTGAGCAGCACGCTCATGGTCGCCAGCGGCGTGCCCAGCTCATGGGCGGCGCCGGCGGCCTGGGTGGCCACGGCCAGCAGTTGCTGGTCGCGCATACCCTCTTCGCGGCGCAGCGCCAGCAACTCATCCTGGCGACGTAGCGCACCGGCCATCTTGGCGGCGAAGAAGGTGATCAGCACCGCCGCCATCGCCACCGACAGCCACATACCGTAGATCAGCAGCGACTCGCGCTGCCCCAGCGGGATATCCAGCGGATGCGGCCAGAACAGCAGTACCGTGTAGCCGGCCAGGCCCAGGCCACAGAGCGCCATGGTGTGCAGCCAGGGCAGGGTCGCCGCGGCGATGGTCAGCGGCACCAGGTAATAGGACACGAAGGGGTTGGCCGGCCCGCCCGAGTAGTACAGCAGCACGCTGTGGATCACCAGGTCGCAGGCCAGCTGGATGGTGTATTCCAGCTCGGTCACCGGCCACGGCCCGCGCAGGCGCAGGGCGGTGAACAGGCACAAGGCCAACGACACGGCGAGGGTCACGCACAGCGCCAGCCAGGGCAGCGGCACCATACCGGACAGATAGGCGATACCCACCGAGCCGGCCTGGGCAGCCAGGACCAGCAGGCGGATAAGGGTCAGGCGCCAGAGGTTCTGCCGGCTGGCGGACAGTAATTGCACCGGGGCATAGATAGAGGTCGTTGGCATGCCCGCGAGTATAACCAGAGGGCCGGGGCAGCCGCCTGCCTGCGGCAACCGGACGCACAGGCTGCCAGCCTCAATAGGGGGCGGTAGCAACTGCCACCCGCGGATCTGTTAAATCGCGGCTGAAGCCGCTCCCACGGGGCATATCCGGTTTTTGTGGGAGCGGCTTTAGCCGCGATGGACTCCCGGATAACACCGTTCGGATGAAACGGCGTACCGCTCAGTGCCATCCTCAGAACACAGGGTCTGAAACAAACGCCGCACAAATCCTGCGAACCGCCGTTAACCCGAACAGTCTGATCGTTTCGTCAACTACCAGGACAACCACCCGCAAGGAGTCCCCATGCCCCCATTCAACCGCCTCGCCGCCACCTTTGCCCTCGGCCTGGCCACGTTCGCCAGCCTGCCGGCCCTGGCCGACGAGCCCCACTACAACCAGGTGTCGCTGCGCGCCGAAGTCAGCCAGGAAGTGGCCCACGACCGCATGGTCGTCACCCTCTACACCGAAGCGCAAAGCGACGACCCGGCCGAGCTGGCCGCTGGTGTGAGCAAAACCCTCAATGCCGCCATCGAGCAGGCGCGCAAGGTGCAGGGCGTGAAGGTCAGCCTGGGCAGCCGGCAGAGCTACCCGGTGTACGAGGACGAAGGCCGCAAGATCGGCGCCTGGCGCGAGCGTGCCGAACTGCGCCTGGAAAGCGCCGAGTTCGCCCGCCTGTCGCAGCTGTCCGCCGATCTGCTCGGCGAGCTGAAGATGGCCGACATGAGCTTCGCCGTGGCCGAAGACACCCGCAAGACCAGCGAGGACGCACTGATCAAGCAAGCAGTCGAAGCCTTCAAGGCCCGTGCCCAACTCGCCACCGAAGCCATGGGCGGCAAGAGCTACAAGGTGGTCAACCTGGCCCTCAACGGTGGCGGATTCCAGCCGGTGATGCCGATGCGCGCCATGGCCATGGACCGCGGCAGTTTCAGCAAGAGCGAGGCGGCTCCGCAGATCGAGGCCGGCACCAGCCGCATCCAGCTGAGCGCCGACGGCACCATCGAAGTGCAGCTGCCCTGACCGAACGGACAGGTGTCACCGCCGCAAGCGCGGTGCCACCTGTTGCGCAACCGACCGATCCTGTCGAGATTGCGACACGCGCTTACAACTTCATCACAACTACTAAACTGACCGACGCTCCAGGCTTGCGACAGGCACATGCCCTGCATAGCTTCACGCAAGGTGCTCACAAGGCACCCCTCACGATGACAACCACAACAAACATGAGGTCGACATGCGTAAGAACGCCGTTATCCAGGCTCTCCTCGCCGCTGGGCTGATCGCCAGCGCGCCCCTCGCCAGCGCCGCCAGCAGCCTGGTGTTCTGCTCCGAAGGCAGCCCCGCCGGGTTCGACCCGGGCCTGTACACCACCGGCACCGACTTCGATGCCGCAGCCGAGACCGTCTTCAATCGCCTGACCCAGTTCGAGCGCGGCGGCACCGCCGTGATCCCCGGCCTGGCCGAGAAGTGGGAGGTCACCCCGGATGGTCTGACCTACACCTTCCACCTGCGCCCGGGCGTGAAGTTCCACAGCACCGATTACTTCAAGCCGAGCCGCGAGTTCAACGCCGACGACGTGCTGTTCACCTTCGGCCGCATGCTCGACAAGGAGCACCCCTTCCGCAAGGCCTACCCCTCCGAGTTCCCCTATTTCACCGACATGGGCATGGATGCCAACATCGCCAAGCTCGAAAAGCTCGACGACCTGACCGTGCGCTTCACCCTCAACGAGGTGGACGCCGCCTTTATCCAGAACCTGGCGATGAGCTTCGCCTCGATCCACTCCGCCGAGTACGCCGACCAGTTGCTCAAGGCCGGCAAGGCCGCCGACATCAACCAGAAGCCGATCGGCACCGGCCCGTTCGTGTTCAAGCGCTACCAGAAGGACGCGCAGATCCGCTTCACCGGCAACCAGAACTACTGGAAGCCGGATGATGTGAAGGTCGATAACCTGATCTTCGCCATCAACACCGACGCCTCGGTGCGCATGCAGAAGCTCAAGGCCGGCGAATGCCACATCACCCTCAACCCGCGTCCAGCCGACCTCGACGCGCTGGCCAAGGACCCGAACATCGTCATGCCCTCGCAGCCGGGCTTCAACGACGGCTACATCGCCTACAACGTGACCCACGCCCCGCTGGACAAGCTGCAAGTGCGCCAGGCGCTGGACATGGCGGTGAACAAGCAGGCGATCATCGACGCCGTTTACCAGAGCGCCGGCCAGCTGGCCGTCAACGGCATGCCGCCGACCCAGTGGTCCTACAACGACAGCATCAAGGACGCCGGCTACAACCCGGAAAAAGCCAGGGAACTGCTCAAGGCCGCTGGCGTCGCCGAGGGCACCGAAATCACCCTGTGGGCCATGCCGGTGCAGCGCCCGTACAACCCCAACGCCAAGCTGATGGCCGAGATGCTGCAGGCCGACTGGGCCAAGGTCGGCATCAAGGCCAAGATCGTCACCTACGAGTGGGGCGAGTACCTCAAGCGCTCCAAGGCCGGCGAGCATGACGCCATGCTGATCGGCTGGAGCGGCGACAACGGCGACCCGGACAACTGGCTGGGCACCCTGTACGGCTGCGATGCGGTCGATGGCAACAACTTCTCCAAGTGGTGCTACGAGGACTACGACAAGCTGATCAAGGCCGCCAAGCGCACCACCGACGTGGCCGAGCGCACCCAGCTGTACAGGCAGGCCCAGGTCATCCTCAAGGAGCAGGTGCCGATCACCCCGATCGCCCACTCCACCGTGTACCAGCCGATGCGCAAGAACGTGCAGGACTTCAAGATCAGCCCGTTCGCACTCAACTCCTTCTATGGCGTGGGCGTCGGCAAGTAAGCCGGCCACCGGGCGGCATGCGCCGCCCGGCTCCGCCACAGAAGGACGCACTCATGCGCAGCGAGTAGCACGGATGCAATCCGGGAAGCACTCCCCCGGATTGCATCCGGCTACAGGCTCACCGCCCTAAGGACCCCCGATGCGTCGAGACCTGCTCTCCCTCGTCCTTTGTCTCCCCTTCTACGCCCACGCGCAGTCCCTGGTGGTCTGCAGCGAGGCCAGCCCGGAGGGCTTCGACATCGCCCAGTACACTGCCGCCACCACCGCCGACGCGTCGGCGGAAACGGTGTACGAGCGCCTGGTGCAGTTCGCGCCCGGCAGCACCCGCCTGGTACCGGCCCTGGCCGAGCGCTGGGAGATCAGCGACGACGGCCTGCGCTACACCTTCGAGCTGCGCCGCGGCGTGCAGTTTCACCAGACGCCCTGGTTCAAGCCCACTCGCGACTTCAATGCCGATGACGTGCTGTGGAGCTTCCAGCGCCAGCTGGACAAGCAGCATCCCTGGCACGCGCTGTCGCCGCGCGGCTTTCCCTATTTCGAGGCGATGAGCTTCGGCGAGCTGATCGACAAGGTCGAAAAGCTCGACGACTATCGCGTGCGCTTCACCCTGAAACACCCCGAAGCCCCCTTCCTGGCCGACCTGGCCATGGGCTTCACCTCCCTCTATTCCGCCGAGTACGCCGGGCAGCTGCTCGCCGCCGGCACGCCGGACAAGCTCAACATCCAGCCCATCGGCACCGGGCCCTTCGTCTTCCAGCGCTATGCCAAGGATGCCCAGGTGCGTTTCACCGCCCACCCGACCTACTGGGCCGGCAAGCCGGAGATCGACAAGCTCATCCTGGCAATCACCCCCGACCCCAACACCCGCCTGCAGCAACTCAAGGCCGGCGTCTGCCAGATCGCCCTGCACCCGCGCCCGACGGATATCCCGGCACTGCGCCAGGAGCCCGGGCTCAAGGTGCTGGAGCTGGACTCGCTGCTCACCGCCTACGTGGCCCTCAACACCCGGCACAAGCCGCTGGACGACGTGCGCGTGCGCCAGGCCATCAATCTGGCCTTCGACCGCCAGGCCTACCTGCGCGCCCAGTACGGCGAGGGCAATGCCAGCCTGGCCGTGGCGCCTTATCCGGCCACCCTGCCTGGCTTCGACCAGGGCCAGCAGCCCTGGCCGCTGGACCCGGCTCGCGCACGCCAGCTGCTGAGCGATGCCGGTCATGCCCAGGGTCTGAAACTGTCGATCTGGACCCGCCCCGGCGGCGGCCCGACCAACCCCAACCCGGGGATCGGCGCGCAGATGCTGCAGGCCGACCTGGCCGCCATCGGCATTCAGAGCGAAATCCGCGTGTTCGAGTGGGGCGAGCTGATCAAGCGCGCCAAGAACGGCGAGCACGACCTCGTCTTCATGGGCTGGGCCGGCGACAACGGTGACCCGGACAACTTCCTTACGCCCAACCTGTCCTGCGCCGCCGCCGAGTCCGGTGATAACCAGGCCGGCTGGTGTCACAAGGAGTTCGACCTGCTGGTGCGTGAGGCCCGCCGGCTGACCCAGCCCGAACGCCGCGCCGCCCTGTACCGCGAGGCCCTGGCGATCTTCCACGAGCAGGCTCCCTGGATTCCCCTGGCCCATCCCAAGCAGTTCGCCGTGCTGAACAAGGATGTCGAAGGTTTCATCCTCAACCCCATGGGCTCGAACAATTTCGCCCAGGTGCGCAGAGTGAAGTGAACCCAAGAGCACGATTTGCCCCTATAACCATCAGCCCCACAAGGGCACCGACCTGATGATGCGGAGTACCACCACGCAATGCTGTCGTTCATAGCCAGACGCCTGGGGCTGCTGATCCCCACCTTCTTCGGCGTCACCCTGCTGACCTTCGCCCTGATCCGCCTGATTCCCGGCGACCCCGTGGAAGTCATGATGGGTGAGCGCCGGGTCGACCCCGAAATGCACGCCGAAGCCATGCACCGCCTGGGCCTGGATCAGCCGCTACCGGTGCAATACCTGAACTACATCGGCCAGCTCGCCCAGGGCGACCTGGGCCAGTCGCTGCGCACCCGCGAAGGGGTGTGGGACGAATTCCTCACCCTGTTCCCCGCCACCCTGGAGCTGGCCCTGGCCGCGCTGCTGTTCGCCGGCACCCTGGGGGTCATCGCCGGGGTGGTCGCCGCGCTCAAGCGCGGCTCGCTGTTCGACCACGGGGTCATGGGCCTCTCGCTGACCGGCTACTCCATGCCGATCTTCTGGTGGGGCCTGCTGCTGATCATGTTCTTTTCCGTGTACCTGGGCTGGACCCCGGTGTCCGGGCGTATCGACCTGCTCTACGACATCGAACCGAGAACCGGCTTCATGCTGATCGACAGCCTGCTCAGCGAAGAAGAAGGCGCGTTTGCCGATGCGCTGATGCACCTGATCCTGCCGGCCATCGTGCTGGGTACCATTCCCCTGGCGGTGATCGCCCGGATGACCCGCTCGGCCATGCTCGAAGTGCTGCGCGAGGACTACATCCGTACCGCCCGTGCCAAGGGCCTCTCCCCCGCCCGCGTGGTGTTCGTCCACGGCCTGCGCAATGCGCTGATCCCGGTGCTCACCGTGTTCGGCCTGCAGGTCGGCGCCCTGCTGTCCGGCGCAGTGCTGACCGAGACCATCTTCTCCTGGCCAGGCATCGGCAAATGGCTGATCGAGGCCATCGGCGCCCGCGACTACCCGGTGGTGCAGAACGGCATCCTGCTGATCGCCTGCCTGGTGATCCTGGTCAACTTCGTCGTGGACATCCTCTACGGCCTGGTCAATCCACGCATCCGCCACCAGCGCTGAGGAGCATGCCGATGAATTGCTTGCTATGGGATCGTTCCAGGCCGAAGTACCTGAGCATCGACACGCCACTAAGCTCCTTGCATCACGTGGGAGCGGCTTCAGCCGCGATTGTCAGCACACACATCGCATCGCGGCTAAAGCCGCTCCCACAAGGAGACGGCCACCCCGTCGATTGGGTCGGGCCACGCAGGTTGAGCGCAGCGAAGTCCAACGGACGAGGTGCGCTATGACGGCTTCGACCACCCCGATCGACCAAAGCCTGCTCTACCCCTCGCCGCTCAAGGAGTTCTGGCAGGCCTTCGCCCACAACAAGGGCGCCGTCGGCGGCCTGCTGTTCATGCTGCTGATCGTGTTCTGCGCGCTGTTCGCGCCCTGGGTCGCGCCCTTCGACCCCAGCGAGCAGTTCCGCGACGCCCTGCTTACGCCGCCGGCCTGGTTGGAAGGCGGCCAGGCGCGCTTCCTGCTGGGCACCGACGAAGTCGGCCGCGACATCCTCTCGCGCCTGATCCACGGTGCGCGGCTGTCGCTGCTGATCGGCCTGGCCTCGGTGGTCATGTCGCTGCTGCCGGGCATCCTCCTCGGCCTGGTCGCCGGGTTCTATCCGAACCTGCTCGGCCCTTCGATCATGCGCCTGATGGACATCATGCTGGCCCTGCCCTCGCTGCTGCTGGCCGTGGCCATCGTCGCCATCCTCGGCCCCGGGCTGATCAACACGGTGATCGCCATCGCCATCGTCTCGCTGCCCTCCTACGTGCGCCTGACCCGCGCCGCGGTGATGAGCGAGCTGGGCCGCGACTACGTCACCGCCGCGCAGTTAGCCGGCGCAGGAAGAATGCGCCTGATGTTCATCACCGTGCTGCCCAACTGCATGGCGCCGCTAATCGTGCAGGCCACATTGAGCTTCTCCTCGGCCATTCTCGACGCCGCCGCCCTGGGTTTCCTCGGCCTGGGCGTACAACCGCCGACTCCCGAGTGGGGCACCATGCTGGCCTCCGCGCGCGACTACATCGAGCGTGCCTGGTGGGTGGTCTCGCTACCGGGCCTGACCATTCTGCTCAGCGTGCTGGCGATCAACCTGATGGGCGACGGGCTGCGCGATGCGCTCGACCCAAAACTGAAGAATGCGCAGTAAGGAGCCCGCCATGCGAAACCCAGTAGCCCGGACTTCAGTCCGGGACAACCCGACCAGCGCTCCCGGACTGAAGTCCGGGCTACAGCTGCCGCTAGTCACCTGGTGCAACGCACCGCGGCAGGAGCACCGCCCATGAGCCTGCTCGACATCCGCAACCTCTCCGTGCGCTTCGGCGCCGCCGATGCCGTGCCGGTGGTCGACAGCCTCGACCTGGCCGTGGGCAAGGGCGAAGTACTGGCCATCGTCGGCGAGTCCGGCTCCGGCAAGTCGGTGACCATGATGGCGCTGATGGGCCTGATCGACGCTCCCGGCCGGGTCAGCGCCGACAGCCTGCGCTTCGACGGTCACGACATGCTCACGCTCAAGGGCCGGCAGCGCCGGACGGTGGTCGGCAAGGACCTGGCCATGGTGTTCCAGGACCCCATGACTGCGCTCAACCCCAGCTACACCGTGGGCATGCAGATCGAGGAAGTGCTGCGCCAGCACCTTGGCCTCAAGGGCAAGGCCGCCCGTGTGCGCGCCCTGCAGCTGCTGGAGCGGGTGGAGATCCCCGCCGCCGCCAGCCGCCTCGACGCCTACCCGCACCAGCTCTCCGGCGGCATGAGCCAGCGCGTGGCGATTGCCATGGCTATCGCCGCCGAGCCCAAGCTGCTGATCGCCGACGAACCGACCACCGCGCTGGACGTGACCATCCAGGCGCAGATCATGGACCTGCTGCTCGATCTGCAGCGTGACGAAGGCATGGGCCTGGTGCTGATCACCCACGACCTGGCCGTGGTCGCCGAAACTGCCCAGCGCGTGTGCGTGATGTACGCCGGGCAAGCGGTGGAGATCGGCAGCGTGCCGCAGCTGTTCGACGCCCCCACCCACCCCTATACCGAGGCGTTGTTAAAAGCCATCCCCGAGCACAGCCTGGGCGCCGAACGCCTGGCCACCCTGCCCGGTATCGTGCCTGGTCGCTACGACCGCCCCGCCGGATGCCTGTTGGCGCCACGCTGCCCCTATGCCCAGCCGCATTGTCGCGAACAGCGCCCGGCGCTGGAGCCGCACGAGCGCGGCGCGGTGCGTTGCTTCTACCCCCTGAATCTCAACGCGGAGGTGGCCTGATGAGCAACGTACTCGAAGCCCGCGACCTGACCCGGCACTACGAAATTTCCCGCGGCCTGTTCAAGCCCAGCGCCGTGGTGCGCGCACTGAACGGCGTGTCCTTCAGCCTGCAAGCCGGCAAGACCCTGGCGGTGGTCGGCGAGTCCGGCTGCGGCAAGTCGACCCTGGCCCGCGCTCTGACCCTGATCGAGGAGCCCAGCGCCGGTAGTCTGCAGATCGCCGGGCAGGACGTTGCCGGCGCGGACAAGCGCCAACGCAAGCAGCTGCGCCGCGATGTGCAGATGGTGTTCCAGAACCCCTACGCCTCGCTCAACCCACGGCAGAAGATCGGCGACCAGCTGGCCGAACCGCTGCTGATCAACACGGGGCTGTCGCGCAACGAACGGCGGGAAAAGGTGCAGGCGATGATGCAGCAGGTCGGCCTGCGCCCCGAACATGCCCAGCGCTACCCGCACATGTTCTCCGGCGGCCAGCGCCAGCGTATCGCCCTGGCCCGCGCCATGATGCTGCAACCCAAGGTGCTGGTGGCGGACGAGCCAACCTCGGCGCTCGATGTGTCGATCCAGGCCCAGGTGCTCAACCTCTTCATGGACCTGCAGGAGCAGTACCAGACCGGCTACGTGTTCATCTCGCACAACCTCTCGGTAGTGCGCCATGTCGCCGACGACGTACTGGTGATGTACCTCGGTCGCCCGGCCGAGATGGGCCCCGCCGACCTGATCTACCAGCGGCCGCTGCACCCCTACACCCGCGCCCTGCTCTCGGCCACGCCGGCCATCCACCCGGACCCGGCCAAACCGAAGATCAAGATCGCCGGCGAGCTACCCAACCCACTCGATCCGCCGCCCGGCTGCGCCTTCCACAAACGTTGCCCGTATGCCAGCGAACGCTGCCACAGCGAAGTGCCCGAACTGCGCCTGCTCGATGCCCGCCAGGTGGCCTGTCACCACGCAGAGGACATCGCCCTTTAACAGGCTTAGCGCATCTGCTGCACCGGCACTGCGCGACCGCCTTCGACTCGCGTGAGGTAGACGGCGTCCGATCCTTGATGATCGCCAGGGGCGAACGCCACACGAAACCCGCCCAGATCGACATCCAGCGACTCCAGCACCTCAACGAGGCGGGCGCGCGTTGGCTGTGGCCCGCTACGGCGCAAAGCCTCGACCAGCACCGCAGCATCTATATAGCCTTCCAGCGAGGCATAGCCTCTTGGCACGCGCCCCATGGCCGCCTGATATTCGCGCACCAGCGGCAACGATGCGTCATGGGGTGAAGGCACCACCTGAGAGATGTACACGCCCTCGCCGGCAGCCCCCGCCTCGGCAATGAAATCCTCGGTACCGACGAAGGACACGCTAAAGAAGCGTGCCGGCATATCCAGTTCCCGGGCCTGGCGCACCGCAGCCGCCATCTGCCTGTAGGTCCCCACGAAGAAGATCGCTTGCGGCTGCGACGCGCGCAGGGCCTGTAGCGCCGGACCGACCTCCAATGAATTGCGCAGGAAACGCTGCTCGGCACTGACCGTCAGATCGCGCTTGTGCAGCGCACCCGCCAACCCACTCTTGACCGTCTCGCCAAAGGAGTCGTCCTGCATCAGCAAGGCGACGCGCTGAAAACCAAGATCGTCGGTGATCCCGGCCACCAATGCTTCGATCTCATCGAAATAGGAGGCCCGCACATTGAACACCCAGCGATGCACCGGCTCGCGCAACACCTTGGCTCCAGTGAACGGAAACAGATAAGGCACGCGCGCCGCCAGGACGCCGGGCATGGCCGCGCGCGAGGTCGGGGTGCCGACAAAACCGAGCAGCGCAAATACTTCACCGGAGTCAATCAACTCCTGACTCAGCCTGGCGGTGTTCTGTGGCTCGTAGCCGTCGTCGCGCAGCGACAAGGTCAGTTTCCGACCGTGCACACCGCCGGCGACATTGATCTTGTGGAAATACGCTTCGACCCCGGCGCGAACACCACGCCCCAATCCGGCTGCGGGCCCGCTTTGGGCATTGACCATGCCCAGGCGCACCTCACCGACTGAAACGCCCTCCTCGGCACGCAGCGAAGTGCAGAACAGCAGGCAGACAGAAACAGAGAAACCGCACAACAACTGCCGCAACATCTTCGACATCCCAACTGGACTCATCAGTGGAGGCCCTTCTCTTATCTACGTCCCTGGCAAAGCAGCGGGCTGACACCAGCGGCGAGCACTGTGCTCCAGCTTAGCGTTGCTGGCGGCAAGACTCACGCGAGATGCGCACGAAAAAATCTAATTTATTGATCATGGAGCCTTGAGCAAACTTACACGAGAAGCGGCTTTTCAAGCCTTACTAAAACCCCGCCCCCCTAGATAATACTGGGCCAGACAAACTATCAACAGCATCGATTAACACCATTGCCAGCTTCAAATTTTCTATCGAATTTATCTAATTAACATGGGCCCCGTAGTTAGATTCCAGCCCAATAAGGAGCCCCCATCATGAAAAAGCAAATTCTCGCCGCCCTGTTCATCTCCACCGTCACCCTCAGCGGCCTGAGCTTGGCCGAAGACGGATACGACCGCACCATTGCCGAGGACGGTTTTGATCGTACTGGTATCAAGGTCGCCGAAGACGGCTTCGACCGCACTGGCATCAAGGTCGCTGAGGACGGCTTCGACCGCACCGGCATCAAGGTTGCCGAAGACGGCTCCGACCGCACTGGTATCAAGGTCGCCGAAGACGGCTTCGACCGCACTGGCGCCAGCCAAATCGGCTGAGCGCTCCCACACAGTCAAGGCACAGGCAACAATGCAGCTGATTGCGCTCCCGCCGAAGGCGCCCTCATGGCGTCTTCGGCATGTCCGGCTCAGCGGCCAAAGAAACGGTAGAACTCGCGCAGGTCACGCTGCACATCACCGACACCGACCAGGGTAAAGCTCAGGCTCTGCCGCGGCCTACACTGCGCCAGACGCCACTGATCCAACGGGTGCAACCAACCCAGGATCGGGTAGCCGCCCATGGTCTGATGATCCGCCTGCAGGATGATCGGCTGCCCATCTGGCGGCACCTGAATGCAACCGCGCACCACACCCAGCGACCACTCGCGCTGCGGTGCCTGCAATGGCTCGCCGTGCAGCCGTGCGCCCATGCGGTCACTTTGCGGCTCGAGCCGCCAATGCTGAGTGAAAAAGGCCTTTAGCTGCTCCGGCGCGAATGCTGCGGCATCCCCCCCGGTCATCACCCGCAGCGATGCAACGGCCTGATAATCCGGCCGGTAACACCAGGGCACGCTGGCGCCACGCGAGAAATTGCCACTATCCGCGACCAGCAGATCCCCCACTTGCAGTGCCTCGCCTCGGCCTTGTAAACCGCCGAGCCCCTCACGCGCCTGGGTGGCGACACTGCCCAGCACCCGGGGCGCGCGGAAGCCGCCTGCCGCCGCGAGGTAGGCACGCTGGCCACTAGGCGCATAGCCAAACTGCAAATGCTGCCCGGCACGCACACGAAAGCGCGACCAGTTCATCACCGGCCTGCCATCCAGACTCACCGGCAAATCGGCCCCGCTCACGGCCAGCCAGAGTTCGCCCTCAGCCTCGAACTGTAGGCCTCCCAGGGCCATTTCCAGTACACAGGTTCCCCAGGCATTACCCAGCAGACGATTGGCCCAGGCCGCGGCATGCCAGTCCAACGGACCACTGGGCGATACGCCCAGGTGCTGCCAACCCGTGCGCCCGGCATCCTGCAGCAGGCTCAGCGGCCCCGGCTTGACCACACGCAGAGCACTCAAAGGGCCAATTCCCGTCGGTAACCCCGCTCGTCCACCGCCACGAAACGTACCCGATCCCCCAACGCCAGCGGGCAGGGTGGATTGCGCCCGGCATCAAACAGACGCCAAGGGCACAGCCCCAGCAGGTGCCAGCCACCGGGAGAGGCCTGCGGATAGATGGCCGTCTGCCGTTCGGCAATCGCCAGGCTGCCGGCTGGCACCTGGGTACGTGGCGTCGCCCGGCGCGGCAGCGCCAGTGCTTCGGGCAGCTCGCCCAGGTAGGCGAAGCCCGGCGCGAAGCCAATAGCACCGACCCGATACTCCACCGCGCCGTGCAACTCGATCACCCGCTCGACCGTCAGGCCACAACGCCGCGCGACCTCGTCCAAATCGGCGCCGGCATACCACACCGGAATCTCGTGCAGGGCACCGGCAGCGCTCGTCTCATCGGCCTGCTGCCACTGCTGCAGCAGCGGCGCCAGGCGCTCGGCCAGGGCCAGATGGTCGGTTCGCTGCAGGTCATAGTGCAGCAGCAGGCTGGTCCACCCCGGCACCAGATCGGTCAGCAGCGGCCCCAGCTCAGCGCGGATACGCTCGGCCAACCGGGCGATACGCAGCGGCAAGCCGGCATCCGGCTGCTCGGCCAGCACCAGCAAAAGTGCCTCGGCGCCAGCCGGCTCGAAGCGGATCACAGGGCGTCCAGCTGGGCTCGCAGCCGCCGCAGTACCGCCAGCGACTCGGCGTTGTCGCCATGCACGCAAAGACTGTCGGCACACAACTGCAGCGGCTTGCCGTCGATATCGGCGAAAGCTTCGCCACGGGCGATGGCCAGCGCCTGGTCGAGAATCCGTGCGGGCTCATGATGCACGGCACCAGCCAGGCGCCGCGGCGCCAGCCGGCCATCGGCCTGGTAGGCGCGGTCGGCGAAGGCCTCGAACAGCAGCGGCACGCCGGCCGCCTCGGCCAGGCGCCGCTCGCGGGCATTGTCGGCCAGGGCCAGCACCATCAGCGGCAGCCCTTCGCGGTAGCGGGCGCAGGCGCTCAGCACGGCAATCAGCAAGGCATCGTCGCGTACCAGGTCGTTGTACAGCGCGCCGTGCGGCTTGACGTAGGCGACCTGGGTGCCGGCGGCGCGGCAGAAGGCGTCCAGCGCGCCGAGCTGGTACAGCACCAGGGCGCTGACCTCCTCCGGCGTGCAGCTCAGATGGCGGCGGCCGAAGCCCTGCAGGTCGGGATAGGACGGATGGGCGCCGATAGCCACGCCGTGTTGCCGCGCCAGTAGCACACTGCGCTGCATGATCAGCGGGTCACCGGCGTGGAAGCCGCAGGCCAGGTTAGCCTGGTCGACCAGCGGCATGGCGTGCTCGTCGTCGCCCATGCGCCAGGCGCCGTAGCTTTCGCCCATGTCGCAGTTGAGGAGGATACGTGTCTTCATGCCAGCAGCTTAAAGCCCTGCCGGATGATGGGAAAGCCGTAGGAGGCGACAAGAAGGGCTGCAGAGGTTCGCGGCCAAGGCCCCTCCCACACAAACAAAACCCCGCCGAAGCGGGGTTTGTCTGCAAGCGCAAGCACTCAGATATAGAAGGCCTTCAGCGGCGGGAAGCCGTTGAACTCCACCGCGCTGTAGCTGGTGGTATAGGCGCCGGTGGACAGCCAGTACAGGCGGTCTTCGGCGGACAGGTTGAGCGGCAGGCCGTACTTGTAGTTCTCGTACATGATGTCGGCGCTGTCGCAGGTCGGGCCGGCGATCACCACCTCTTCCACCTCGCCCTTCTTCTCGGTCCAGATGGGGAACTTGATGGCCTCGTCCATGGTTTCGATCAGGCCGCTGAACTTGCCCACGTCGGTGTACACCCAGCGCTCGACGGCGGTACGCGACTTGCGCGCCACCAGCACGACTTCGCTAACCAGGATGCCGGCGTTGGCGATCAGCGAACGCCCCGGCTCCAGGATGATTTCCGGCAGTTCGTCGCCGAAATCTTCCTTGAGGAAGCGGGTGATTTCCTCGGCGTAGGTTTCCAGGTCATTGGTGCGCTGGATGTAGTTGGCCGGGAAACCGCCGCCCATGTTGATCATCTTCAGGGTGATGCCGTCTTCTTCCTTGAGGCGCTCGAAGATCACCTTGACCTTGGCAATGGCGGCATCCCACACGTCGATGTCGCGCTGCTGGCTGCCCACATGGAAGGAGATGCCGTAGGGCTCCAGGCCCAGCTGCTTGGCCAGCACCAGCAGGTCCAGGGCCATGTCCGGGTTGCAGCCGAACTTGCGACTCAGCGGCCAGTCGGCGGAAGTGGAACCCTCGGTGAGGATGCGCACGTAGATCTTCGAGCCCGGCGCGGCCTTGGCGATGTTGCGCAGGTCGGCTTCCGAGTCGGTGGAGAACAGGCGCACGCCCTTCTCGTAGAAGTAGCGGATGTCGCGGGCTTTCTTGATGGTGTTGCCGTAGCTGATACGCTCCGGGCCGACGCCGGCGCTCATCACCTTGTCCAGCTCGTAGATCGAGGCGATGTCGAAGCTGGAGCCTTTGTCGCGCAGCAGCTCGGTGATCTCGATGGCCGGGTTGGCCTTCACCGCGTAGTAGATCTTGGCGAACGGAAAGCAATTGACCAGCTGATCATAGGCATCGGCGATGGTCTGCTTGTCGATCACCACGAAGGGGGTTTCCTTCTGATCGGCAAGCGCCTTCATGCGCTTGAAAGTTTCGGGTGCGAAATAGTCTTCGACCTTGATCGACATGCGTGGGACTCCCTTTGGGCAAAACCAGGAACACTGTTATTCGGGCAGCTGAACCAGCCACAGGTTCAATTGCCCGTCGGGGGTGGCCGTGGAAGGCCGGAACGTCTGATCAGTTTCCCCACTTTGGTTCGCCTACTTCCCAAGGCATGTCGCCGAGTCGCTGCTCGTTACAGCTGCAGCACCGGAGAGCCTTGCAGAATCATCATGGCTAGGCGCTTCGCCGCCGACAGTAGATTGACTACGGCAAGGCGGAGCAACAACGCCAGGGTGGTTCTGCAAGGCTCTCCGAGTCTCTCGTCGTCAGTACTTGAGCCGGATGGATCGTTGCCAGCATGGACGTTCGGGCGCGAACTTTAGGACCAAGAAACCCTGTTAGCAATCAAAAATTGCCGCAGTTTTACACTCGATTGTCGCTTGTCCGATTGATTGTTTTTTATCCCAAACAAAACGTCCGAAATGCTGCACAAAACCAGCATTGAC
The DNA here is from genome assembly GCF_043102245.1 of Pseudomonas sp. zbq_18. Classification (NCBI taxonomy): domain Bacteria; kingdom Pseudomonadati; phylum Pseudomonadota; class Gammaproteobacteria; order Pseudomonadales; family Pseudomonadaceae; genus Pseudomonas; species Pseudomonas sp. zbq_18. The sequence goes on along the minus strand of NZ_JBICIT010000013.1, from coordinate 368,048 downwards.
GCGGCTCGCCGGCCGGCCGCCGCAGGCCTCTCCTTTATCGGTATAATCGCCGCCTTTTTTGACACTCCGACGAGTCCGTCGACAGGTTCCCCGCATGAGCATCCAGGCCAAAGAAGTCGCCAAACGCCGCACGTTTGCGATCATCTCCCACCCCGACGCCGGTAAGACCACCATCACCGAGAAGCTGCTGCTGATGGGCAAGGCGATCGAGGTCGCCGGTACGGTGAAGTCGCGTAAATCCGACCGCCATGCCACGTCCGACTGGATGGAAATGGAGAAGCAGCGCGGCATCTCCATCACCACCTCGGTGATGCAGTTCCCCTACCGCGAGCACATCATCAACCTGCTCGACACCCCCGGCCACGAAGACTTCTCGGAAGATACCTACCGCACCCTGACCGCGGTGGACTCGGCGCTGATGGTGCTCGACGGCGGTAAGGGTGTGGAACCGCGCACCATCGCCCTGATGGATGTGTGCCGCCTGCGCGACACGCCCATCGTCAGCTTCATCAACAAGCTCGACCGCGACATCCGCGACCCCATCGAACTGCTCGACGAAATCGAAGCGGTACTGAAGATCAGGGCCGCGCCGATCACCTGGCCGATCGGCTGCTACAAGGACTTCAAGGGCGTCTACCACCTGACCGGCGACTACATCATCGTCTACACCCCCGGTCACGGCCACGAGCGCACCGAAGCCAAGATCATCCAGAACCTCGACTCCGATGAGGCCCGCGCTCACCTGGGCGACATGTACGAACGCTTCGTCGAGGAGCTGGAGCTGGTGCAGGGCGCCTGCCACGAGTTCGAGCCGGACGCCTTCCTCAAGGGCGAGATGACCCCGGTGTTCTTCGGCACCGCCCTGGGCAACTTCGGCGTGGATCACGTGCTCGACGCCGTGGTCGACTGGGCGCCCAAACCGCTGGCCCGTGTGGCTAACGAGCGCAGCGTGGAGCCGGAGGAAGAGAAGTTCAGCGGCTTCGTGTTCAAGATCCAGGCGAACATGGACCCGAAACACCGCGACCGCATCGCCTTTATGCGCATCTGCTCGGGCAAGTACAGCCAGGGCATGAAAATGCGCCACGCACGCCTGGGCAAGGACGTGCGCGTCGGCGACGCCCTGACCTTCTTCTCCAGCGAGCGCGAGCAGCTGGAAGAGGCCTACGCCGGCGACATCATCGGCCTGCACAACCACGGCACCATCCAGATCGGCGACACCTTCACCGAAGGCGAGAGCCTGGGCTTCACCGGCATCCCGCACTTCGCCCCGGAACTGTTCCGCCGCGTGCGCCTGAAGGACCCGCTGAAGTCCAAGCAGCTGCGCCAGGGCCTGCAGGAGCTGGCCGAGGAAGGCGCGACCCAGGTGTTCTTCCCCGAGCGCAACAACGACATCATCCTCGGCGCCGTCGGTGTGCTGCAGTTCGATGTGGTCGCCAGCCGCCTCAAGGAGGAATACAAGGTCGAGTGCGCCTACGAGGCGATCAACGTCTGGTCGGCGCGCTGGATCGAGTGCAGCGACGAGAAGAAGCTCAAGGAGTTCAAGGACAAGGCTTTCGAAAACCTGGCCGTGGACGGCGGTGGCCATCTCACCTACCTGGCGCCGACCCGCGTCAACCTGAGCCTGATGGAAGAGCGCTGGCCGGACGTGAAATTCCGCGCCACCCGCGAACACCACTGACAGCTCCAGCAAAACGCAAAGGGCGCGCTCCGCAAGGACCGCGCCCTTTTTTGCGCCCGGCCCTCGGTGAGTCCGTAGGTTGGGTCGGGCCGCGTAGGCTGAGCGCAGCGAAGCCCAACACACTGCGCTGCCAAGCATCGCGGCTGAAGCCGCTCTGTGGGAGCGACTTCAATCTGTAGGTTGGGCTGAGGAGTAAAGCGACGAAGCCCAACGTGACCAGCTGTTGGGCTTCGCTGCGCTCAACCCAACCTACACGGTCCGCCCCAGACTACAGCTCTGGAGCCTCGTCATATTTAGCTTCTGTGGGAGCGACTTCAGTCGCGATTGGCGCCCCCAAGCAAAACACCCCCACGCCAAACCGGCAGCCAACTATCACGTTAGCGTCACGTTCGAAGAACTTTCCAGAACTTGACCGACAAAGGTTGCACACAGACAGAAGACTTGTTTAAGGTTGTTTTTAATTGAACGTTCAATCAATAAAAATATGCCTAAAGTCGGAATCAAAGAAACCCGTCGCCAGCAGCTGATCCAGGCCACCCTGGAGTCCATCGCCGAGCTGGGCCTGCAGGACACCACCATCCTTAGCATCAGCGGCAAGGCGCGCCTGTCGTCGGGGATCATCAGCCACTACTTCGGTGGCAAGCAGGGCCTGATCGAGGCCGCCCTGCGCCACCTGCTGGAGCAACTGCGCCAAGACCTGCTCAAGCGCCTGGGCGACGGCCAGGTCAGCGCCGAGCAGCGCCTGCTGGCCATCGTCGAGGCCAACTTCAGCGAGTTTCAGCGCTCCGAACTGGCCGGGCGCACCTGGCTCAGCTTCTGGGCCCGCGCCGCCCATGAACCTGGTCTGGCGCGCCTGCAACGGATCAACAACCGCCGCCTGTACAGCAACCTGCGCTACGCCTTCGGCCTCTGCCTGCCGACCGCAGCCGCCAGCGACGCCGCCAGCCAGGCCGCCGCGATGATTGATGGCTTCTGGCTGCGCAGCACCCTGGGTAATGCCCCGGCCGCCGACTTCGCCGCCGCCGAGCGCCTGTGTAAGGGCTTCGTCATGGCCTGCCTGCGCGCCCACTCTGCCAAGGAGACCCCGACCCCATGAACCTGCCCCGCCACCTCAACTACATTCACGGTCGCCCACTGGCCAATGCCAGCGGCGAAACTTTCGACGTGATCAACCCCGCCACCGGCGAGGTGATCTACCAGGTGGAAGTGGCCGACGAGACCATCCTCGCCGCCGCCCTGGACAGCGCCGCCGAAGGCCAGCGCCAGTGGGCCGCACTCGGCGCCGTGGAGCGCAGCCGTATCCTGCTGCGCGCCGTGGCCCTGCTGCGCGAGCGCAACGACGAGCTGGCCGCCATCGAAGTACGCGACACCGGCAAGCCGTGGCAGGAAGCCGCGGTGGTGGACGTGCAGACCGGGGCCGACTCCATCGAGTTCTTCGCCGGCCTGGCGCCGATGATCGAAGGCAACCAGCAGGACCTGGGCGGCGACTTCTACTACACCCGCCGCGAACCGCTGGGCATCTGCGCCGGCATCGGCGCCTGGAACTACCCGCTGCAGATCGCCTGCTGGAAGTCGGCACCAGCACTGGCCTGCGGCAACAGCATGATCTTCAAGCCGTCCGAGGAAACCCCGCTGGGCGCGCTGAAACTGGCGGAGATCTTCAGCGAGGCCGGCGTGCCCGCTGGCGTGTTCAACGTGGTGCAGGGGGCCGGCAAGGTCGGCGCCTGGCTGGCCGAGCAGCCGCAGATCGCCAAGGTATCCTTCACCGGACAGATCAGCACCGGGCAGAAGGTCATGGCCGCCGCCGCCGGCTCGCTCAAGGAGGTGACCATGGAGCTGGGCGGCAAGTCGCCGCTGATCATCTTCGACGACGCCGACCTGGACAACGCGGTGTCCGCCGCCCTGCTCGGCAACTTCTACACCCAGGGCGAAATCTGCACCAACGGCACCCGCGTGTTCGTCCACGACAGCCTGCACGACGCCTTCCTCAAACGCCTGCTGCAACGCGTGCGCGACAACATCCGCATGGGCGACCCGATGGACCCGGCCACCAACTTCGGCGCGCTGATCTCGGGCAACCATCGCGACAAGGTGCTCGGCTACATCGCCAGCGGCCTGGAGGACGGCGCGCGCCTCGCCTGCGGCGGCCACGCCGCCCATCCGGCCTCGGCGCCCAATGGCTACTTCGTCGAGCCCACGGTATTCGTCGACTGCCGCGACGACATGCGCATCTGCCGCGAGGAAATCTTCGGCCCGGTGATGAGCGTGCTGCGCTTCCACGACGAAGCCGAAGTGCTGCGCCGCGCCAACGACACCGACGCGGGCCTGGCCGCCGGCGTGTTCACCCGCGACATCCGCCGCGCCCACCGCATGGTCGCCGGCCTGCAGGCCGGCATCTGCTGGATCAACGCCTACGGCGCCTCGCCGGCACAGATGCCGGTCGGCGGCTACAAGCTGTCCGGCATCGGCCGCGAGAACGGCCTGGCCACCCTCAACCATTACACCCAACTCAAGGCCGTCTATGTCGGCATGGAGGACCTGCAGAGCCCTTTCTAAGGGCCGGGAGTCACGCATGACTTATTCTTCTGAGTACGACTACATCATCGTGGGTGCCGGCTCCGCCGGCTGCGTCCTGGCCAACCGCCTCAGCGCGGACGGCGCCCACCGCGTGCTGTTGCTGGAAACCGGCGGCAGTGACAAGAGCATCTTCATCCAGATGCCCACCGCGCTCTCGATTCCGATGAACACCCGCAAGTACGCGTGGCAGTTCACCACCGAACCCGAACCCTACCTGGACAATCGCCAGATGCACTGCCCGCGCGGCAAGGTGCTGGGCGGCTCGTCGTCGATCAACGGCATGGTCTACGTACGCGGCCACGCCAGTGACTTCGACGAGTGGCAGCAACTCGGCGCCCAGGGCTGGGACTACGCCCATTGCCTGCCCTACTTCCGCAAGGCCGAGAGCTGGGCCTTCGGCGGCGACGACTACCGCGGCGCAGACGGCCCGCTCGGGGTGAACAACGGCAACAACATGCAGAACCCGTTGTACCGCGCCTTCATCGATGCTGGCGTACAGGCCGGCTACCCGGCCACCAGCGACTACAACGGCGCGCAGCAGGAAGGCTTCGGCGCCATGCACATGACCGTCAAGAACGGCCGCCGCTGGTCCACCGCCAACGCCTACCTGCGCCCGGCCATGGCCCGCGACAACCTCAAGGTGATCACCCACGCGCTGGTCGAGCACGTGTTGCTGGACGGCCAGCGTGCAGTCGGCGTGCGCTTCCAGCAGGGCGGCAAGGTGCAGGAAGTCCGCGCCCGCCGCGAGGTCATCCTCAGCGCCGGCCCCATCGGCTCGCCGCACCTGCTGCAGCTGTCCGGCATCGGCCGCGCGGATGTGCTCAAAGCCGCCGGCATCGCCGTGCAGCATGAGCTGCCGGGCGTTGGCGAGAACCTGCAGGATCACCTGGAGTTCTATTTCCAGTACCGCTGCCAGCAGCCGATCACCCTCAACGGCAAGCTCGACCTGTGGAGCAAGTTCCTTATCGGCACGCGCTGGCTTCTGAAGAAGGACGGCCTGGGCGCGACCAACCACTTCGAGTCCTGCGCCTTTATCCGCTCCACGGCCGACAGCCCCTGGCCGGATATGCAGTACCACTTCCTGCCGGCGGCCATGCGCTACGACGGCAAGGAGGCCTTCGACGGCCACGGCTTCCAGCTGCATGTGGGGCACAACAAGCCGAAGAGTCGCGGCTTCGTGCGCGTACGCAGCGCCGACCCGAGCGAAGCACCGCAGATCCGCTTCAACTACCTGCAGCACGAGGACGACCGCGCCGGCTTCCGTGCCTGCGTACGCCTGACCCGCGAGATCATCGCGCAGCCGGCGATGGACGCCTATCGCGGTGACGAGATCCAGCCCGGCGCCGAGGTGCAGAGCGACGAGCAGATCGACCGCTTCGTCCGCCAGGCCGTGGAGAGCGCCTACCACCCCTGCGGCACCTGCCGCATGGGTGAGGACGAACTGGCGGTGGTCGATTCCGAGACCCGCGTGCGCGGCCTTCAAGGCCTGCGTGTCGTGGATTCCTCGCTGTTCCCGAGCATCCCCAACGGCAACCTCAACGCGCCGACCATCATGCTCGCCGAGCGCGCCGCCGACCTGATCCTCGGCCGCCAGCCGCTGGCACCGAGCCGCGCCCCGGTGGCGCTGGCCGAACGCAGCGGCCAGCAGCAACGCCCGCACGCACCGCAGCGCCGCGTCAACTGATCCCCCGGCGCGCCTCCCACGAGGCGCGCCGCATAACGCCAATTACAGGAGGAGCACCCCCATGCTATTGATCAAAGAACCCGTTGCAGCGACCAGGAGGGCGGCATGACTCTCTGGTTATCGATCGGAATGCTGTTCACCTTCGCCGCGATTGCCGCGGTGCTGCTGAAATGGGGCAACCTGCGCTGCATCGGCGTGACCCCGGTAAGAACCTTTACCTTCATCGCGATTCTCTTCACCTCGGGCCTGGATGTCGGCCTGATCATGTTTCCCCTCACCGAGTTCGCCGGCTACAGCGACCCGGCCAGCCCCGAATATGCCTTCGCCAACCCGCTGGCCATCGAGTTCGGCTTCTGGGGCTTCCTCATCTGGGGCTTCTATTTCCTCACCTGCTTCTACTTCTGCGTGATCGAGCCGCGCGTACGCTTCTTCGAGCTGCCGCTGGTCAAGCTGCTGAACAACCTGGTGATCATCGGCACCTGTGCCTTCACCGCCTTCCTGCTGCTGAAGAACCTGCCCTGGTACCTGCCGCAACTGGGCGACGGTGAGCAGCTGCAGCCGAGTTTCTACCTGATCGTGCTGCTGTCGATCGCCATCGCCGTGTATTCCAGTACCCAGCTGCGTTATGTGCGCCTGCTCAGCCTCGGCACCAGCTGGCTGTTTATCGGCCTGATCGCCTACATGTGGGGCGCTGCCTTCCTCGGTGAACAGGGCAGCGTCGGTGACTTCTTCGCCACCGCCGGGCTGATCGGCGACTACTTCAACCACCTGGACAGCTTCCTGCTGCCGATCAACGACTACCACGCCTTCTACCTGTACTGGTGGTTCTCCTGGAGCATCATGATCGGCCAGTTCACCGCGCGCTTCGCCGGCGGCCTGCGTACCTGGCAGCTGCTCGGTGCGATGCTGGTGTTCCCCTCGCTGGCCATCGGCGTGTGGTTCAGCGTGCTGTACTTCTACCACCAGCAGGCGCTGAACATCGGCGGCCTGCTCAACCTGGCGATGGTGGTGGTCGGCGTGAGCATGGTGGTCAACTCGCTGGACTCGCTGATCCGCCTGTACACCGACAACCTCGGCCTCAGCGTCGCCCGCTACGGGCGCACGACCTACATCCTCGGCAACCTGGTCGCGCTCAGCGCGCTGACCCTGCTGTTCCAGCTGGAGTTCCTGCAGATCGAGTGGGTCGGCGCCCTGGTGATCGCCCTGTACCTCGGCTGCTTCGCCTACATCCTGCGCTACAAGCTCCACGCCGTGATGGCCATCGAGGGCTCGCCGAAGGAGAACCGCATCGACTACGGCAAGCTGGAGCTGGCGGGTTGAGTGATGCGCAGCGGCTGGGCATGCGTAGGTTGGGTTGAGCACAGCGAAGCCCAACGGCGAGCCCTCCGGTCACTCCGCTATTGGGCTTCGGCGCTTCGCACCTCAACCCAACCTACGTAGGCCTTAGCTGGCGGCCCGCAGCAGCGCGCGCACCTTGGCCGCCGAGAGCTTCTGCAGGCCGCACAGGTAGGTGTGGTCGGCCTCGATGGCATGCCGCTCGCGCAGCAGATCCTGCAGGTGCAGGGTCAGGTTGGCCGCCATCTCGGCATCGGCCAGCGCACGGTGAGCCTGGCCGGTGCTGGGCAGGCCCACCCAGCTGTTGAGGTTGCCCAGCTTGTGGCTGGGCGCCTCCGGCAGCAGGCGCCGCGAGAGCAGCAGCGAACAGGCGAAGTCGCGTTGACGGCGACGGCCAAGCAGATCCAGCTCGGCATCCCAGAACTTGGCATCGAACGCCGCGTTGTGCGCCAGCAAGGGCGCGCCACCGATAAACTCGGCCGCCTCAGCCATCACTTCGACCACCGGCGGCGCGCGGCGCACCATGGCGTTGCTGATGCCGGTGAGCTGCTCGATGAAGGGCGGCACCCAGGCGCCGGCATTCATCAGGCTCTGGTAGCGACCGACGATGCGCCCCTCGGCGATCAGCGCCACGCCGATCTCGGTCGGCCGCGCGCCCTGGCTCGGCGACATGCCGGTGGTCTCGAAGTCGATCACGGCAATGGGTTCGGACATCACTTACCTCAGCTCTTCAACAACAAGGCGCCTTCGACCGGCACGAAGCGGTCGGCGGCGCGAATCAGGGAATTGGCGGTGAGCCCAGCGACGCCATACACGGCGCTGCTCACCCCATGACGGGCGCGGATGCGTTCGAGCAGCAGGTCGAAGTCGCCATCGCCGGAGGCCAGCACCACCTCGTCGACCCGCTCGGCGGCTTCCATCACGTCCAGGGTGATGCCCACATCCCAGTCGCCCTTGGCCGAACCGTCGCTGCGCTGGATATAGGGTTTGAGCATTACCTGGAAGCCGAGGTTGCGCAGGATCTGCTGGAACTGACGCTGTTTGGCGTCGCCGCGGTCAATGGCATAGGCGCGCGCCTCGACGATCTCGCCCAGCGCCGCCACCTGTCGCCACAGTTCTGCGTAATGGAAGTGGCAGCCATGGGCCTGGCGCACGGTGTAGTAGAGGTTCTGCACATCGGCGAACAGGGCGATCTTCTTCACGGCAGGACCATAGGCAAAATGAGCGGCGATTATGCGACATGCTCAGGGTCATGTCCTCGCCCACGGCGATCGACTAAAGTGAATGGCAGTAGTCTTCTGGTGAAATCTGCCGATGAATCCGCTCAGCGTCCTGCGCGACTCCGCCCACTTCTTCAGCCGCAACCTGCCGTTCATCGCCACGCTGTGTCTGCCGCTGATCGCCGCCGAATGCCTGGCCCGCGCCATCGTCGCCAGCCTCACCGACAGCAGCCAATCCCCCGCCTACGAACTGCTGGTCGGCCTGCTGTTCTACCCGCTGTACAGCGCTGCGCTGATTCTCTATCTCGACGCTCGCAGCCAGGGCCAGCGCCCGGCCGTACGCGACCTGCTGGCCGGTTCCCTGCAGCTGTGGCCGGTCTTTGCCGTGCTGGCCGGACTGACCACCCTGCTGATCATGCTCGGCGGCGCGCTGTTCCTGCCGCTGGCCCTATACCTGATGGTCAAGCTGGCCTTCGCCGAATACCTGCTGGTGCTGCGCGGGCTGGCGCCGCTGCAGGCGATGCGCGAAAGCGTGCTGCTCAGCATCGGCCACTTCTGGTCGCTGCTGGCCTGCGTGCTGCTGGTCATCGTGCCGCTGTGGCTGCTGGACGACTGGACCCTGCAGCTGCTGGGCGAGCAGCCGGACGCCATCAGCAGCCTGGTGCTGGATATCGTCAACGGCTTCCTGCAGCTGTTCTCCACCGTGGTGCTGTTCCGCTGCTTCATGCTGTGCAGCCAGCGGCCGACCGAGGACAGCCACAGCAGCTGATTCGCTGGACAAGAAAAGCGCGAAACAGCTGCTAGGCTTGGGCGCTTCCGCGTCCATCAGGGAAGAATCCTCATGCCCGAGCAGAATCCCAGCATCCTCTCCCACGTGTCCATCGGCACCAATCAGTTCGACCAGGCCGTGGCCTTCTATGACCGCGTCCTGGCCACACTGGGCTGCAAGCGCATCCTCGAGCACGCTGGCGCCGTCGCCTGGGGTCGCGAGTACCCGGAGTTCTGGGTACAGACACCAATTGATGGCCAGCCGGCCACTGTCGGCAATGGCACGCACTTCGGCTTCGTCGCAAACAGCAAGGCTCAGGTGCACGCCTTCTTCACGGCCGCCGTGGCTGCCGGTGCCACCCCGGATGGCCCGCCCGGCCCGCGTCCGCACTATGGCGAGCCCTACTACGGCTGCTTCGTGCGCGACCTCGACGGGCACAAGATCGAGGCCGCCTACTGGGACATGGCCTGACCTGGCATCGGCTCAGTGGCAAGCCTCGCCCGCGTGTTGTAGCCAGCCTTGGCGCAGCAGCCGCTGCCAGGTATCGACCGGCAGATCACGCTCGTCGCTGCGCCCAGACACCGCGCTGCAAGGCAGCAACAGGAGCCAGCGCAACATGGCTCAGCGCGCCGTAGAACCAGGCTTGAGCCCGGACAGCCGCGGCAGCAGCACGCGCTCGAACAGGCGCGGGAAGAAGCGCGCCAGCAGCCGGGCACGCCAGTTGACGTTGGACAGCACCAGCAGGCGCCTTCGACGCAGCGCCGCCTGATAGATCGCCTCGGCCACATCCTGCGCCGAGGCGACTTTACCGATGGCCAGCGGCGGTTGCTGGCTTACCGAGCCATCGCCGACCAGTGCGTTCTTGCGCAGATCAGTGGCAGTAAAGCCGGGGCACACCAGCATGACGTTGACCCCGGAGCCCTTGAGCTCGGCACGCAGCGTCTCGAACAGCCCGTGCAAGGCATGCTTGCTGGCGTTGTAGGCGCTGCGGTACAGCAGCGGTGCGAAGCCGGACAACGAGCTGAGCACAATGACCTGGCCGCGCCGGGCGATCAGCCCCGCCAGCGCCGCCTTGGTGCAGTGCACGGCACCGAAGTAGTTGACCGCCATGATGCGCTGGAACACCGCCAGCTCGGTCTCGGCAAAGGTGCTGCGATGAGTGATGCCGGCGTTGTTGAGCAGCAGGTCGATGCCACCGAAACGCTCCTCGATCAGCCCCATCGCCTGCTGCACGGCCTGCGCATCGGCGACATCGCAGACCAGGCCGATGGCCTCGCAGCCCAGGTGATCGCCCAGATGCTGCACCAGGCTTTCCAGTGCCTCTTCCTGCAGGTCGAGGATGGCCAGCCGCGCACCGGCCTGGGCGAAGCGCATCACCAGCGCCCGGCCGATCCCTGCACAGCCGCCCGTCACGACCACTACCTTGCGCTCGAATACCTTGTTGGCGAAGACCTTGCGATACATGAACGCTCCCGTTTTCTGCCGCTGTGTGCGCCAAATACCTCTTGCAGCATAGTCTCAGCCACTCACGACCACAGGCGCCAGAAACACCCGGCGTCCTCGTCGCCGCCGCTCGACCAACCGGTCGCCCGCTCGGCTGGACAAAGTCAGGTCGCGCCGCCATGCTCACAGTCGAACTCACAACAAGACGGCCAAGAGCCGCGAAATAGACGATGCGCAGCTCCCTTCTGACTGCACTACTGGCCTGCCTGTATTCCATCACCTGCTGGGCGCAACCCGCCACCGACAGCCAAACCATTAACGTTGGCTACTACGAGTTCCCGCCCTATTCCTGGACAGACGACAACGGCCAGCCGCAGGGCTCGATCCTGGCCCTGACCGAACGCCTGCTGCGCCACGCCGGTTACCGTGGCGAATACCGCTCACTGCCGGGAGCGCGCCTGTACATGGCCCTGCAGAATGGCAGCGTGCAGCTCTGGCCCGGTGCCGGCGGCAAGATCGAGCTGGCCGGGCACACCTATGAAGCGCGCAACAGCCTGGGTGACTTCAACCTGGTGCTGTACCGCCGCCAGGACACGCCGGCACCGCGCATTCCAGAAGGGCTACGCGGCCGGGATGTGATCCTGATCAGCGGCTACAGCTACTGGAAGCAGGTCAACGATATGTTCGCCGATCCGAACCTGGGCATCCTCACCCACCGCACCAGCACCCATGCTTCAGCCCTGGAGATGCTCCTGCGCAAGCGCGGCGACTTCCTGCTCGACTATCAGGCTCCAGTGGAGCAGACCCGCAAATCCCTGGGCCTCTCTCCCCTGCCCTACACCCTGCTGCAAGCCATGCAGCTGCGCCTGATCGCCTCGCGGCATGCACCTGGCAGCCAGCGCCTGCTGGATGATCTGGATCACGCCTATGAGGAGCTGCGGGCTGCCGGTGAGGACCTCAGCCTGGACTGACAGGCGAGCAGCAGATCGTCAGTCACGGCGCTGCAGGCTCAGCACGCGATTGCGCCCCTGTTCGGCCAGCAGATACCGCCCTGGCGCGGTTTGCACAATGGTCTGCGCAGAACGCAGGTGTGACAGCACCGTGTGTTGCCGACCACCGGCGATCAGCAACAGCAAGCGGGCCATGTGGGTGGCGTCCTCGGTGATCCACAGCCCATCGGCGGTACACAGCAGATAGCCGGGCTGGTTCAGCCCTTCCAGCACCAGCGGATCGTTTCCCTCGGCTACAAGCTGGCGTACCTGGCCCTTGGCTTTCTCGCTGTAGTACAGGCGGCCGTCCGGACAGGCCGTGATCGCCTCGGCCTCGTCAAGATCGCTGCGCAAGACCAGGGTAGTGTCGGTTTCCGGGTCATAGCGCAGCAGATGCCCATCACCGTGGCGGTCCTCGATCGCGTAGAGAAAACGCCCGTCGCTGGCCAGCCCTTCGATATTGCGCCCACTGAACAGCGTGCGAGTGCCGTCGCGGCCGTACCAGCGCACGGGCTCGGTATCCTGCTCCTGACTGAACACCACACCACCACGGAAGGTCGCCATGCCATCGGGCTTGGACAGGCCGAGCTCTACCTCGGTCAAGCTGCCGTCGGCGTTGCGCTGCAGAATACGCCCCTGGCCATTCTGCAGCTCCTGGCTGAGCAGCAGCTGGCCCTGGCTGTCGATGGCCAGCGCACTGACCTTTTCCACATCATCCAGATACACCTCGTAGCGCCAGCCGGCCTCCGCCTGAGGCGGCGCGAGATGGCGCCAGGCGGCCAGGGCCAGTGCCCCCAACGCAATGCTGCAGACGATGCCGAGCAACGCGCGCCAGTAACTGCCGGCCCTGCCGGGCTGCGTTGAAGCACCAGGTGAATGGGTTCGAAATAACGACATCAGTCCTTGCCCCGCCATATCCAGTTCGTCATGCCTATACAGTCGGGAAAGCTCATGGCGCGCGCAGGGCCGTCATGGCCTTGGTATTGCCGGCCCGGCAGTTTTTGAAGAGATCTTTCTCGGGCCGATACACCCGTGTCTGCACGTCCATCAACCCCAGCACCGAGTGATACAGGTTGTCCTGCGAGACCAGCTCTTCAGTGCGCTGACGCATGCACTGGGCATCGAGCCCCGCACTGCGCTGCAGACCGCTGGAGAACCACATAAGCATGGGAATATGGATCTGCTCGCTGGGCGCCAGCGCATAGGGCATGCCATGCAGATAGACGCCGCTCTCACCGAGCGACTCACCGTGGTCGGACAGGTACAGCATGGCACTGTCCAGGCGCCCGGCGTTGCGCTGCAACAGATCGATGGCCGCCGCCAGCACATGGTCGGTATACACCAGGCTGTTGTCGTAGGCATTGAGGATGCTGTTTCGACTGCAACGGTCAAGCTGGCTGTCCGCGCAGGTCGGGGTAAACACCTCGAAGGCTGCCGGGTAACGCTTGTAATAGGCCGGGCCATGGCTGCCCTTCATGTGCAGGACGATCACCGCATCGCGGTCGAGCGTGTCCAGATAGTCCTGCAAGCCACTCAACAACACCTCGTCATAGCACTCGCTGCCGCTGCAGTCTCCGTCGACCTGCAGATGTGAAACATCCTCATAGGCCACCCGGTCGCACACATCCTTGCAGCCTGAGTTGTTGTCACGCCAGAGCACCTGCACGCCGGCGCGTTGCAGGACGTCCAGCAGATTCTCGCGGCCTTTGGCCATGTCGTCCTTGTAACCACCCCGTCCGACGTCCTGGAACATGCAGGGCACCGAAACCGCAGTGGCCGTGCCGCAGGACGTCGCCTGGGTGAAGTTGATGACATCGCGCTGGGTCAGCTCGGGGTTGGTGTTGCGGGCATAGCCATTCAACGCGAAGTTGGCCGCCCGTGCAGTCTCGCCGACCACCAGCAGGGTCACTCGCGGCCGGGTCGTACTCGAGACCGGCTGGATGCGATGGGCATCCTTCCCCACCACTTCAAGCTGCTTCGGCCCGCTCAGCTCGCGTTTGAGATAACCGTGCACCGCCGCCACCACATTGGAGGGCACCAGCAGCAACCGCACCTCGCGGTGGTTACGCAGCAGGGAGGCATACGGCTTGTACAGGCTCATGACGATGCCGACCATGCACAGCAGCAGCAGCGCCATGCTGCCCAGTTTGGCCAGCGTCTCGCGGCGCCAGCCGCGCTGCAGCAACTGCACCCGCGACAACAGCAGCACGGGGATCACGCCCAGCCCGAGCATCCACAGCGCCAGCCGCCAGGTGAGCAGGTCCAGCACCTCGGCACTGTCGGTCTGCACCACGTTGGCCAGCATCGAGTAGTCGATGACGATGCCGTAGCTGTCGATGAAGTAGCTGGCGGCAGCAGACACAATTAGCACCAGGCTCAGCACTGGCTTGGTCAGGCGCCCCCAGGCCAGCAGGCTGAGCAACAGATACAGCCAGATGAAGACGAACGCCGGCAGGCTGACGAGGAAGAACAGGCTGGACTGATTCAGGTGACCAAGCCCATCCACTACGGCGCGCCAGAACGGCAGATTCATGATCAGCATCAGCCACAAGGCGACCAGCATGGTCAGTACGCTGCGGCTGAGGGGGAGGGTCCAGCGCTGGGGCTGAAGTTCAGGCTGGGCCTGCAGGGGCTTGCTCACGATGGTGCTCGGCTGATGGCTAGAGGATCGGCCGTCAGGCTATGGCGCCGGGTGTGAAGCCTCCGTCATGGCAATGTGAAAATGCTGTCAATGGAGGATTGCGGGCAACACAAAAAGTGCATCGGGCAGGGAACCTGAAGCTCATGAGCAGACACCAAGCTCGGTGCTACTATCGCGCTGACCGCTCAGTGCCAGACCGCCCAAGTCACGGGGTCTGCCACCAAGCCCTGAAACACCATCCCCACGCATCCGCCGGAAGAACCTATGGAAATGGATTGGAGCCAGGCACTACAAGAAAGCCTGGGCTGGCTCGCTGTCGCCACCATCATCACCTTCATCTCCTTTACCGCCGTGGCCACCCTGGCCATCCGCTATACCCGTTGGGGCAGGCAGTTCTGGCAAATCGCCGGCCCCTACCTCAGCCCCAGCAACAGCTGGCGCCCCGCGCTGGTGTTTGCCTTGCTGCTGGTGCTGGCGCTGTTCTCGGTGCGCATGAACGTGCTGTTCTCGTTCTGGTACAACGGTTTCTACAGTGCCCTGCAGGGTCTGGATCAGAAGGCCTTCTGGTTCCTTCTGGGGGTGTTCGCCGTGCTGGCGACCATCCATGTGCTGCGCGCCCTGTTCAACTACTACGTGACCCAGGCCTTCAGCATCCGCTGGCGCATCTGGCTGACCGAGCGCCTGACCGCCGACTGGACGAACGGTGACGCCTACTACCGCGGCCAGTTCCTCGACAGCCCGGTAGACAACCCGGACCAGCGCATCGAGCTGGATGTGAATGCCTTCGTCAGCTACTCGGTAAGCCTGGCCCTCGGCGCCGTCAGTGCGCTGGTCTCGCTGGTCGCCTTCACCGCCATCCTCTGGGGCCTGTCGGCACCGCTGACCGTGGCCGGCGTGGAGATTCCGCGGGCGATGGTGTTCGCCGTGTACATCTACGTGATCATCGCCACCTGGATCGCCTTCCGCCTCGGCCGCCCGCTGATCCGCCTGAACTTCCTCAACGAGAAGCTCACCGCCAACTTCCGCTACGCCCTGATGCGCCTGCGCGAATACGCCGAGAACGTGGCCTTCTACCAGGGCGCAGCGATCGAACGGAATACGTTGATGGGCCGATTCGCGGCCCTGATCGGCAACGTCTGGGCGCTGGTCTACCGCAGCCTGAAGTTCGACGGTTTCAACCTGGCCGTCAGCCAGGTGGCGGTGGTGTTCCCCTTTATCCTGCAGGCACCGCGCTTCTTCAGTGGCGCGATCAAACTGGGCGATGTGATGCAGACCTCCCAGGCCTTCGGCCAGGTCCAGGATTCGCTGTCGTTCTTCCGCTCCTCCTACGACACCTTCGCTCAGTACCGCGCCACGCTGGATCGTCTGACCGGCTTCCTCGACGCCAACCAGCAGTCGCGCGACCTGCCGCGCGTGGCGCGCATCAGCCAGTCCCAGACCCTGGACATCATCGGCATGCAGGTGCAGCGCCCTGACGGCCACCTGCTGCTGAAGGACCTCAACCTTAACCTGCAGCCGGGCCAGGCATTGCTGATCAAGGGCCCGTCCGGCAGTGGCAAGACCACTCTGTTGCGTGCCCTGGCCGGTCTGTGGCCCTACGCCGCAGGCGAAGTGAGAGGCCCCGCTGGCACTGAAGCCCTGTTCCTGTCCCAACGCCCCTACCTGCCGCTGGGCGACCTGCGCACCGCCATCGCCTACCCCAGCACCAGCGCGCCGGGCGACGACGAGCGTCTGCAGCAGGCCCTGCGCCAGGTCAACCTGGCTCACCTGACCGACCGCCTGGATATCAGCAGTGACTGGTCGCGCATCCTCTCCATCGGCGAGCAGCAGCGCCTGGCTTTCGCCCGGGTGCTGTTCAACCGGCCGCGCATCGTCTTCCTCGACGAGTCGACCTCGGCCATGGACGAGGGACTGGAGCACGCGCTGTATTCACTGCTACGCAACGAGATGCGCGACAGCATGCTGGTCAGCGTCGGCCACCGCACTAGCCTGGCCGGCTTCCACAGCCACCGCCTGGAACTGGATGGCCAGGGCGCCTGGCTGATGACCGAGCAGAGCAACGCGTGAGCCGCGTCAGCCGCCGGCTCCGCGCCGGCGACTGAGCCCGACACGTCCGGTCTATCGCGGATTCAGGGAAAGAGGCAACTTGCGAGCAGGCAAATGCATGTCAGCTCGCTTGTTGTAGACGGAGCAAGGCCGGCCTTTGTGGGAGCGACTTCAGTCGCGACGAAGTCAGCGCAAAGCATCGCGGCTAAAGCCGCTCCCACGGTGTCCTTGGGTTCGGGCGGGCCGCGCCACCACAACCTTGCCGATCCGCTACACCTCTCCACGCTCCGAACCTCAACGCACTCCTTGCTCAGAGTCCGCGAGAGCATTACTTCCTGGGCTTGGCCCGCGCCGTCGGCTCGGCTACCAGCGGGTTATCGGGCCAGTAGTGCTTGGGATAACGGCCCTTGAGATCCTTCTTCACCTCGGCATAGGTGTTGGCCCAGAAGCTGGCCAGGTCCTGGGTCACCTGCACCGGCCGCCGCGCCGGTGACAGCAGGTGCAACAGCACGCCCTGCCGGCCACCGGCGATGCGCGGCGTGGCGGCCAGGCCGAACAGCTCCTGCAGGCGCACCGCCAGCACCGGCGGCGTTTCCGAGTAATCGACCGAGATGCGCGAGCCGGACGGTACCTGTAGCTGTTTCGGCGCCAGCTCGTCCAGGCGCTGCGGCAACGGCCAGGGCAGCAGGCCCTGCAGGATGCTTGGCAGGTCGAGGTTGGCGAAGTGACTGAGACGGCTGACCTTGCCCAGATAGGGCTGCAGCCAGTCCTCGAGGGATGCCAACAGCGCCGCATCGCTCAGGTCCGGCCATTCGCTGTCGCCCTTGTGCTGCAGATCGAGACGGCGCAGCAGTGCCACCCGTGCCTGCCACTGGCGCAGCTCCGGCGTCCAGGGCAGCAGTTCCAGGCCCCTGCGCCGCACCAGACCGAGCAGGGCGCGACTGCGCGCCGCCTCGTCCAGGCCGCTCAGGGCCTCACGACTGAGCACCAGCTCGCCGACCCGGCGCTGGCGCTCGGCACGCAGCACGCCCTCGCGTTCGTCCCACTCCAGCTCCTCGCGCACGCTGACCTGCTCGGCCAGCACCGAATCGAACAAGGCGGGATCGAGGTCGGCGGCCAGGTAGATGCGCTCCTCGCGCTGGCCCTGGCGACTGCCGAGGTCGGCGATCACCAGCCACTCGTGCTTCATCAGCGCATCCGGCTCGCCGAACTGCGCGGCGCGGCCGTTGGCCAGGCGATAGTCGCCACCGCCGGCCTTGCGCTGGCGGGCGACGCGATCCGGATAGGCGAAGGCCAGCAGCGCGCCGAGCCAGCGCGGATGCTCGGGATCGGCCACCGCTTCATCCCGTGCCCCCTTCAGATAAGAGCGGAACTGCCGCGCCAGCTGCCGGGCGCGCTGCACGCCACCGCGCGAGCCACCGGTGGCGCGCGACTCCCCGGCCAGCAGGCTCATGCGGCTGTGCAGGTCGGCACCGCCGCCGCGCAGGATGTCACGTTCGCCCAGCAGCGCCGCCAGGTCCGCCGCCAGCGCACCGAGGCCCAGGGCCTGGCCACGCAGCAGCAGATGGGCGATGCGCGGATGCGCCGGCAGCTCGGCCATGGCCTGGCCGTGGGGCGTCAGCACGCCGCGCTCGTCCAGCGCACCGAGGCGCGCCAGCAGGTCACGCCCCTGGGCAAAGGCCGCCGCCGGCGGTGCGTCGAGAAAGGCCAGCTCGCCGGGGTCGACGCCCCAGCGCGCCAGTTGCAGGGCCAGGCCGGCCAGGTCGGCGGCAAGAATCTCCGCGGCGCCATAGGGCGCCAGCTGCTCATGCTGGGTCTGCGACCACAGCCGATAGCACACACCCGGTTCCAGACGCCCGGCGCGGCCGGCGCGCTGGGTGGCCGAGGCGCGGGAGATGCGCTGGGTATCCAGGCGGGTCATGCCGCTGGCCGGATCGAAACGCGGCACCCGCGCCAGGCCGGCGTCCACCACCACGCGCACGCCGTCGATGGTCAGGCTGGTCTCGGCAATGTTGGTGGCCAGCACCACCTTGCGCATGCCGGCCGGCGCCGGCTCGATGGCGGCGCGCTGGGCATTCAGCTCCAACTCGCCGTGCAGCGGGCAAAGCAGCACGGCGGGGCGATTGCCCAGGCTCTCCTGCAGTTGCTCATGCACGCGGCGGATCTCCGCCTGGCCGGGCAGAAACACCAGCAGACTGCCCGACTCGTCGGCCAGCGCCTGCAGCACGGTCTGGGTAACCCGCGGTTCGATGCGCTCACCCGGCTGCCAGGGCGCGCCCCAGCGCATCTCCACCGGGTGCATGCGGCCTTCGCTGGACACCACCGGCGCATCGTCGAGCAGCGCGGAGAGGCGCTCGCCCTCCAGCGTGGCGGACATCAGCAGTACCTTGAGCGGCGGCTCGTCGCGCAGCAGTTCGCGGCCGTTGAGGCACAGTGCCAGGGCCAGATCGGCGTCGAGGCTGCGCTCGTGAAATTCATCGAAAATCACCAGGCCGACGCCTTCCAGCGCCGGGTCGTCCTGCAGGCGGCGGGCGAGAATGCCCTCGGTGACCACCTCGATGCGGGTATTCGGCCCGACCTTGCTGTCCAGGCGAATGCGGTAGCCCACCGTCTCACCGACCTTCTCACCCAGCTCGCTGGCCAGGCGCTCGGCCGCAGCGCGGGCGGCCAGGCGACGCGGCTCCAGCATCAGGATCGATTGCCCGGACAGCCAGGGTTCATCCAGCAAGGCCAGGGGTACGCGGGTGGTCTTGCCGGCGCCGGGCGGCGCTTCCAGCACCGCCTCATGGCGCTCGGCCAGGGCGGCCCGCAGGGCAGGCAAGACGTCGTCGATGGGCAGGCGGTTCATGCAATCTCCAAATGGGCCGGCGATTATAAGTATGAACCGACACCGTTCGTCGGCATCCAACTGCAACAGCGGCTTGCTATAGTGCCGCCCCCATTGTCAGGAGGTGCATATGCGCACGTTTTCCCGTGTTACCGGTGGTGTTCTCGCTCTGACCCTGATTGCCCAGCTGACGGCCTGTGGCACCATCCTGTACCCGGAACGCCGTGGCCAGATCGACGGCAAGGTCGACATCGCCGTGGTCGGCATGGATGCCATCGGCATCCTGTTCTTCGTCATCCCCGGCCTGATCGCCTTCGGCATCGACTTCGCCACCGGTGCCATCTACCTGCCCGGCGGAAAATACAGCTTGGCTCCCGAGGTGCTGCAAGAAGCCATAGGTGCCGATGGCCAGGTCGACCGTGCCCAGCTCAAGGCTATCCTGCACCGCGAACTGGACCGCGACCTGCCGCTGGACGACCCGCGCCTGATCCAGCACAGTGGCGGCATCGAGCAACTGGCCGCCCTCGGCCTGCGCACGGAGGCCTGATGCCACACCCGCTCGCCACCCACCTGCAACGCCTGCTGGCCTACCACGGCTGGGCCTATGCACGCTTGCTCGGCGAGCTGCAGCCATTGACCGAAGAGCAGTACCGCGCCCCTTGCGGACTGTTCTTCAAGAACATCCACGGCACCCTCAACCACCTGGCGGTGGTCGACCGCATCTGGCTGGCACGGGTGCGCGGCGAACCGCAGCCCTTTACGCAGCTGGATGCCGAGGCAGTGAACGAACGCACGGCGTTCGAGAACTATCTGGAGGTCGGCGTCGCCGCCTGGCGCAACCAGCTCGATGGGCTCACGGATGTCGAGCTGCTGGCTCCGATCAGCTACCGCAACATGGCCGGCGAACCCTTCCAGCGACCGTTGCTGGATATCGTCACGCACCTGGTCAACCACGGCACCCACCACCGTGGCCAGATCACTGCAGCACTGACCGCACTGGGCCGCCCGGCGCCGAAGCTCGACTATATCTACGCCCTGCCCGAACTGCCATGACCGCATCCCCCAAGCACGCCCGCCTGATGCGCCTGGCCACCTCGGCCGCCCTGGCCACCGCCCTGCTGCTGGCCCTGGCTAAAGCCGTGGCCTGGTGGCTGAGCGGCTCGGTCAGCCTGCTCGCCGGCCTCACCGACTCATTGCTCGACGGCGCCGCCTCGCTGCTCAACCTGATCGCCGTGCACTACGCCCTGCGCCCGGCCGACGAGGATCACCGCTACGGCCACGGCAAGGCCGAAGCCCTGGCCGGCCTGGCCCAGGCGCTGTTCGTCGGCGCCAGCGCCGTGCTGGTGGCACTGCAGGCTGTCGAACGCCTGCAACACCCGCAACCACTGGGCGCCCAGGCCTTGGGCATCGCGGTGATGCTGCTGTCGCTGGCGATGACCGTCGCCCTGCTGTTGTTCCAGCACCACGTCATCCGCGAAACCGGCTCCACGGCGATTCGCGCCGACTCCCTGCACTACCGTTCGGACCTGCTGCTCAACAGCAGCATCCTGCTGGCCCTGGTGCTGGCCGCCTTCGGCTGGCACCGACTGGACCCGCTGTTTGGCTTGGGGATCGCCGTCTACATCCTGTGGAGCGCCATTAGCATCGTGCGTGAAGCAGTGGCGGTGCTGATGGACGAGGCCCTGCCACCGGACGTCAACGAACGCATGCATGATCTGGCCTGCGCGGTTCCCGGCGTGCTCGGCGCGCACGATCTGCGCACCCGCGTTTCCGGCACCCGCTGGTTCGTTCAGCTGCATCTGGAGCTACCCGGCACACTTAGCCTCAGCGAGGCGCATCAGCGCTGCGAAGCGGTCGAGCAAGCGATCCGGAAGGCCTACCCGCGCGCCGAAGTGCTGGTGCATGCCGACCCCAGCGAAGTGGTAGGCCACTGACGTCCTGGCTGGCAGTTAACGCGGCCCTGCCTTCTGCTGGCAAGGCCGGCACTGCTGCCGGGTCTAGCGAACCCCTTGGTTTCTGAGTGCCGCCGGGGTGAACTCGGAGGCCGATACCTCGATCCCGAACTCGATGCCGTGTTTTTCCTCGTTCTTCATGCCGATGGCCAGATAGCGGCCGGAGGTCAGGTCATTGAGCGTCTCGAAGGCGTACATCGGCACCTGCGCGGCGTAGTGCTGCAGGTGCATGACCTGGCCCACGCGCCATAGCTCACCACGGGCGTCGTATTGCTCGGAGAGCGCGATTTGCCAGGAGTCTTCGTCGATGAAGAAGCGCCGCTTCGAATAGATATGGCGCTCGCCCGGCTTGAGGTTTGCCTCGACTTCCCAGACCCGGTGCAGCTCATAACGAGCCAGGTCCTGATTGGTGTGGCCAGGCTTGACGATGTCGCCGTACCTCAGGCTCGGCGAGTCGATCCGGTAGTTGTTATAGGGGATGTACAACTCGCGCTTGCCGACCAGCTTCCAGTCATAGCGGTCGGGGGCACCGTTGAACATGTCGAAGTTATCGATGGTCGCCAGGCCGTCGGCCGCGGTTCCCGGGGCGTCATAGGCAATCTGCGGCGCACGGCGCACACGGCGCTGTCCCGAGTTGTACTGCCAGGCCATGCGCGGCAGGGCAACCTGGTCGATGGACTCGTGCACCAGCAGCACGTTACCCGCCAGACGCGCCGGTGCAGTGACCCGCTGGATGTAGAAAAACAGGGCATTGGAGGCTTGCTTGGCCTTGAGGTCATCCAGACCGTCGGGGAAGGCGATCCTGTCCTCGAAGCGGATCAGCGTGTAGTCGCCGGAAGCCTGCGGCGTCACCTGCACGATGTTGCGGCGCAGCGTGCGTCCGCGATAGCGGGTGATGTGGTTCCAGACCACTTCCAGGCCGTTTTTCGGCAACGGGAAGGCGTAATAGCGGCTGCCCGTGAAACCCTGCAGGCCCGTGCCGTTCTCGATCAGCGTGGTATTGACCGCACTGATCTTGATGGCCGCATAGATGTCGTCCGGCAGCGCCGTGGTGCGGTGGCTCTTATAGACCGGCATGCGATAGGTATCCGGGTAGCGCTTGAACATGGCCAGCTGCCCGACGGACAGCTGGCC
This sequence comes from Pseudomonas sp. zbq_18, assembly GCF_043102245.1. Classification (NCBI taxonomy): domain Bacteria; kingdom Pseudomonadati; phylum Pseudomonadota; class Gammaproteobacteria; order Pseudomonadales; family Pseudomonadaceae; genus Pseudomonas; species Pseudomonas sp. zbq_18. Next base: position 345,753 of record NZ_JBICIT010000013.1, on the reverse strand, counting down.
CCTGTATTGCTCCAGGTTCTCGATGGTGATGGTGAACAGGGGCGACTCGCTCGCAAAGGGGTCTTGCAGGAAGCCATCCTCACTCAACACCCCGGCGTCGCGTGGCAGACCGCCCGTCCATTGGGGGACGGTGCCGGCGTCATTGCCGGCTCTTTCCGCGCCGGTCGGGGTGAGTAAAGTCCCCAGGCGCTGAGCCTCCTCGGGGGTAACCGCTGCGATTGCCTGGGCCGTCATGACGCCCATGGATAATGCAAATAACAGGCAGGTGATCTTGTTCATTGTCTATGGCTCTGGAGGTTGATTGCCTTGGCAGCAATTTTCTTGGGCAAAACCGGCCGGGCTGGATAGCCCGCCAGGCTCGACGAGCGTTATCCAGTCACGGGCATGGCCGGCTGGGTTTGGGTCGACTTACTGGCGCACAGCGGCGCGCCTGCCCCGTCGAGGCCAGAACAGCTGGCGCAGCAGAGCACGCACTGAAACGCGGTCTTGCCAGAGCAGAATGCGGCCGTCGCGAAAGCGGAATACGGCTGCCACCTCAAGCTCAACAGTGCGTCCCAGCACCCGGAGGCGCTCCACTCGCTCGACATACAGTGCATCGCCGATAGGCATGGTTCGACTGATGCCCAGCACCCTGAACTCGCTCACCCACCACAGCAGGACTCGCAAGTGCCGCCGCACCGACGACAGACCACGGGCAGCCGTCCACTCGGGCAGAGGCTGGGTATGAAAGACACAGCGTTCATGCAGGCAGGCGACGAGTGCGTGCTCATCCAGTTGTTCAGCCGCGACGAACAGACGCTGCACTAGCTCGATCGACATGCTTTGTCACCCTCCTGTGCAACGCCCAGATCACCGACAGGACGCTGCCACTCCGGAGGCCCCCACAGGTGCTTGAGGCGCTGCGACAACGGCCCGGGGCGGGCCACGTCACGGAAGATCGCCGCAAATTCGCGAAAGGTCAGGGTCAGCAGGTTGTAGCTGTGCACCTGACGTACCACGCCGTACTCCGGCGGCTCGCTGGGGTCTTCGGCGGCATAGGTGCCGAACAGGTGATCCCAGAGCATCAGCACGCCGCCCATGTTGCGGTCGATATAGCGCGGGTTACGGCCGTGATGCACGCGGTGGTTGGACGGTGTGTTGAACAGCCATTCGATTACCGCCGGCAGCCGTCCAACCCATTGGGTGTGCGGGAAGATCTGCAGGGTCATGTTCGCCGCCAGCATGGTCAGCACCCACTCCGGCGGGTAGCCGAGAAGCACCGCGGGCAGGAAGAAGGCATACACTCCGGTGACCGCATACATCAGGCTCTGACGGAAGGCCACGGTGAAGTTGAAGTACTCCGAGGCATGATGCACCTCATGCACAGCCCAGAAGAGGCGAATGCGATGCGCCGCCAGGTGGAACAGGTAGAAGCAGAAGTCGACCAGGACGAACAACAGCAGCAGCGACCAGAGGTTGATCGGCATCGTGGTCAGGCGGAAGCCGTAGACCCAGTCGAAGGCCGGCACTACCACGGCGAGCACCATGAAGCCCTCGGAGATCAGCACATAGGCGCCGCCCAGCAGGGTGCTGGCCAGACTGTCCTTGAGGTTGTACTGGTCGCCATGGCGAAAGTGCCACCACTCCAGCGCGGCCAGGCTCAGGGTCAGCGGCAGGGCCAACAACATCAGCATCTGGCTGGGCGCCAGCGTACCCAGGAGCTGCTCCAGAGCAGCCCCCAACCCAGTCAAGAGTGAAATCTCCATCGGATTTTCCTCGAACGTTTGCTACGTGAGGAAAGCCTATTCAGGGACGCTGAAACGGTCTTGATAATCCGTGCCAATTCAACGTAGGGGATGTCTTGGCGCGGTGCCATACCAACGCTGATAGGCATGGTTGAATGCGCTCTGCTCGGCGTAGCCAAGGAGAAAGGCGACTTCCTTGAGGCTCAGTGTCGGATCGTCGAGCAAGTGCCGCGCATGACACTGGCGGACCGCATCGAGCAGTTGCCGGTAGGCGCAGCCGGACTCGTCCAGACGCCGCTGCAGGGTGCGCCGCGACAGATGCAGACGCGCCGCCACCGCATCGATGGAGGCGCCCGTGGGCAAGGTCTGCAGTATCGCCTCGCGCACCGCACGCACCAGCTCGGTCGCGTTTGGCAGCGTTTCGCGCAGGGTGCGCTGGCGGCTGTCCCAGGCCGGGCTGAGCATGGCCGCGCTGAGATCAATGGGAGCCTGCAGGGCCTCGGCGGCGAAGCTCAAGCGCAGCGCCGGCTGGGCAAAGCGCAGTGGACAACCGAAGGCTTCCCGGCAGGCTTGTTCCTCGCCTTCGGCGGCCCCCATCAGGTCGATATGCAGCGGCTGACCGGCGCCCGGGCAGACGCTGCGCAACACGCTGAGCAGGGCCATCGCATGCAGCTGCTCCAGTACGCGGTCGGGGCGCCCGAAGCGCTGGTCCCAGGCGATGACCACCCGCTCATCCACACGGCTTAGCTGCGCCCACTGGCGACCGTAGAACCAGCGTTCCAGCAACAGGTAGGTGTCGAGGAGCTCACCCAGGGTACGGGTGTTGACCAGCAGGTAGCCGAGCGGCCCGGCATGTTGCAGCCGCACATGGCGGCCGATGTCCAGCCCGCGCGCAGGCCCGGGTGCCAGGGCGATGGCTGCCTGCACCTGCGCCTCCCATTGCTCCAGCGTCAGCGCCGCCGCTCCACGCCGGGTGCTGGCTGGCCGGGTCAGACCGAGGCTGGCCAGCCAGTCGTCGAGGATGGCGTCGAAGGCGCTGGGCACCACGATCACATTGCCGGCCTCAGGCGAAGGCGCATGTCACCTCGCCTAGCCCACCGACGCTGAAACTCAGCTGGTCGCCCCGGGCCACGTCGGCAATAGGTGCCTGCGTTCCGGTCAGCAGCACGTCACCGGCTCTCAGCGGCTGGCCCAGTGCAGCCATCTTGCGCGCCAGCCACAGGGCGGTGGCCAACACCTCGTTCAGCACGATGGTCACGTCCTCGCGCAGCGGCTGGCCATTGCACAGCAGCGTGCCGATCAGCGTCTGGCTCTGCAGCTGCGCCAGCGGTACTACCGACTCGCCCAGCACATAGAGCCCGGACGAGAGATTGTCAGCGACTGCGTCGAGCAGGGTCAGCTGCCAGCCTTCGATGGCCGAGTCGTTGATCTCCAGCGCCGGCACCACGCCGGCAATGCTGGCCAGCAGTTGCTCCTGACTGATCTCGCCGCCCGGCAAATCGCGCTCCAGCAGCAGTGCCAGCTCGACTTCCACCTTGGGCTGCAGCAGACGCTCCCAGGCGATGTTCGCGCCCGACTGACAGGCGCTGTCGGTCAGCAGCCAGCCGTACAGCGGCTCCTCGACCTTGAGCGCCGCGCGCAGCGCGGCCGAGGTCAGCCCGGCCTTGGCGCCACTCAGGCAGCGCCCTTGCGCCAGGGCCTGCTGGATGCCGGCGGCCTGCACCTGATAGGCCTCGTCCAGATTGACCAGGGCGAAGCTTTCACTGACCCGAGGCCCGGGCTGGCGCTGACCGCGCGCCAAGGCCAGGGCACTGGCGGCAGCCAGCAGGCGCGTATCGCGGATCGCGCGGTGCAGGCTCATCGGCTCGGCACCTCGCCAACCACGGTGGTGCGGAACATTTCTCGGCGCATGCCGTGGTAGTCGGAAATCGGCAGGTGCCAGGTGCTGCGGTTGTCCCAGATCGCCAGGGTGCCCTGGCGCCAGCGCATGCGGCAGGTGAAGGCTGGGGCGGTGGCCAGCTTGAACAGGTAGTCGAGCAGCGGTCTGGCTTCCTCCGAACGCAGCCCCTCGATACCGACGGTGTAGGCGGGATTGACGAACAGCACCTTTTGCCCGGTTTCCGGATGACGGATCACCAGGGGATGCGCGCGGGTGTCTTCGGCGGTGTCCTTGCCGTAGTTGATCGCCATGTTTTCCAGCAGCGCATTGTGATTGGCGTTGACCCCATAGGCCATTTCCGGGCTGTGCACCGCGTTGAGGTTGTCCAGCAGCGCCTTCATCCCTGGCGACAGCCACTCGTAGGCCAGGGCCAGGTTGGCGTAGCAGGTATCACCGCCAAAGGGCGGGATGTCGTGCCCGTAGAGCAGGGTGAAGGCCGGCGGGCGCTCCTGGAAGGTCCAGTCGGTATGCCAGGCACCGCCGAAGACGAAGGGCGCCTTCTCATCGGCTTCCTTGACCACGTGCACCACATGCGGGTGCTCGGCCATGGTCTGCACATAGGGCTCGCGACCGAACTCGCCAAGCTGCTGGGTGACCCGCTCCAGGTCGGCGGGGCTCAGGTTCTGCCCGCGGATGAAGATCACCTTGTGCGCCAGCAGGGCCTGGCGCAATTCGGCGAAGCCTTCCTCTCCCAGGCGGTTCAGGTCGAGATCCTCGATGTCCGCACCAATGGCGCCGGTGGTCGGGGTGACGCGGAAATGTTGGTAGTCGGCGGCACGGTTGTGGCTGGGCAGGGCGTAGATGAATTCACTCATGGCGGCAGCTCTCTTGTTGTGAGTGGCCCCAGCATGCGACACGGGCGTGCGGCCAATCTATGATAATGACTGCCACAAATTGATAATGACTGCCAAAGGATGCCTATTCGATGAACTGGCGCCAGAGCCGCCCGCTGACCGGCGTGCGCTACCTGCTCGACGTCGCCCGTAGCGAGGGCGTGGATGCCTCGGCCTGTCTGATCGGCAGCGCCATCGCCGCAGAGGCGCTGCAGCAGGCCAATGCGCAGATCGAGGCCTGGCAGGAACTGGCGGTGATCCGCAACCTGATCGAGCACGCCGGCCGGCCCGGCCTGGGCTTCGTCGCTGGCCAACACTACCACCTGACTTCCCTGGGCCTGCTCGGCTTCACCATGCTGGCCAGCCGCACCCTGGACGAAGCCTTCGCCGCCTTCCGCCGCTACCAGCTGCTGGCCCTGACCCTGTGCCCGGCGCGCATCGAGACGGAGCGCCGCGGCACCTGGCTGCTGTTCGATGCCAGCGTTTTGCCGCAGGATGCGCGCCGCTTCGTGATCGAGCGCGGCCTGGCCGGTTGCCTGAGCGTGAGCGCCGAACTGCTGCAGCGTCCGGTCACGCCCCTGGCCGTGGAGATGACGGCCGAGGCGCCGACTGACCTGACTGCACTGCAGCGCGACTTCCCCTACCCGGTACGCTTCGGCGCGACGCGCGACGGCATCCTGTTCAGCAACGCCGAGCTGCAGCTCGACCTGCCGCAGGCGCATATCAGCACCCAGCTCGAAGGCGAGCAGCTGTGCGAGCGCCTGTGCACGGAGATCTCCCACGATCTGGTCACGCCGCCCACCGCGCGCCTGGTGCAGCAGGTGCTGATCCGCGACTCGGCCAGCCTGCTCGCCAGCCGCACCGTGGCCCAGCGCCTGGGCCTGTCCGAGCGCACCCTGCATCGACGCCTGGCAGCCGAGGGGCATGCCTTCCAGCAGCTCAACGAGCAGATCAAGCGGCGCCTGGCCGAGCGCCTGCTGCTCGACTCGCGCCTGGATCTCGGCGGCATCGCGCAAAGCCTGGGCTATGCCGACGCGGCCAGTTTCTCGCGGGCCTTTGCACGCTGGAACGGCAGCTCGCCCGGACAGTGGCGCAAACGGGCCGGCGCCCCCGAAGTCGGCTTGGCGGCGCCGAAGCCTGACTAGAGTATTTACTCTAGAAACTCTAAGCTGGCGACGCTTCGCCCCCACAACAACAACCACAAGGAGCCGCCATGTCCCTCTCCCCCTCCGCCGTCGCCCTGCTCGGGCTGGTCGCCTGGACCCTGTTTCTCGCTCTGCTGCTGCTCAACCAGCGCGGCCTGCTGGTACTCAGCGGGCGCATGAAGGTCAACGCCTTCGCCCCCGATGGCAGTAACACCCCGGGCGCCTTTGGCCAGCGCCTGGTACGCGCCCATGCCAACTGCCTGGAGAACCTGCCGATGCAGGCCGCCGTGCTGCTCTACGCCATGCAGGCGGGGCTCACCACGGTGACCGACCCGCTGGCCTGCACCCTGCTGGGCGCGCGCGTGTTCCAGTCGCTGATGCACCTGATCAGCACCAGCCCGTTGTTCGTCTGGCTGCGCTTCGCCGGCTGGCTGGTGCAATTGGTCATCCTGATCTGGTGGTTGCTCAAGCTCAGCGGCCTGACCTAAATCGCAGGCAAGAAAAAGGGGAGGCTCCAGGCCTCCCCTTTTTCATGTCCGTCGCGTGCAATCGTGTCGCCGCTTCTTTCCTCGCCTGCCTGGTTGGGCAGTGCGGACCCGGGTGCCTGCACGATCCGGTAGGACCGCCGGCGCCGCGACACCTGATTGGGCGTGGCGGGTGGACATCAACGTCCGGGCCTTGAAACTGAGGGAAAGCTTAACGGCGCAGCGCCGGCACAGGATTGCGAATATTGCTCACCGATGCATTACTTGCGCAATTTTTCACCCCTGATAGAGTTCAAATCGCAATCAATTAAGAAAAAGACACTTTCATGAACAAGCTTGATCGTTATGACCTGCGCATTCTCGCCGAACTGCAGCGCGACGCGCGCATCTCCAACCAGGAGCTGGCCGAACGCATCGGCCTGTCGCCCTCGCCCTGCTCGCGACGGGTCAAGCAGCTGGAGGACGACGGCTATATCGCCCGCCAGGTGGCCCTGCTGGACAGCAAGAAGCTCGGTCTGAGCCTGACCGCCTTCGTCCTGATCGGCATGGACCGCCACACCCCGGAGCGCTTCGAGCACTTCCAGGCGGTGATCCGCCAGTGCCCGGAAGTGCTGGAATGCAGCCTGGTGACCGGGATGGACGCCGACTACCAGCTCAAGGTAGTGGTGCCGGACATGGACCACTACCAGAAATTCCTCCTCGGTCAGCTGACCCGCATCGAGGGCGTGACCAGCGTGCGCTCCAGCTTCGTGCTCAACCAGGTGCTGTCCAGCACCGAGCTGCCGCTGGAACACCTGCGCGGCTGATCGCCGCAGGGCCGACCGGCGTGTGCCGCCTGGCGGGTCGGGTTGCGTATAATCGCCGCCCCGTTGTCCGCCAGTGCCACAGAGGTCCCCACCATGGAAACCGAACAGTTCGAAAGCCTGATGATGTACGTCCTGGTCGGCGGCCTGATGCTGTTCATGTTTTTCATCATCTGGGACCTGGCGAAGAAGTCCAAGGCCGGCCGCCTCGGCACCGCCATCCTGTTCCTCGGCCTGGGCCTGTGCCTGTTCGCCTTCCTGGCCAAGCCGCTGATCACCTACATCATCGAGATGAGCCGCGGCATTCACGGCTGATTGCAGAGCGGCAGACTCGTAGCCCGGATGCAATCCGGGATTTCCCACCCGCTCGGCGAGGCCTGCCCCGGATTTCATCCGGGCTAGGGCAAACCCCTTCCTACAGCTGCGGCTCCAGCTCGCGCCACTGCCCCGGCGGCAGATCGCCCAGGCTCCAGGGACCTATCCGCACCCGCACCAGCCTGAGCGTCGGCAGACCCACCGCTGCGGTCATGCGCCGCACCTGGCGGTTGCGCCCCTCGCGGATCACCAGTTCCAGCCAACGGGTCGGCACGCTCTTGCGAAAACGCACCGGCGGATTCCTCTCCCACAGGTGCGGCTCTTCCAGGCGGCGCGCCTCGGCCGGCAGGGTCGGGCCATCATTGAGCTGCACACCCTCGCGCAGCTGGCGCAACTGCTCGTCGCTCGGCTCGCCTTCCACCTGCACCCAGTAGGTCTTGGCCAGCTTGTGCTTGGGATCGGCAATGCGCGCTTGCAGGCGCCCGTCGTTGGTCAGCAGCAGCAAGCCCTCGCTGTCGCGATCCAGGCGTCCGGCCGGATAGACGCCGGGCACGGCGACGAAGTCCTTGAGGGTGGCGCGGCCCTGCTCGTCGTTGAACTGGGTGAGCACGTCGAACGGCTTGTTGAGCATGATCAGCCGCGGTTCGGCCGGCGGCGCCTTGGCCACGCGGCGCGGGGCGGGACGGCGAGTGGCGGAGGGGCGAGGTGGACGCGACATGCTAATGACCGGAAGCAGTGAACAGGCCGGCAGTTTAACCGAGCACTATCAGCCGCGCTGATGATGCACGCAGACGGCCTCGCGACAGCTAAGCTGCTCCCGTCGAATCATCAGTCACGAGGACGCGTCATGAGCAACGAACTCGCCACCTTCACCGGCTGGGCGGCCACCGCCGCCGGCGCACCGCTGGAGCGCTTCAGTTACGATCCCGGCCCGCTGGGCGCCGAAGAAGTCGAGGTGGCTGTTGAGTACTGCGGCATCTGCCACTCCGACCAGTCGATGATCGACAACGAGTGGGGCAATGCGCGCTACCCCTTCATCCCCGGCCATGAAGTGGTCGGCACCATCGTGCGCGTCGGCGAACAGGCGCGCGGCCTCAAGCTCGGCCAGCGCGTCGGCATTGGCTGGTACAAGGGCAGCTGCATGCACTGCGGCTCGTGCATGGAAGGCTCGCACAACCTCTGTCGCACGGTGAAGCCGACCATCGTCGGCAGCCACGGCGGCTTCGCCGATCGCCTGCGCTCGCACTGGGCCTGGGCCGTGCCGCTGCCGGAAGGCCTCGACCCGGCGCTGGTCGGCCCGCTGTTCTGCGCCGGCTCCACGGTGTTCAGCCCGCTGCTGGAATTCGACGTCAAGCCCACCGACCGCGTCGGCGTAGTCGGCATTGGCGGTCTCGGCCATCTGGCGCTGCGTTTCCTCAATGCCTGGGGCTGCGACGTCACCGCCTTCACCTCCTCGCTGAGCAAGCAGGACGAGGCCAAGCGCCTGGGCGCGCACAAGGTGGTGGCCTCCACCGACAGCGCGGCGATGAAGGCGATCGCCGGCACCCTGGATTTCCTTCTGGTCACCGCCAGCGCCGACCTGGACTGGAACGCCCTGCTCGCCACCCTGCGCGGCAAGGGCCGCCTGCACTTCGTCGGCATCGTGCCGAGCGCCATTCCCACCCATGTGTTCAGCCTGATTCCGCAGCAGAAGAGCCTGTCCGGCTCGCCGGTCGGTTCGCCAGCCAGCATGAAAACCATGCTCGAGTTCTGCGCCCGTCACCAGATCCTGCCGCAGGTCGAGCAGTTCGCCATGAGTCAGGTGAATGAAGCACTTGATCACCTGCGTGCAGGCAAGGCGCGCTACCGGGTGGTGCTGGACGCCAGTCGATGACGGAGCTGTTCCACTGGCGCCGTAACGGCGCCTGGCACCTGGGCGCGGTGGACGGCACCGACCGGCCACGCCTGCTGGACCTGTGGGAGGCCGCGGTGCGCGCCACCCACCACTTCCTCGCCGAGGAGGACATCCAGTTCTACCGGCGGATGCTCGCCCGGCAGTACTTCGACCTGGTGCGGCTGATCTGCCTGCGCGATGAGCGCGGGCAGATTCTGGGGTTCGCCGGCACCGCCGAGGACCGCCTGGAGATGCTCTTCGTTGATCCGGCCCATCACGGCCAGGGCGTCGGCAAGCTGCTGCTCAAGCATGTGATCGCCCATCAAGGCGTGCGTCGGGTCGACGTCAATGAACAGAACCCGGGCGCCGTAGCCTTCTACCTCGCCCAGGGCTTCGAGCAGATCGGCCGCTCGCCGCTGGACGGCGCCGACCGGCCCTTCCCGCTACTGCATCTGCGCCTGCGCGACACCGCCTGACAGGCCCAGAGCGTAGCCCGGATGCATCCGGGCTACCTGCCCCCTGAACGGCGCTTAGCGGAACGGCGGCTCGTCGAAGCTGCGCAGCTTGCGCGAGTGCAGCGCGTTGAGCTGGCAGCGCATCAGGTCCAGCGCCGTGATGCCGATGGCAAGGTGCTGGCTGACGGCGCGCTGGTAGAAGCTGCTGGCCGAGCCGGGCAGCTTGATCTCGCTGTGCAGCGGCTTGTCCGACACACACAGCAAGGTGCCGTAGGGCACCCGCAGGCGATAGCCTTGCGCGGCGATGGTGCCGCTTTCCATGTCCACCGCCACGGCGCGCGACAGGTTGATCAGCGGCCGTTCGTGGGCCCAGTGCAGCTCCCAGTTGCGGTCGTCGTAGGTCAGCACGGTGCCGGTGCGCAGACGCTTCTTCAGGGTTTCGCCGCGCTCGCCGGTGACCTGCGCCGCCGCTTCCTGCAGCGCCTGCTGCACCTCGGCCAGGGCCGGAATGGGGATGTTCGGCGGCAGCACGCGGTCGAGGATGCCGTCACGACGCATGTAGGCGTGGGCCAGCACGTAGTCGCCGATGGTCTGCGATTGGCGCAGGCCACCGCAGTGGCCGATCATCAGCCAGCAGTGCGGGCGCAACACGGCCAGGTGGTCGGTGATGTTCTTGGCGTTGGACGGACCGACACCGATGTTGACCAGGGTAATACCGTGACCATCGGCGGCGATCAGGTGGTAGGCCGGCATCTGGTAGCGGTGCCAGACAATGGCGTCGGCCACGGCCTGGGCATCGTCTTCGGAAGTGCCGCGCTCGATGATGACGTTGCCCGGCAGCACCATGCGCACGAAGCGCGGGTCGTTGCGCAGCTGCTCCAGGCCATGGCGGATGAACTGGTCGACGTAACGGTGATAGTTGGTCAGCAGGATCCACGGCTGCACATGGCACCAGTCACTGCCGGTGTAGTGCTGGATGCGTTTGAGCGAGAAATCGGTACGTGCCGCATCGAACAGCGCCAACGGCAGGTCATTGTTGTCGCCCCAGCCATACAGACCATCGGCCACCGAGTCGGTCGCAGCGGACAGGTCGGTGCTGGGGAACACCCGCGCCAGCTCGGCGGCGCTCACTCCGGAGCCAGCCAACTCGTCGCCCTGATCCACCACATAGGGGTAGGGAATGTTCTGCTGGCTGAAACCGACCTCGACGGTAACGGAAAAATCTTCCATCAGCGGGCGCAACTGATCCAGCAGATAGCCACGAAACGCCGCCGGCTGGGTCACCGTCGTACGGTAGGTGCCCGGTACCTGCACCTTGGCATAGGCGCGCACGCTGCTCGGCACTTCGCCCTGACAGTGGTAGGTCAGGCGCAGCTCGGGGTAACGAAACACCGCGCGCTCGGTTGCACTGGGCTGGGTACGCTCCTTGAGGTAGCGCTTGAGCGCCAGGCTCAGGGCAGTGGTCGCCTGATGATGCAGATCGGCGAGGCGGTCAACCGCCTCATCCGCGGTGGCGGCAACGATGAAATCGGTGTGCGGCATAAGGGTCACGGGGCAGCTTCCTGGCTTGATCTGACGCTCTATCTTGCGCTCGTCAGCGCATCCAGTGCCAGTGTCAAAACACCGATAGCGCGCGCGTGGGGTACGGGCGTTCTACGCTTTAAACAAAGCATCCGTGGAGAGCTGTTGTGCGCTGCCTGCCTATTGTCTGCCTGTTGCTCGCCACGCCTATCCTGGCCAACCCGCTGGACGGGCGCTACCAGGCCACCCTCGACAACCAGCCAACCGAACTGATCCTGCGCAGCCATGAGCAGCAGGTGGAGGGTGAGTATGTGGAAGGCCAGCACCTGCGCCTGCGGCTTACCGGCCGTTTCGACGGCACCCTTCTGCAGGCGCAGATCAGCGATCCCAAGTCGGGCCAACTGCTGGCCAACATGAACGCGAATTATGCCGACGGCATGCTCAGCGCCAGCCTGGCCGCCCGTGACCCGCACAGCGGCGAGGCACTGCTGCGTGAGGCGCTGTTCCAGCGGGTCGCCCCAGCTCCACCGCCAGTCGACCCCAATCAGGATCCAGCGCTGGTCGGCACCTGGGTCTACGAGCAGATGAGCAACAGCACCGGCCTGGAGTTCGCCTCGCTGACCACCGTCACTACCCTGCGCATCCGTGCCGATGGCACTATCGCCCAGTGGCGCCGCAGTGTGGCCGGTGGCAGCGAGTGGAGCTACGACCGTCCCGGCGAGCTGCAATACCGCGGCCGCTGGCGCAGCGACGACGGCCTGCTGCTGGTGCAACTGCAAGATGCCCGCGAATACCTGCCAGCGGCGCGCTACCACTTCAGCGAGCCCTACCTGGTCACGGAGAGCAATACCGGCAAGATGCTCTGGCAACGGCGCTGAACGCCCACCACACCTCGTCAAAAACCCCGCACAGAATCACCGGACTGACGCCCCGCTCAGGCGGGGAACCGAGATGGATTGACCCCAATCTGGCCGCGCCATAGACTTCGCGCCCCGTTACGACCAAACACCTCGCTGCCATGCTGCCGCTCGCCCACCTGCCCTGCTCCGCCCAGCCCGATCCCGAGCTGCTGGCGCGCACCCGGCCCGGCGACAGCAAGCTCAAGCGCCGGCGCAGCGTGCTGTTCGCCTTTACCTTCTCTCCGCCCGCCTCGCTGCGCTGAGTCCTGCGGCCCCGCGCCGCAACGCCACCGACTCCCATACCGGCCCCGCCAACGCGCGTGGGCATCCGTCGCTTATTGGCCGCGCCCGGGCCGCAAACGGGCTGGAGAGAACAATGAACAATCGCTATCTGCTCGGCGTGCTGATCTTCGCCGTGTCCGTGGTCGGCCTGAGCATGGGCGCCACTCTGCCGCTGGTGGCGCTGCGCCTGCATGAGGCCGGCTCCGGCAGCCTGGCCATCGGCATCATGTCCGCCCTGCCGGCAGCCGGGATGATGCTGGCCGCCGTATTGATCAACCGCCTGTGCCGCCATTTCAGCGGTCGCCAGCTGTACCTGCTGTGCTTCGCGTTGTGCCTGCTGGCCTGCGCCGCGCTACTGCCAGACGAGCCATCGCTGCCCGTGCTGGCCGGCGCACGCCTGCTGCTCGGTCTGGGCATGGGCGTGCTGGTGATCCTCGGCGAGAGCTGGGTCAACGAGCTGTGCGACGAGCACAAGCGCGGCCAGATCGTCGCGCTGTACGCCGCCTGCTTCACCGGCTGCCAGCTGGGCGGCCCGGCGATGATCAGCCTGTTCGGTGCCGCCAGCGACTGGCCGGTGCTGGTGGTGCTGGGCTGCAACCTTCTGGCCCTGGCCTGGATCTGGCACAGCCTGCCGACGGACGGGGCGGAAGCTGCGGAGGAAGCGCCACGCAGCTTCTCCCTGCTCGGTTTCATGCGCGTGGCCCCGGCGCTGTGCCTGGGCGTGCTGTTCTTCGCCTTCTTCGATGCCGTAGTGCTGTCGCTGTTTCCCGTCTACGCCAGCAGCCATGGCTGGGCTGTGGGCGTGGCGGCGCTGATGGCCAGCGTGATCCTTGGCGGCGACATGCTGTTCCAGGTACCGCTGGGCTGGCTGTCCGACCGCATCGACCGCCGCGCCCTGCACCTGGGCTGCGGCGTGCTGACCCTGGCCCTCGGCCTGGCCCTGCCCTGGCTGATCGGCCAGGGCGAGCTGCTGTGGCCGGCACTGGTGCTGCTCGGCGCCGCCGCCGGTGGCATCTACACCCTGGCGCTGGTGCTGATCGGCCAACACTTCCGCGGCCCCGACCTGGTCACCGCCAATGCCTGCGTCGGCCTGCTCTGGGGTGTTGGCAGCCTGCTCGGCCCGCTGCTCAGCGGCGCACTGATGAGCGTCGGCCCGCAGGGCGTACCGCTGGCCCTGTGCCTGGCCGTCAGTCTGTTCGTGGTCGCGGCACTCGGTGCATGGCCGGCGGCGCGCCGGGTGTTCTCCTAACAGCGCATGGCGCACCCTGCACATTTCGGGCATAACGGGGCGACGACGGACGGGGGGACGTCTCGCCATGATCAATCAACTGCCACGCTGGGTGGAGATCGGCGGCTTCTGCCTGGCGCTGATCGCCGGCAGCGTCAATGCCATCGCCCTGCTCGGCTTCAACCATCAGGGCGTGTCACATCTCTCGGGCAGTTCCAGCCAACTCGGCGTGGAACTGGCCCAGGGTGAACTGGCCGGCGCCCTGCACCTGCTGCTGATCCTGCTGAGCTTCGTTGCCGGCGCGGCCATCAGCGGCTGCGTGATCGGCAACCAGTCGCTCAAGCTCGGCCGCCGCTACAGCGTGGCCCTGCTCGCCGAGAGCCTGGCCCTGTTGCTGGCCATGCTGATGCTGGAACAGGGCAACCACCTCGGCCACTACCTGGCCTCGGCTGCCTGCGGCCTGCAGAACGCCATGACCAGCACCTACAGCGGCGCGGTGGTGCGCACCACCCATGTGACCGGGCTGTTCACCGACCTCGGCATCATGCTTGGCCTCAAGCTGCGCGGCCAGCCGGCGGACCGCCGGCGCATCCTGCTGTACCTGATCCTGATCGGCGGCTTCATCGGCGGCGGGGTGCTCGGCGGCCTGGGCTATTTCGACTGGCACTACCGCGCATTGCTCGGCCCGGCGGCGCTGGCTGCGCTGCTGGCGCTGGTCTACCTGGCCTATTGGCGGCGCCAGCAAGGCGCCTGAAACGACTGAGGCCCCGCGCAGGACGCGGAGCCTCGGCTGCGTAGCCGGCGAGCGGCGATCCGGCTACCCCGCCTCAGGGACAAGGGCGGGGAGTGCCGCGATCACACCAGATGCGGCGTGGCGCGGGTCACCAGTGCCTCGGCATCGATGCCGCGCGCCAGGGTGCCGAAGACCCGTCCGCGGCCGGCCAGACGGCTGGCGATAAAGGCGTCGGAAACAGTGGCGTTGCCAGCCTCCAGCAGCAGCTTGGCCTGCAGCGCCACAGCCACGTCCTCGGTCAGCTGGCGGGCGCGGTACTGGATGTCGGCGGTGTCGCGGAAGTCGGCCTGCAGCTGCTGGATATGCGCCTTGAGGCGGACATCGCCGTGGCCGTCGCCCAGCTCATGGAACAGCGCGTCGAGCACGCCCGGCTCCTTGGACAGGGCGCGCAACACGTCCAGGCACTGCACGTTGCCCGAGCCTTCCCAGATCGAGTTGACCGGCGCCTCGCGGTAAAGACGCGGCATGATGGTTTCCTCGACGTAGCCGGCGCCGCCCATGCACTCGCTGGCCTCGCCGACCATGGTGGTGGCGCGCTTGCAGATCCAGTACTTGCCGATGGCGGTGACCAGGCGGGCGAACTTGTCCTCCTGCTCGTCGTGGGCGTTGTCCAGGGCCTTGCCCATGCGCAGGGTCAGGGCCAGGGCGGCCTCGCTCTCCAGGGCCAGGTCGGCCAGCACGTTCTGCATCAGCGGCTGCTCGGCCAGCACCTTGCCGCCGACCTTGCGGTGCGCGCAGTGGTGCGCGGCCTGGCTCAGCGCCTGGCGCATCAGGGCGCTGGAGCCGACCATGCAGTCGAAGCGGGTCAGCGAGACCATCTCGATGATGGTCGGCACGCCGCGACCTTCCTCGCCGACCATCCAGGCCAGCGCGCCACGGTATTCCACCTCGCTGGAGGCATTGGCCCAGTTGCCCAGCTTGTTCTTCAGGCGCTGGATATAGAACTGGTTGCGCGTGCCGTCCGGGCGATGGCGCGGCAGCAGGAAGCAGCTCAGGCCCTTGTCGGTGTAGGCCAGGGTGAGGAAGGCGTCGCACATCGGCGCCGAGCAGAACCACTTGTGGCCGACCAGCTCGTAGGCCTCGCCCGGGCCGCCGACGCCGACCGGGTAGGCGCGCGTGGTGTTGGCGCGCACGTCGGTGCCACCCTGCTTCTCGGTCATGGCCATGCCGATGGTGGCGCCGCTCTTCTGGGCGATCGGCAGGTTGCGCGGGTCGTATTCGGTGGAGAGGATCTTCGGCAGCCACTGCTCGGCCAGGTTCGGCTGCAGGCGCAGCGCCGGCACCGAGGCGAAGGTCATGGTCAGCGGGCAGCCGCTGGCGGCCTCGACCTGGCTGTGCAGGTAGCTGAGGCCGGCGCGGGCGACGTTGGCGCCGGAGCGCGGGTCGACCCAGGGCAGCGACGGCAGGCCGTGTTCGATGGCCGTGCGCATCAGCTCGTGGTAGGCCGGGTGAAACTCCACCAGGTCGACCCGGTGGCCGTAGCGATCGTGGCTCTTGAACACCGGCTTGTTCTCGTTGGCCAGGAAGCCGGCCTGCATCAGCGGGCCGCCGGCCAGGGCGCCATAGGCCTCCAGCTTGTCCTCGGCCCAACCGCCCCCGAAACGCCGCGTCCACTCCTGCAGCGGCAGGTCGACGCGGTACAGGTTGGCGCCGTCCAGGGTGGGCACCTGGTTGAACACTTCGTGGGTTTCGGCGAATTCGTGCAGGGACATCTCAGGACTCCGGGGCGCCAACGGCGCGCAGGCAAAAAGTGATCAGGGATTGGCTGACGGTGGCCAGCTCGACGCCAGCCTGGCCGCTCTCACGGGCAGCCCGCGCCGGCGGCGAGAGCGGGCCGACCAGCGCCTCGGCAATCGCACCCACCAGGCAGGCAGCCACCAGCTGCACCTGGCCGACCCGGAAGTCGCCGCTCTGCACGCCCTCTTCGAGCAAATCGACGAACAGCTCGGCGTAGGCCTCGCGATACAGCAGGCGTTGCTCGTCGACCTCAGGGTCGACCGGCTCGGCGATCAGGGCGAAGGCCAGGCGACGGCTATGCCAGGCACGGCTGGCAAACTGGTCCAGCCCGGCGGCCAGACGCTCGACAGGACTGCCGGCCCCGCGCAGTACAGCGGCCAGGGCATCCACTTCGACACGGCAGGCATTGCTGAAGACTTCCGCCGCCAGCTCGCCCTTGCCGCTGAAGTGCCGGTACAGGCTGCCGGTGGCGATACCGGCATCCTCGGCCAGGGCCTGCATGGTCAGGTTGGCGAAGCCGCCTTCGACGACACGGGCATGGGCGCAGGCGAGGATGCGCTCACGCAACTCCTGGGCGCGCTCCAGGCGGGTAGTGGGGAGAGGTGAGGCCATAAAATGAATCCTGATTCAGCTTTAGTAAAAGTGAATCATGGTTCATTTCTTTAGGAAAACGACATTTCCGCCAAACGTGGCGGCTTTGGCGGATCTGCAGTGCAGCAGTCAGGTGGAAATTCGCGCAACGATTTCCACCTTGAGTTCGAACGGGAGGGTCAGGCGCTGGCCGGCTGGCACAGCACCCAGTCATGCAGCAGGGTTTGCAGCTCGAGGAACTTCACCGGCTTGGCCAGGTAGTCACTCATGCCGGCGGCCAGGCAGCGCTCGCGGTCGCCGCTGTGGCTATGCGCGGTAATGGCCAGCACCGGCAGTTCGGCGCAGCCCGGCAGCTGGCGCAGCGCGCGACAGGTGGCGAAGCCATCCATCACCGGCATCTGGCAGTCCAGCAGCACCGCGTCGATGGGCTCGCTGCGCAGCATCTCCAGGGCCTCGCTGCCGTTGTCGGCGGTGCGCACGCGGTAGCCGAGCTTGAGCAGCATGCCGCGGGTGACCAGCTGGTTGATCGCGTTGTCCTCGACGATCAGCACGGTGCACTGCTCGGGACGCCGCTGCGCCATGCCGCCGATGCGCCGCAGCGGCGCTGGCGTGCCAGTGCGCGGCTGGACCGGCTGGCTGAGTTCCAGGCTGATGGCGAACGCACTGCCCTGCCCCACGCGCGACTGGTGCTGCAGGCTGCCACCGAGCAGCTCGACCAACTGCCGGCAAATCGCCAGGCCAATCCCCAGGCCACCGTACTGACGGGTCAGGGAGCTATCCAGCTGATGGAAGCGCTGATACAGCTTGCCGTCTTCGGGGGCCGCGAAGCCGATACCGCTGTCGATCACCTCAAAGCGAAACGGCATGCTGGTCGTCAGCGGGCCAGCCGCAGAAACCCGCAGGCTGACCTGCCCCTGGTGGGTGAACTTGATGGCATTGTCGAGCAGGTAACCCAGGCTCTGCGTCAGCTTGGCCGCATCGCCCTCAAGCGTGTCGGGCAGGTTGTCCTCCAGCTCGACGACAAACTCCAGCCCCTTGTCGCTCGCCTGCGGGCCGTACTGGGCACGCAGGCCATCGACCAGGCCACGCAGGCTGAACGGCTCACGGCGCGGGTAGAGCTTGCCGGCCTGCAGCTCATTGAGGGCGAGGATATCGCTGACCATGCGCATCATGTCGCGGGCCGAGCTGGCGGCGGTTTTCTGGTACTGCTCCAGCTCCACATCCATTTTCACCGTCTGCATCAGCTCCAGCGAGCCGATCACCCCGTTCATCGGCGTGCGCAGTTCGTGGGTAACGGTGGCGAGGAATTCGTCCTTGAGGCGATTGCTGTCGGCCAGCTCGCGGTTGAGAGCCTCCAGTTCGCGGCCCGCCTCCTGCAGGATGCGCGCACGCTCTTCCTTCATCGCGTTGATGCGGTCGGCCAGGGCCAGAGACAGCAGCCCTACCTCCAGCGCCGAACCAATCTGGCTGGCATACATGGTGATGAACATGTTCGGCAGGTAACCCAGCACCATCAGGGTATTGACCAGGCCGCCGACCAGGAAGGCTGTCCAGGCGAAGATGAAATAGCGGGCCACGCGCATGCCGCGCAGCCAGGCCAGGATCCCGGCACCGAACACCACCACGGTGAAGACCAGAGCCAGGAAAGTGGCCAGGCGCAGAGAGATGGCGTAGCTGCTGGTCAACGCCATGACCATCACCAGCACGCCACCGGCCATCAGCAGTTTCAACGCACGGTCAACCCAGGGACTGTGCTCGACGGTATGCAGGAAACTGCGCGCGAACTGGCAACCGAACAGCGCCGCCGAACCAATCAGGAACGGCGTGGCGGCATTGGCCCACCAGGGACTGTCCGGCCAGAAATACTGGATACCGGCACCATTGACCGACACCTGATACAGGCCGAAAGAGGCGATATACAGGATGTAGTAGAGGTAGCTGGTGTCACGCACGCTGAGGAAGATGAACAGGTTGTAGATCAGCATCACCAGCAGCACGCCATAGATGATGCCGAGGATGTAGATGCGCGTGGGCTGTTCTTCCAGATAGGCCTGCGGCGACCACAGCGCCAGCGGCACCTGCATCGAGCCCTGGCTTTCCATGCGCAGGTACAGCCGCTGTTCCTGGCCTGGCGGCAGGTCGAGCAGGAACAGGTAATTGTTCTGTTTGATCTGCCGACTGGAGAACGGCAGTGCATCGCCGGTGCGCTGAGCCAGACGGAAACCGCCGGCGCCATCGGGCAGGTAGAGCTCCAGGTGATCAAGAGGCGGGTAGGCCAGCTCCAGCAACCAGGGCTGCGGCCCACCCTTGGCGCTCGGGCTGTAGGTCAGGTCCAGGCGCACCCAGAACACCGAGCGCGAATAGCCGGCATTGAGCACGGGCTGGCCATGCTGACGGAAGCTGCCCTGCAGGGCGGGCGAACTGACCTCGGCGATGCTGGAGTCGCCGCGCACATCCTCGAACACGTACATCACCGCGCCCAAAGGCAGGCGCCGCGTGTGCTCGTCGAACTCAACGGCGTGCGCCAGCCAGGACAGCCCGCACAGGATAAGAAAAACACAGTAACGCATGCCGCCCCGCATAGATCTTGCGCAGCCGCACACAGAGCCCTCTTCTCCCGATGGCGCGGCCCGCAGAATCCTTCTGATTGGTATGGGCGGCACTCTAGCACAGGCCATGCCGGGAAAAAGCCGTCACCTCGGACAAGTTGCAGCACAGGCGCATTGGGCCAGAGGACGGCTGGTGGTAAGCTCGCCGGCCATGAACAGACATAACTCCCGCCCCGTTGTCCTCTGCCTGTCCGGCCACGACCCTTCCGGTGGTGCCGGCCTGCAGGCGGATATCGAAGCCCTGCTCGCCCAGGGTTGCCATGCCGCTCCGGCGGTCACCGCACTGACCGTGCAGGACACCGTCAACGTCTCCGACTTCCGCGTACTCGACCGCGCCTGGGTCATGGCCCAGGTCGACGCCATCATCACCGATCTGCCGGTGGCCGCCGTCAAGCTGGGCATGCTCGGCTCGGTGGAAATGGTCGACACCGTGGTCGAGATCATGCAGCGCCTGCCGGGCGTACCGCTGGTCTGCGACCCTGTCCTGCGCGCCGGCGGTGGCGGTTCGCTGGGCAAGGACGATGTCGGCTATGCCATGCGCGAACGCCTGCTGCCGATCGCCGCGGTGGCCACGCCGAATTTGCCGGAGGCACGCATCCTCGCCGAACTCCCCGAAGGTACAGCGGACGAATGCGCGGCCAAGCTCGCGCCGTTCTGCCAGCACCTGCTGATCACCGGCGGTCACGGTGACGAGGCCGAAGTGCACAACCGTTTATATGTGCGCGGTGGCGACTGCCACACCTTTACCTGCGCGCGCCTGCCGGGCAGCTACCACGGTTCCGGCTGCACCCTGGCCAGCACCCTGGCCGGCCGCCTGGCCCTGGGCGAGGAGGTGGTCAGCGCCGTGCGCTCGGCGCTGGACTACACCTGGCGCACCCTGCGCGATGCCGAACAACCCGGCCGTGGCCAGTTCGTGCCGCGCCGCCTGCCGCTGGACTTCTGCTCGTGAAGCTGCGCGGCCTCTATGCCATCACCGACAGCCAGTTACTGGCCGATGGCAAGCTGCTGCCCTATGTGGAGGCAGCCCTGAAAGGTGGCGCGCGCCTGCTGCAGTACCGCGACAAGTCGAGCGACAATGCCCGCCGCCTGCGCGAAGCCTCGCAACTGGCCGAGCTGTGCGCACGCCACGCGGCCGAGCTGATCATCAATGACGACGCCGAGCTGGCCGCCAAGCTCGGCGTCGGCCTGCACCTGGGCCAGAGTGATGGTTCGCTGGCCGCCGCCCGCGCCCTGCTCGGGCGCAAGGCGATCATCGGTGCCACCTGCCACGCCCGCCTCGACCTGGCCGAGCAGGCCATCGACGAAGGCGCCAGCTACATCGCCTTCGGCCGCTTCTTCAACTCGCAGACCAAGCCCGGCGCCCCTGCGGCCACCCCGGAGCTGCTGCGCGAGGCCCGTCAGCGCTTCGGCCTGCCCATCGTCGCCATTGGTGGCGTCGACCTGAGCAATGGCGCGCAACTGATTGAGCACGGCGCAGACCTGCTGGCCGTCATCCATACCCTGTTTTCCGCGCCCTCCGCCGCCGAGGTGGAGGCCCGCGCACGCGCTTTCAGCGCGTTGTTCGCTACCCCCTGATTCGAGAGAGAGTTCGCCATGTCCCGTTCCGAGCAACTGTTCGCCAACGCCCAGAAGCACATTCCCGGCGGCGTCAACTCGCCCGTGCGCGCCTTCAAGAGCGTCGGCGGCACGCCGCTGTTCTTCAAGCACGCCGAAGGCGCCTATGTGGTGGACGAGGACGACAAGCGCTACGTCGACTACGTTGGCTCCTGGGGCCCAATGATCCTCGGCCACGCCCACCCGCAAGTGCTCGACGCGGTGCGCAACCAGCTGCAACACGGCCTGTCCTATGGCGCGCCGACCGCCATGGAAACCGAGATGGCCGACCTGGTGTGCAGCCTGGTGCCGTCGATGGAGATGGTGCGCATGGTCAGCTCCGGTACCGAGGCGACCATGAGCGCCATCCGTCTGGCCCGTGGCTACACCGGCCGCGACGCCATCATCAAGTTCGAAGGCTGCTACCACGGCCATTCCGACAGTTTGCTGGTTAAAGCCGGCTCCGGCCTGCTGACCCAGGGCGTCCCGAGCTCGGCCGGCGTGCCGGCGGACTTCGCCAAGCACACCCTGACCCTGCCGTTCAACGACATCGCCGCCGTGGAGAAGACCCTGGCCGACGTCGGTTCGAGCGTGGCCTGCATCATCGTCGAGCCGGTGGCCGGCAACATGAACTGCGTGCCGCCGGCACCAGGCTTCCTCGAAGGTCTGCGCGAGCAGTGCGACAAGCACGGCGTGGTGCTGATCTTCGACGAGGTGATGACCGGCTTCCGTGTCGCCCTCGGCGGCGCTCAGGCGCACTACGGGGTGACGCCTGACCTGTCGACCTTCGGCAAGATCGTCGGCGGCGGCATGCCGGTCGGCTGCTTCGGCGGCAAGCGGGCGATCATGGAGTGCATCGCCCCGCTCGGCCCGGTCTACCAGGCCGGCACCCTGTCCGGTAACCCGCTGGCCATGGCCGCCGGCCTGACCACCCTCAAGCTGATCAGCCGCCCGGGCTTCCACGCCGACCTGTCCGACTACACCAGTCGCATGCTGGCCGGCCTGCAGGAGCGCGCCGATGCCGCCGGCATCCCCTTCGTCACCACCCAGGCCGGCGCCATGTTCGGCCTGTACTTCAGCGGCGCCGACGACATCGTCACCTTCGCCGACGTGATGGCCAGCGATGCCGAGCGCTTCAAGCAGTTCTTCCACCTGATGCTGGAAGGCGGGGTGTACCTAGCGCCGAGCGCCTTCGAGGCCGGCTTCACCTCCATCGTGCACGGCACCCGTGAGCTGGAAATCACTTTTGCCGCCGCCGAGCGGGCCTTCGCCAAACTCAAGTGAGGCCACGCCAGGCGCATCCGCAGCAAGGATTCTCGGTAAAGGCTTTGTAAGGTCGCCCCGGCTTGCCACATAATGTGACGGCCGGCGCGTTTCGCCGGCAGGGCATGAAGCCCGACCGTTTCGCGAGGCACTCCGATTTCCATGAAATGCACCGGCCGCAACCTGTTCCTGGGTTGTCTGTTGCTCGCAACACCCCTCCTGGCCAGCGCCGGCGACAACTCGTTGCTGGTGCCGACCGAAAGCCGCTGTGCCCTGAACGTTCCCGACGAAGACCTCGCCAATGCCCTCAGCGCCTGCGAGGAGACCGCCAAACTTGGCGACGCCCAGGCGCAATACGAGCTTGGCGAGTTCTACTACAACGGCCAGCGTACCCAGCCCGACCTGCCCAAGGCCCGCTACTGGTTCGAGCAATCGTCCCTGCAAGGCAACGCCGATGCCCAGCTTCGCCTGGGCAATATGTTCCTGCACGGCGAAAGCGTGCCGCCTAACAAGGTACAGGCCTATATCGTGCTGAAGATGGCGGCGGTGAACGGCTCGGACGAGGCCATGGACAACGCCGATCAGGTCGCCGAGCAAATGCCCCGGGAAGAACTGCAGGTTGCCAGCCAGGTACTGGGTCAGATCTTCCGCAGCTACCTGCTGGAGTTGCAGAACATCGACAGCGAGCCCTCCACTGGTTTCAGCCCCGCGCCCCACTCGCCCGGCGGCAGCCTCAGCCCACAGGCACCCGCCTTCGCTCCATAAGGCCAAGCCCCGGGCAGGTGCTTCTTGGTAAACTGCGCGCCCTCCCGTTCCGAGACACTGCGCATGTCCTCTCTCGACCAGGCGCTGTCCGCCGCCCTCGATGCCCGCCAAGCCCTGCTCAGCGAACTGCACCAGCAGCAGACGGACTGCTATCGCCTGTTCCATGGCAGCCAGGAAGGCGCACCGGGCCTCACAGCTGACCGCTACGGTCCGCAGCTGATGGTGCAGAGCTTTCATCAGCCGCTGGAACGCGAGGCCCTGCTGGCACTGCACGCGCAGATCAACGAACGCCTCGGCCTCGACCTGCAGCTGGTCTACAACGACCGCTCCGGCGGCAATTCGCGTATCGACCGGCGCGATGAGGCGTATCAACCCACGCCGGAGGCGCTGGCAGACAGGGTCGGCCGGGAATGGGGGCTGAACTACCGGGTGCGCGGCCGCCATCCGGGCCAGGACCCGCTGCTGTTCCTCGACCTGCGCAATGCTCGCGGCTGGATCAAGGCCAACAGCGCCGGCAAGCGCGTGCTTAACCTGTTCGCCTACACCTGCGGCGTCGGCCTGTGCGCCGCAGCCGGCGGTGCCCGTGAAGTGCTCAACCTGGACTTCGCCGAGGGCAACCTGGCCGTGGGGAGGGAGAATCTGGCGCTCAATCCAGGCCTGGCGATGGACTTCGTGCAATCCGACTACTTCCCCGCCATCCGCCAGCTGGCCGGCCTGCCGATCACCACGCGACGCGGTCATAAACTGCCCAGCTATCCGCGCCTGGAGCAGCGCCAGTTCGACCTGGTGCTGCTCGATCCGCCCGCCTGGGCCAAAAGCGCCTTCGGTACCGTCGACCTGCTGCGCGACTACCAGAGCCTGCTCAAGCCGGCGATCCTGGCGACGGCCGTTAATGGCACCCTGGTGTGCTGCAACAACCTGGCGAAAGTTGCCCTGGATGACTGGCGCGCCCAAGTGCTGCGCTGCGCCGAGAAACTGGGCCGCCCGGTACGCGATTGCGAGCAGATCCTGCCCGCCGCCGACTTCCCCTCGCGTGACGGCCAGCCACCGCTGAAAACCCTGATCCTGCGCTTCTGAGTCACACCCAAGGCAGAGTGCTGGCCCACAAAGCGCGATAGCCCATGCCATACTCCAGACTCCTCAGTCTGGAAGAAGACGCTGCCCCATGCTCAAAGGATTGCAACGCATCGCCTACGCCGTCGCGGTCGTAATCGGCCTCTATGCCCTGCTCGGTTTCCTGATCCTGCCTGGCATCGGCCAACGCGTGGCCAACCAGCAACTCGGCCAGCTGGCTACCGTGCCGGCCCGCCTTGATCGTATCGAGCTCAACCCCTTCAGCCTGGAACTGCAGCTCTGGGGCCTGCATATCGGCGAGGCAGACAAACCGCAGATCGCCTTCCAGCGCCTGTACGCCAATCTGCAACTCGACAGTCTGTGGCGCAAAGCTCTGCACCTGGCCGACGTGGAGCTGGAAAAAGCGCATACCGAAGTACGCTTCGCCAAGGATGGCCAGCTCAACCTGACCGCTCTGTTCAAACTGCCGCCAAGTGAGGAGAAACCCGCCGAGGAGACTCCGAGCGAACCCTTCCCCCTGCGCATCGAGCGCATCGAACTGATCGAGAACAGCCTGCACTTCGCCGACCTGCGCCCCAGCGAGCCGGTCGAGTTCGTCTACGACTCGCTGAATCTGGAGCTGAACAACCTCAGTACCCTGCCTGAAGACAGTGCCGAGATGCAGCTGGTTGCCACCGGCCCCTACGGCGGCCGCATCGACTGGCACGGTCAGGTCAGCCTCAGTCCGATCAGCTCGCAAGGCCAGCTCAAACTGACTGATGGCAGGCTCAAGGGCGTATGGCCCTATGTACGCGATGCCGCGCCGCTGGTACTGGAAGACGGCGTGCTCGACCTCAGCGCCGATTATTCGCTGAACCTGGCCAAGGGCACCGATCTGCAACTGAGCAATGTCAGCGCCACACTCGCCAAGTTCGCCATCAAGAGCCCTGCAGACAAACCGCTGGTACGCATGGAGCGTCTGGAAATCGGCGAGAGCAGCCTGGATCTGGCCAAGCAACAGGTCATCGTCGGCCAGATCCGTAGCCACAAACTGGAAACCTGGGCGGCGCGGGAGAAGGACGGCCAGCTGGACTGGCAGAAGCTGTTCGCCAGCCACAGCAAGCCGGCGCCAGCAGCAGCTCCTGTGGCGGCACCGGACGAAGCGGCCGCGCCTGAAGCAGTGGCGCCAGTTGCGGAGCAGGCTACAGCCCCCGCCGCCGCGCAGAACCCCGCCTCCTCTGCAGAAGACGCGCAACAGCAGGCGGCCGCCACGCCAGCAGCGCAGGCGCCAGAGGAACCGAGCAAACCCTGGCAGGTACTGTTGCGCGACGTGCAGCTGCGCGACTACCAGGTGCATCTGGCCGACCGCGCGGCGGGAGAGCAGGAGGTCAAACTCGATCTGGCACCGCTCAATCTGGACATCAGCAATTTCGACAGCCTGGGCACCTCGCCCTTCGGCCTCAAGCTCGATACCGGGGTGAACAAACGCGGCCAGATCAAGGCCGAAGGTCAGGTACAGCTGCAACCGACCACGGCCCAGCTGCAATTGGTCACCCAGAATATCGACCTGCGCCTGGCCCAGGCCTATATCAGCCCCTTCGTCCGCCTGGAGCTGCGCAGCGGCCAGCTCGGCAGCAACCTGGCGGTCAACCTGAAGAGCGTCGAGCCGCTGGCCTTCAGCATCGACGGGCGCGCCGAGGTCAATCAGCTGCACACCCTGGATACCCTGAAGAACCGCGACTTCCTCAAGTGGCAGCAACTGCAGGTCGAGGGGCTGGACTATCGCCACGGCGAAGGCCTGGCCATCCAGCAGGTCAACCTGCAACAACCCTATGCCCGCTTCATCATCAACGAAGACCTGACCACCAACATCAATGACCTGCTGATTCCCCAACCGGCTCAGGCCGGCGCCAAGGCGGAGCCTACCGGTAAACCACTGCCCATTCGTATCGGCGGCGTTAACATCAAGGACGGCTCGGCCAACTTCGCCGACTTCAGCCTGACGCCCAACTTTGCCACCGCCATACAGCAGCTCAACGGCCAGATCGGCACCCTGGACAACCAGAGCCCGCAGGCCGCCAGCGTCGACATCAAGGGCAAGGTCGACAAGTACGCTCCGGTCAGCATCAAGGGCAAGCTGACCCCGTTCGACCCGATGAACAGTCTGGATATCGCCACCAGCTTCAAGAACGTCGAGCTGACCACCCTCACCCCCTACTCCGGCAAGTTCGCCGGCTACCGCATCCGCAAGGGCCGCCTCAACCTCGACCTGCACTACCAGATCGAAAAGGGCCAGCTGAACGCCGATAACAAGCTGCTGCTGGAGGACCTGCAACTGGGCGAGAAGGTCGACAGCAAGGACGCCGTGGACCTGCCGATCCGCCTGGCCGTGGCCCTGCTCAAGGACACCCAGGGCAACATCGACATCCAGCTCCCGGTTAAAGGTGACCTGAACAACCCCGAGTTCAGCGTCATGCCCATCGTCTGGCAAACCCTGCGCAACCTGGTGCTACGCGCTGCCCAGGCGCCCTTCAAATTCATCGCCGGCCTGGTCGGCGGCAGCGATACCGACCTCAGCCAGGTACAGTTCGCCGCCGGCAGCAGCGAGCTTGATGGAGCAGCACAGAAGACCCTGGACACCCTGGCTTCCGCGCTCAAGGAGCGCCCGGTACTGCGCCTGGAGGTCGAAGGCATGAGCGCCAGCGCCAGCGACGGCCCGCTGGTGGCCGAGCAACGCCTGGAGCGGGAGTATCAGAATACCCAGTACAAGATTCTCCAGCGCAGTGGCGACGAGGTTCCCGCCGCTCCCGAATTGCTGGTAGTGGATGAGGACGACAAGGCGATCCTGCTGGAAGGCATCTATCGCGCCCGTCTCAAGCAGCAACCGCCGGCCGAATGGAAAGAGTTGCCGGATGAAGAGCGCACGGCGAAGATGCGCGACGCCGTGCTGCAATCCTGGGCCAAGAGCGAACTGCTACTACGCCAGCTGGGGCAGGCCCGCGCGGCCAGCATCAAGGACTATCTGGTCGAGCGTGGCGGCCTGGAAGACCAGCGCATCTACCTGCTGGATGTCAGCCTCACTGAAGGTGCCGCTGGCGCCCCAATCGACACCGCACTGCACCTTGGGAGTTTGTGATGAAAAGCCCCCTGCTGTTAGTCGCGCTGGTCCTCGCCAGCGCCATGGCCGAAGCCGGCACAATGCGCTGCGGCAGTAAGCTGATCAACGAAGGCGACCGCACCTTCGAAGTCGAAAGCAAATGCGGCCAGCCTGCCCACCGCGATCTGGTCGGTTATACCGGCGGCTATCAAAGCGACCGTGATCTGGTGATCGAGGAATGGGTATACGGCCCCAACAACGGCATGCTCAGCATCCTCACCTTCCAGGGTAACCGCCTGGTGCGCATCGAAACCAAACGCGCCAACTGACAGCTCACCACGGCAAGGTGTAGGCTGCCGCAAATACTTTGCGCAGCCCCATGACGATGCTCAAACCTGCCATAACGACCCTGTGCCTACTGCTGACCAGCATGGCCGAAGCCAGCTCTACCCTGCGTTGCGGCAGCCAGCTCATCAGCATCGAAGACCTGGCCAGCGAAATCGAAGCCAAGTGCGGCGCGCCGATGAGCCGCGACTTCCTCGGTTACCGCGAAGTGCGCGACTACTACGGCTATGTCAGCGAAGTCGCCATCGAGGAGTGGGTCTACGGCCCCAAGAACGGCATGTACCACTTCCTCCGCCTGGAGGGTAATCGCCTGGTCAAGATCGAGAGCAAACGCGGCAGTCGCTAGCCGCGCCACAGATTGCTATGCGTAGGCTCAACAAGGACGCAGCCTCATGCTGATCATTCCTGCCGAACACCCGCTGGACTGGAAGCGACCTCCCGTCGTCACCCTGCTGCTGATCCTGCTCAATGTGCTGATCTACTTCGGCTACCAGGGAGGCGATGAAGAGCGCCTGGAGGCAGCCGTCAACAGCTACCTCGATGGCGGCCTGCTCAACCGTGAACGCGCGCTGTTCATCGAGAGCATTAGCCAGCGCAGGGACTTCGATGCCGAGGAGCGCGCCTATGTCGACAGCATGCGCCGTCAGGATCTGGCGGCCTGGGTGCTGCATGACCTGGAGTTCGAGCAGCAACTGCATCAGCGCGCCGATTACCAGGCAGACAACACCTGGCAAGCTGCGCGAGAGTCCGCCGAGAGCGCCCGCAACCGCCTCAGCAACATCCGTTTCGGCTTCATGCCGGCCCGCTTCAGCCTGGAGGGCCTGTTCGGTGCGATGTTCCTGCACGGCAGCTTCGACCACCTGCTGGGCAACATGCTGTTCCTGTTCATCTTCGGCTTCGCCCTGGAGATTGCACTGGGCAAGGCGGTCTATCTTGGACTCTATCTGCTCAGCGGCCTGGCCTCGCACCTGCTGTGGTGGGCACTCGACCCGGTGTGGATCAGCGGCGTCGGCGCATCCGGTGCCATCTCTGGACTGATGGGCATGTACATCGGTGTATACGGCCTGCGCCGAATCAACTTCTTCTACTGGCTTGGCCCATTGATCGGCTATTTCAAGGCGCCCGCGCTGTGGGTGCTACCGCTATGGCTGGGCAAGGAACTTCTCGGCCTGCTCGCCGCGGACGATCACGTTAACTACTACGCCCACCTGGGCGGCCTGGGCACAGGATTCCTGGCCATCTGGCTGGCCAGGTTAACTGGCCGACTGCAGATGGATGAGGCCTATCTGCATAAAGAAGACCCGGACGCCCCCTTCAAGCGTGAGCTGGCCGCCCTGGATCAGCTCATCAGCCAATTTGCCCTGGCCCAGGCCGCCGCTCGCGGGCCTGATCTACTGGCGCGCTATCCGGGCCGACCTGAGCTGTTGGTGCGACTCTACAGTGTTGCCAGCGGGCGCCAGGACAAGGCCCTGCTGACACAGATACTCAAGCAACTGTTCGCCCTGCCCGTAACGGAAGAAACGCGGCCACTGCTGATTCGCCTTGCCATAGACAGCGCCGCCTTCAAACAACCCTGGCTGGCTCACCCCTCGGTACAACTTCATCTGCTGCAGAAGCTGCTCAAGGCCGGAGAAGGGGTGCATGCGCTGGCAGCCTGGCGCAGGCTCACTCAGGCAAGTCAGCCCCTCCAGCAACTGCCGCCCCTGACTCTGCAACTGGCCAGGCAACTGGGGCTGAAGCAGGATTTACGTGCCGTCACCGAGCTGGCGCAATACCTGCGACGCGTCTTCCCTGAGGCAGAACAGACCACTCAACTGAGCCTCTACCAGCAGCACCTGAGCCGTTGAGCGTCCACAAAGAAGCCCCGCCAGGCGGGGCTTCTTCTATCGCAGCCGCTTACAGGTCGCGACTGAAGCTGCGGATCTCTTCCTGAGCCTTTTCCTTGGTCCAGCCATAGCGTTCCTGCAGCTTACCTTCCAGATATTCGCTGTGACCTTCGACCACATCCAGGTCGTCGTCGGTGAGGTTGCCCCAGCGCTCTTTGATGCGCCCGGAGAGCTGTTTCCACTTACCTTTGATCACGTCGGAATTCATGTCTCTGTCCTCACGTTGAGGCTGCCGGTGAAGCCGGTAGCGAGCATTAGTCGGTAGCTTTCAGACCATCGGCCGATACGGCCTTCACACCCTTGACCATCTTGGCTTTCTCGACCGCCAGATCACGCTCGGCACTGCTCGGTACCACGCCGGACAGAGCAACCACACCCTTGTTGGTCTCGACCTTGATATCCAGACCACTGATGCTGTCATCGGCCAGGAAATCCGCCTTCACCTTGCTGGTGATCCAGGTATCGGAAACCACTTCCTGCGCTTCATCCATGGTGTCATTGGCAGCCACTTGCAGGGGTTCGGCAGCGAAAGCGTTGCTCAGCGGCAGGCTCAGGGCAGTGGCAGTCAGGGCGGCAAGAGTCCATTGAGTGAGTGGCTTTTTCATAGCGATATTCTCCTGGTTGCTTTGAAGTTTCGGCAGCCAATACATCCCTTGGCTGCGTCTGCAGGAGTTACATCGCAAGCCCCATGCCAGCCCCACCAAAAATAAAATATCTTTTATATCAATAACTTAGAAAGCAACAAAAACAGCAGACCCGTGCATATTGCGTATTGGCCGTCGAAACGGCCGTGCAGATTGCAATGCGTACTCAGCCGCGCTCGACCAGACGCCTCAGGGTGTCCTGCAACTGCTCGACCTCTGCCAGCAGAGGAGACTGTGGATACTTGCCGCGAATAAAGCTCAGCAAGCGTTGAGCCGGCTCGATTTGTCCCAACCCCTCGGCAAGACCACGCGCCGCCAGCAGGTAGGCCCTGGGAATATGAGGGTAATCGGGAAAACGCAGGTGCAGATTGCGCAGCAGACTCAGCGCTTCGCGGGTCTTGTGGCGCGCCAGCAGCGCCTGGGCAATGCGCTCACAAACCAGGGCATCGTCTGGCAGGTAATCGGCACGCAGCTGCCTGGCGTTGAGTAGCGCCGTAGCGGCCTGCGCCGGATTGAGCCTCGCGGCCAGAGGCAGGTAGTGCGCCAGATGGCGCAGACAACGCTCGCGGGCATCCAGACCAAACAGCAGCTGGTGGAAATGCTCATTGAGGCACAGGTCGTTAGGTGCCGCCTCCAGAGCCACGGCGAGCAATTCCAGCGCCTGGGTGCCCTGCCCCTCCTTGAGACGAATCTCGGCCTCGGCCAGCGCCTTGCGCCGACGATACTCTTCGGCCGGATAGCCTTGCGCTTCGTCCTCTACGGCGACATAACCCAGGGCGCCCTGATACTGGAACACCGCATAACCCATCATGGCGCACATCACCACGCTGAAATAGCCGAACAACAGCGCCGCGACAGGCATCAGCACCACCTTGGGCAGGCCACCGGCAAGCATGTAGGTCACCCAGCCTGGCGATTGCCAGAGGATGAACAGGAAGGCCCAGAGGATCAGGTAGCGCCAGCCCATGGCTTTGATCACCGCACCGACCTGATCGGGGCTGAGTGCCGCCCCCAGCGTCTTGTCCAACGCCAGGCGGATAAGGCTGGCCGGAATCACCAACTGCACGCCGAGCGTCACCGCCCAGAACAGTGCCTCGCTGTGAAAGTCAGCGGCCAGCCAGACTGCGGCAAAGCTGATCAGGAAAATCACCAGCACGCGCCAGAACAGGCTGAAGCCCTCAATAGAAAAAGCCGACCGCAACGAGGGCGCTTCGCGTATGCCGAGACTGGAATCTTCGATCACTGCCTGCAGGTATTTGCTGGCCACGCAGAATAAGGCTAGCCACAGCAGCTTCCACGCCGGCATGAACAAGCTGGCCAGGCATAGCGCTGCAGCAAATGCCAGCGCACCGGGTTGCAGGGCGTATTGAAAGAACTGCGGAATGCGCTGCCAGAACGGTTGCGCGGTATTGGCCGCGCCGAGAAAGCGCAGCTTGTCGCGACACAGCGGGCATAACGGCACCTCGTCCGGCGCCTCGGCATTGAGCGGCACGCAACAGTCGCCGTAATCACGCGGGCAGCCAGGGCAATGCCAGGTCGCCGGTTGCGCGGGGTGGTAGCGGCAGTAGGTGACTTCCATGTGACAGGCATCCTTGGGCCCTACAGGGGACGCTATTGTCCGGGCAAAAAAAGAGGGCCCGCAAGGGGCCCTCTCTTGTACAGCGAGGTCTGGCTTAGACGCCAGAGGCCTTGGCTGCTGCAACGTCCTTGATGGACAGCTTGATACGGCCGCGGTTGTCCACGTCCAGCACCAACACTTCCACTTCCTGACCTTCCTTCAGCACGTCGGTGACTTTCTCCACGCGCTGATCGCTCAGCATGGAGATGTGCACCAGACCGTCCTTGCCCGGCAGGATATTGACGAAGGCGCCGAAGTCGACGATGCGCTCGACCTTGCCGAGGTAGATCTTGCCGATCTCGGCTTCCGCGGTGATGGCCAGTACGCGCTGCTTGGCAGCCTCCGCCGCTTCCTTGGTTTCGCCGAAGATCTTGATCGAGCCATCGTCTTCGATGTCGATCGAGGCCTTGGTTTCTTCGCAGATGGCACGGATGGTGGCGCCGCCCTTGCCGATCACGTCGCGGATCTTGTCCTGGTCGATCTTCATCGCCAGCATGGTCGGCGCATTGGCCGACAGCTCGCTGCGCGACTGGGCGATGACCTGGTTCATCTGGCCGAGGATGTTCAGGCGCGCTTCCAGGGCCTGGCCCAGGGCGATCTCCATGATCTCTTCGGTGATGCCCTGGATCTTGATGTCCATCTGCAGCGCGGTCACGCCATTGGCGGTACCAGCCACCTTGAAGTCCATATCGCCCAGGTGGTCTTCGTCACCGAGGATGTCGGTCAGAACGGCGAACTTGTCACCTTCCTTGACCAGCCCCATGGCGATACCGGCCACCGGGGCCTTCATCGGTACACCGGCGTCCATCAGCGCGAGGGACGCGCCGCACACGGAAGCCATGGAGCTGGAACCGTTCGACTCGGTGATCTCGGAAACCACGCGGATGGTGTACGGGAACTCGTCGGCGCTCGGCAGCATGGCGGCAACGCCACGACGGGCCAGGCGACCGTGACCGATTTCGCGGCGGCCGGTAGCGCCCATGCGACCACACTCACCGACCGAGTACGGCGGGAAGTTGTAGTGCAGCATGAAGGGGTCTTTCTTCTCGCCTTCCAGGGTGTCGAGCAGCTGCGCGTCACGGGCGGTGCCGAGGGTGGCAACCACCAGGGCCTGGGTTTCGCCACGGGTGAACAGGGCCGAGCCGTGGGTCTTGTCCAGAACACCGACTTCGATGTTCAGGCCACGTACGGTGCGGGTGTCACGGCCGTCGATACGCGGTTTGCCGTTGACGATGTTCTCGCGAACGGTGCGGTATTCGATCTCGCCGAAGGCTTCTTTGACTTCAGCCGCAGAAGGCTGACCTTCTTCACCGGAGAACTTGGCGATCACCTGGTCGCGCAGCTCGCCCAGACGCGCATAGCGGTCCTGCTTGATGATGATGGTGTAGGCCTGGGAAATAGCCTCGCCGAACTCGGCGCGGATGGCATTCAGCAGCTCGGTGTTGGCGGCCTTCGGCTGCCAGTCCCAGGTCGGCTTGCCGGCTTCGGCAGCGAATTCCTTGATGGCGCTGATCACGGCCTGGAACTCGTCGTGGGCGAACAGCACGGCGCCCAGCATCTGGTCTTCGGTCAGCTCTTTGGCTTCGGACTCGACCATCAGTACCGCGGTTTCGGTACCGGCCACGACCATGTCGAGGCTGGAGGCTTTCTGCTGCTCGTAGGTCGGGTTCAGCAGGTAGCCGGTTTCCGGGTGGAAGGCCACACGGGCGGCACCGATCGGGCCGTTGAACGGAATGCCGGAAACGGCCAGGGCAGCCGAGGTGCCGATCATCGCGGCGATGTCCGGATCGGTCTTCTTGCTGGTGGAAACCACGGTGCAGATGACCTGCACTTCATTGAGGAAGCCTTCCGGGAACAGCGGGCGGATCGGACGGTCGATCAGACGCGAGGTCAGGGTTTCCTTCTCGGACGGACGCGCTTCGCGCTTGAAGAAGCCACCCGGGATCTTGCCGGCAGCGTAGGTCTTCTCCTGGTAGTGCACGGACAGCGGGAAAAAGTCCTTGCCTGGATCCGCGCTCTTGGCGCCGACCACGGTGACCAGCACACTGACGTCGTTATCGACGGTGACCAGCACGGCGCCGGAGGCCTGACGGGCAATGCGGCCAGTCTCTAGGGTGATGGTCGACTGACCAAACTGGAACTTCTTGATTACCGGGTTCACGGTGTCTTCCTTCTCTTTGTTGCCTTGGGGGGAACGGGTGAGGCACAGACTGTGCCCCGAAAGTCTGTTCAGAATTCGCCGCTCAGCAGCGCATTTGGAACAGGCTCTAATTGGTTGTTGCAGAAAGCCAGAAGCTGGAAGCCCGAAGCCACAGCCGGTACATAACCGACTGCCGCTTCAAACTTCCAGCTTCTCACTTATGGTTTACGTCTTAGCGACGCAGACCCAGGCGACCGATCAGGGCGCTGTAACGCGAGGTGTCCTTGCCCTTCAGGTAGTCCAGCAGCTTACGACGCTGGTTAACCATACGGATCAGGCCACGACGGGAGTGGTGGTCTTTGCCGTTGGCTTTGAAGTGGCCTTGCAGCTTGTTGATGTTGGCGGTCAGCAGGGCAACCTGCACTTCCGGAGAACCGGTATCGCCTTCAGCTTGCTTGTACTCGTTTACGATCTGGGCTTTTTCTTCAACGCTCAGTGCCATGGTAATGGGCTCCTAAGTGAACAGGCCGGGACAAATCCCGTGTTTTAAATAAGAGGAATGACCGTGCCTGCTGACAGCCACCCTCATCACGCACCATCGCTTGGCGACAGCCCGCTCCGGTCACTCGACCGAATCCTTGTTAACCCAGGCTAGGCCTTGGTCGAAATCAGACGCTTCGGCGCAATGCGCCCGTCTTCGCTCACTTCACCGATACCGATGAAACGACCGGTATGATCCTGCACCCGCACCATGCCGAACTTCGGCGCTTCCGGTGCACGTACCGGCTGACCATGCAGCCAGTAGTAGGCGCTGTGTTCGCTGAACTGCAGCAGTGGCCAATGTTCCAGGCCACTGTCCGCTGGCAACAGGAAACGATCCAGCGCCTCGCTGCCACCTTCGGCATGGGCCTTTTCCAGCTCGTCCAGCGTCACCGTCTGCGCCAGGCTGAACGGGCCGGCCTGGGTGCGGCGCAATTCTGCCACGTGAGCACCACAGCCCAACAGCTGACCAAGGTCTTCCACCAGGGTGCGAATATAGGTGCCTTTGCTGCAGGCCACGGAGAGGCGCATCTGCGCACCATCCAGGGCCAGTAAATCCAAGCGCGCAATAGTAACAGAACGCGCCTCGCGCTCCACTACTTCACCGGCACGGGCCAACTTGTACAGAGGCTGGCCATCCTTCTTCAGAGCCGAGTACATCGGTGGTATCTGACTGATTTCACCACGAAAACGCGGCAACAGTGCTTCCACATCCGCCCGACCGACGGTCACCTCGCGACGCTCCAGCACTTCACCCTCGGCATCACCGGTGGTGGTAGTCACACCCAGTTGCGCCAGGGTTTCGTAGCCTTTGTCGGCATCCAGCAGGTACTGGGAGAACTTGGTCGCCTCACCAAAGCAAAGCGGCAAGACACCGGTGGCCAGCGGATCCAGGCTGCCAGTGTGACCGGCCTTCTCGGCATTGAGCAGCCAGCGCACTTTCTGCAGCGCGGCGTTGGAGCTGAAGCCGCGCGGCTTATCCAGCAGGATGATGCCGCTGACGTCGCGGCGAATACGTTTGACCTGGGCCACGCTCAATCGTCCTGATGCTTGCTGTCTTCGGCCACGGCACGCTCGATCAACGAGGACAGATGCGCACCACGGGAAATGCTTTCGTCATAGTGAAAATGCAGATGCGGCACGCTGCGCAGCTTCATCGCCTTGCCCAGCAGCATACGCAGGTAGCCCGCGGCGTCGTTCAGTACGCGCAGGTTCTGCTGGATTTTCTCGGCGTCATTCTCACCCATCACGGTGATGAACACCTTGGCATGACCAACGTCGCGACTGACATCCACAGCGGTAACGGTGACAAAGCCCAGACGCGGATCCTTGACCTCGCGCGGGATCATCTGTGCCAGCTCGCGCTGGATCTGATCGCCGATGCGCTGGGTACGGCTATAAACTTTTGCCATTTCTCATACCTCACCCGCCGCCTTGGACCGCGGGTTCAAAAGCGGCAAACGCCCGGCCGCGCGTAGGCGGGGCCGGGCGTTGCATGTTGCGACTCGCGCTTACAGCGTACGAGCCACCTCGACCTTCTCGAACACTTCGATCTTGTCGCCGACCTTGACGTCGTTGTAGCTCTTCACCGCGATACCGCACTCCATGCCGTTACGCACTTCGGAGACGTCATCCTTGAAGCGACGCAGGGATTCCAGCTCGCCTTCGAAGATCACCACGTCGTCACGCAGTACGCGGATCGGACGGTTACGGTGCACGGTACCTTCGATGACCATACAGCCGGCGACCGCACCGAACTTCGGCGAACGGAACACATCACGCACTTCGGCAGTACCCAGGATGTTCTCGCGAACATCGCTGCCGAGCATGCCGGTCAGAGCCTTCTTGACGTCTTCGATGATGTCGTAGATCACGTTGTAGTAACGCATATCCAGGCCTTCGGCCTCGACGATCTTGCGCGCACCGGCATCGGCACGGACGTTGAAGCCGAACAGCACCGCGTTGGAGGCCAGCGCCAGGTTGGCATCGGACTCGGTGATACCACCGACGCCGCCACCGACCACACGCACCTGCACTTCGTCGTTGCCCAAACCGCTGAGCGAGCCTTGCAGAGCCTCGAGAGAACCACGCACGTCGGCCTTGAGGACGATGTTCAGGGTCTTCTTCTCTTCCTGGCCCATGCTCTCGAAGATGTTTTCCAGCTTGCCTGCATGCGCGCGAGCCAGTTTGACTTCGCGGAACTTGCCTTGACGGAACAGGGCGACTTCACGCGCCTTCTTCTCGTCGGCAACCACGGTCAGATCGTCACCGGCATCCGGAGTACCGTCCAGGCCGAGAATTTCGACCGGAATCGCCGGGCCAGCTTCTTTGATCGGCTTGCCGTTCTCGTCGAGCATGGCACGTACGCGACCGAAGTTGACGCCACACAGAACCATGTCGCCCTGGCGCAGAGTACCGTCCTGAACCAGCACCGTGGCCACCGGGCCACGCCCCTTGTCCAGGCGGGACTCGACCACGACACCACGGCCAGGTGCCGACGGGGTGGCTTTCAGTTCGAGTACTTCAGCCTGCAGCAGCACGGCTTCCAGCAGCTCGTCGACACCGGTACCAGCCTTGGCCGATACGCCTACGAACGGTGCGTCGCCGCCCCACTCTTCCGGAATCACATCCAGCGCGGCCAGGCCGTTCTTGATGTTGTCCGGATTGGCTTCCGGCTTGTCCATCTTGTTGATGGCAACCACGATCGGTACACCAGCAGCCTTGGCGTGCTGCACGGCTTCCTGGGTCTGCGGCATCACGCCGTCGTCAGCCGCCACGACCAGGATGACGATGTCGGTCGCCTTGGCACCACGGGCACGCATGGCGGTAAACGCGGCGTGGCCCGGAGTATCGAGGAAGGTGACCATGCCGCGTTCGGTTTCCACATGGTAGGCACCGATGTGCTGGGTGATGCCACCCGCCTCACCGGATGCGACCTTGGCACGACGAATGTAGTCGAGCAGCGAGGTCTTACCGTGGTCAACGTGGCCCATGACGGTCACGACCGGAGCACGAGCAACAGCCTCACCCTCGTAACGCAGGGACTCGGCCAGCTGGTCTTCCAGGGCGTTCTCGCTGACCAGCTTGACCTTGTGGCCCAGCTCTTCGGCAACCAGCTGGGCAGTTTCCTGGTCCAGTACCTGGTTGATGGTCACCGGAGTGCCCAGCTTGAACATGAACTTGACGACTTCGGCGCCCTTAACCGACATCTGCGCGGCCAGGTCGGCAACGGTAATGGTTTCGCCAATCGAGACTTCGCGCACTACCGGTCCTGTCGGGCTCTGGAACCCGTGCTGATTACGCTTCTTCAACTTGTTCTTGCCACCACGACCACCACGACGGAAACCATCGGTCTCTTCGTCTACGGTACGCGGCGCAACACGCGGTGCAGGCGCCTTTTCCTTGACCATCGGGCGATGCTGAGTGCCCTTGCGCTCGCCACCACGACGATCGCTGTCATCGTTGCGCTCTTTCTCAGGGCGGCGCGGCTCTTCCTTCTTGCGCTCCGGTGCCGGGGCAACAACAGGCTCCAGTACAGGCGCTATGGGAGCCGCAGGGGCTTCTGCTGTTGCAACTTCTTCAGCTTTGGCCGAAGCCTGCTTGCGAGCCTCTTCCTCGGCACGGCGAGCAGCTTCCTGCTCAGCCTTCAGACGCTCTGCTTCCTGAGCAGCGCGCTGCTCTTCCAGCTCGCGCTGCTTCTCGGCCTCGATCTCGGCCGGGCTGCGCTTGACGTAGGTTTTCTTCTTGCGCACTTCCACGCTAATGGTCTTGCTACCGGCAACCTTCAGGGTGGTGGTGGTCTTGCGCTGCAAGGTGATCTTGCGTGGCTCTTCCAGCTTTTCGCCGTGGCTGCTCTTGAGATGGGCCAACAGGGCCTGCTTCTCGTTATCGGTTACCACTTGCTCGGCGTTGGTGTGGGGCAAACCTGCCTCACGCATCTGCTGCAGCAGGCGCTCCACCGGTGTGTCGACCACTTGGGCCAGTTCTTTCACCGTGACTTGCGTCATGCACTTCTCTCCTCAGGCCGCAACCGCTTACTCGAACCAATGGGCTCGGGCGGCCATGATCAGCTTGCCGGCACGCTCTTCGTCGATGCCGTCGATGTCGAGCAGGTCGTCAATAGACTGCTCGGCCAGGTCTTCGCGGGTGATTACGCCGCGAACCGCCAGTTCTTGCGCCAGGTTCTTGTCCATCCCCTCCAGAGATACCAGGTCCTCAGCCGGTTGGGCGTCAGCCAGTTTCTCTTCATTGGCAATGGCCTTGGTCAGCAGACGATCCTTGGCACGAGCACGCAGCTCATTGACGATGTCCTCGTCAAACCCATCGATGCTGAGCATTTCTTCCATCGGCACATAGGCGATTTCTTCCAGGCTGGTGAAGCCTTCCTCGACCAGCACCTGGGCCAGGTCTTCGTCGACTTCCAGCTCGTCGACAAAGTTCTGCAGGATGTCGCCAGTCTCAGCCTGCTGCTTGGCCTGGATATCCGCTTCGGTCATCACGTTCAGCGTCCAGCCGGTCAGCTGGCTGGCCAGGCGCACATTTTGACCGCCGCGACCAATGGCCTGGGCCAGGTTGTCCTCGGCAACAGCGATATCCATGGCATGGGCATCTTCGTCGACGATGATGGCTGCCACCTCGGCCGGAGCCATGGCATTGATCACGAACTGCGCAACGTTCTCGTCCCACAGCACGATATCAACGCGCTCGCCACCAATCTCACCGGAGACTGCCTGAACGCGGGAACCACGCATACCGATACAGGCGCCCTGCGGGTCGATACGCTTGTCTTTCGAACGCACGGCAATCTTGGCGCGCGAGCCCGGATCACGGGAGGCCGCCATCACTTCGATCAGCCCTTCGGCGATCTCCGGCACTTCGATGGTGAACAGCTCGATCAGCATCTGCGGCGCAGTCCGCGACAGGATCAGCTGCGGACCACGGTTCTCGGTGCGGATTTCCTTGAGCAGCGCGCGCATGCGGGCACCGACTCGGAAGGTCTCACGTGGAATGATATCCTCGCGGGCCAGCAGAGCCTCGGCGTTGTTGCCCAGGTCGACAATAACGCTGTCGCGGGTGACCTTCTTCACGGTACCGGAAATGATCTCGCCAACGCGCTCGCGATAGGCGTCAACGACCTGAGCACGCTCTGCCTCGCGCACTTTCTGCACGATGACCTGCTTGGCAGTTTGAGCGGCGATACGACCGAACTCGATCGACTCAACCGACTCCTCAACAGTGTCGCCAACCACTGCACCAGGCTTGTATTCCTGAGCCTGCTCGACAGTCAGCTCGGCAGCCGGGTTTTCCAGCTCATCCTCTTCAACGACTTTCCAGCAACGGAAAGTTTCGTAGTTGCCGCTCTGGCGATTGATCGCCACGCGCAGCTCGACTTCGTCGTCAAAACGCTTCTTGGTCGCCGTCGCCAACGCCAGCTCAAGCGCCTCGAAAATCACACCCGCCGGCACACCTTTTTCGTTGGATACCGACTCTACAACCAGCAGTACTTCTTTACTCATCGTACGCCTCGCCTTTCGCAATCCATTGGATCCGCGGGATCCGCGTCTCAATCAAAACGGGGAATGATATTGGCCTTGTCGATCAGATCGATCGGCAACAGGAACTCGTGGTCTTCCACCAGCACCACCACGTCCTGCTCCTCCACACCACGAAGGAGCCCCTGAAAATTGCGCCTACCCTCAAAGGGCGAGCGCAGCTTGATCTTTACCTGTTCACCAGCATGTGCCGCGAACTGTTCAAGAGAGAACAGCGGCCGATCCATACCGGGCGATGACACTTCCAGGGTGTATTCACTGGAGATCGGGTCCTCGACATCCAGAACCGCACTGACCTGGCGACTAACCACTTCGCAGTCGTCGACCAGAATCCCATTCGCGTGATCGATATAGATGCGCAGCACGGAGTGCCGGCCCTGGGAAATAAACTCGACCCCCCAGCACTGATAGCCAAGAGACTCGACCACAGGGGCCAGCATGGCCTGCAACTGTTCCAGCTTGCTCGACACTCGAAGCCCTCCGCAGATGTCGTAGAAATAAAAAATGGGCGAAACGCCCATCCATCGCGCCGACCGACATCACATATGTCGACAGCAGACTGTCCAGCTAGCAAAAAGCCCCTTGAAAGGGGCTTTTTGACTGCCAATTGTGGGCTGAACAAAATACCAAACCGATCAACGCCACCACAAAGCTGGGCATGAATTATACGGAGCGCGCTTGTGCCGGTCAACTTGAATGAAACAAACAACAAGGCCCGCTTACAGCGGGCCTTGCTTTATATGGTACCGAGGAGGGGACTCGAACCCCTACAGCCTATGGCCACTACCACCTCAAGGTAGCGTGTCTACCAATTCCACCACCTCGGCAAAGAGGGTTTTACTGCTCAGGAACGCTTGGCACGTCAGCCGATTCGCTCGACTCTTTCTGAACTTCCAGAACCGGAACATCTTCGACAACAGGCTTCTGCTGCACTTCCAACGCCGCCGGATCCGGCAAACCAACCTGAGTAAGATTATCAGACTTTTGTTTAGCAAAGAAAGCTAAACCCAAGCTGGTAATGAAAAAAATTGCCGCAAGAACAGCCGTAGTGCGACTCAGAAAGTTAGCAGAGCCCTGACTACCGAAAACGGTAGCAGAGGCACCAGCCCCGAAAGACGCACCAGCATCAGCACCTTTACCCTGCTGAATCAGGACAAAGCCAACGATCCCGAGAGCACCTAGCAGATGTACAACGATTACGACTGTTTCCAGCATTTCTCAGCTTCCTGCGGCGCGACAAATCGCACCGAACTCATCCGCATTCAAGGAGGCTCCACCAATGAGCCCCCCATCAATATCCTGCATACCGAATAGCTCGGCAGCATTGGCAGCCTTGACACTGCCGCCGTACAGAATCCTCACACCGCGCGCCACTTCGGCATTTTCTGCAGCAAGCTGCGCACGGATAGCAGCATGGATCTCTTGAGCTTGCTGCGGCGTAGCAGTCAGTCCAGTCCCTATCGCCCAAACCGGCTCATAAGCCACGACAGCACGAGAAAATGCACCAACACCCAACTCTTCGATCACACTACCCAGCTGAGCAGACACCACATCCAAGGTGCGCCCCGCCTCACGCTGCTCCAGAGTCTCACCGACACACAGAACCGGCACCAGACCACAAGATTGCGCAGCGGCAAATTTGCGACTCAACTGCTCGTCACGCTCACCGAGTATCAGACGACGCTCGGAGTGCCCGACCAACACAAACTCACAACCAGCATCAGCCAACTGACTCGAAGCGACCTCACCAGTCAAAGCACCCTGCATGGGCTCAACGGCACAGTTCTGCGCACCGACCGATATGGCCTTGCCCTCGAGGCCAGCAATCACCTGACCGATATACAGACAGGGCGGCATCACCGCCACGTCGACACCAGCAGGCAATGCCAGTTGACGCAAGCCTTTGATCAGCTCTGCGACGCTGGCGCGGGTACCGTGCATTTTCCAGTTACCAGCTACCAAGGGGCGACGCATGCCAGACCTCGTCGTTCAAAGTGGGCGCAGATGTTACCCAAGAGCTTATGCACTAGCAAGCCGAAATCAGGCACAGAGATCACTGACCACCTTGGCCAACTCCTCGGCGTAACCGCGCACCTGCGCCTCGTCATCACCCTCAACCATTACGCGCACCAGAGGCTCTGTACCGGACTTGCGCAGGAGCACTCGACCACGACCTGCCATGCGCTCGGTAATACTGGCACAAGCCGCCTTGACCTCAGCCGCCTGCAGCGGATCGACATTGCCAGCCAAACGCACATTGATCAGCACCTGGGGGCACTTGCGCAATGCAAGGCGCGCCTGCGCCAGAGTTTCACCGCTGCGTTTGAGCGCCATCAAAACCTGCAACGCGGCAATCACCGCATCCCCTGTGGTGGTGTGCTGAAAGCACACCAGATGGCCGGAGTTTTCGCCACCCAGCTGCCACTCGCGCTCCTGCAACTCGGCCATCACATAGCGATCCCCCACCTTGGCTCGCACGAAGGGCACCTGCAGTTCTGACAGCGCCAGCTCCAGCCCCAGATTACTCATCTGCGTGCCGACCACACCACCCTGCAATTTACCGCGCTGCTTCTGGTCTCGCGCAATGATGTAGAGCAATTCATCGCCATCAACCACGGCCCCCGTATGATCGACCATCAGCACTCGATCACCGTCACCATCGAAAGCGATCCCCAAATCCGCCTGCTGCGCCAAAACCTCAGACTGCAGGGATTCAACATGGGTTGAACCGCAACTGTCATTGATGTTCAAGCCATTGGGCTGAGCCGCAAGAACGGAAACCTGGGCGCCCAGCTCGCGAAACACACTGGGGGCAACCTTGTAGGTAGCACCATGCGCGCAATCCAGCACTACCTTTAGGCCAGCAAAACTGGTGTGATTGGGAACGCTGGCCTTACAGAATTCGATGTAACGACCCGCAGCATCATTGATGCGCGTGACCTTGCCCAATTGCTCAGACTCAACCACGGTCATAGGCTGATCGAGCAACTCCTCGATCATCAGCTCAATTTCATCCGGCAGCTTGGTGCCGTAGCCGGAAAAGAATTTGAAACCGTTGTCGTGATGCGGATTGTGCGACGCACTGATGACAATACCCGCCTCAGCCTGAAAGGTCCTGGTCAGGTAAGCCACAGCGGGAGTCGGCATAGGCCCCAACAACATGACATCCGCCCCGGCCGCCAGCAAACCCGCCTCAAGCGCAGACTCGAACATATAGCCGGAAATGCGCGTGTCCTTACCAATCAAAATCCGGCACTTGCCCTGCTTACGAAACGCCATGCCGGCAGCCCAGCCCAACTTGAGGATGAACTCAGGGGTGATCGGAAACTGACCTACGCGACCACGAATACCATCCGTGCCGAAATACTTTCTGCTCATTAGCACTCCAGACTCTTATTCAGCAGACTGCACCGCGGCAATCATGCGTACCGCATCAACGGTTTCAGCAACATCATGCACCCGCACAATGCCTGCACCCTTGGCAACTGCCAGGGCAGCCAACGCCAGGCCGCCCGACAG
This sequence comes from Pseudomonas sp. zbq_18, assembly GCF_043102245.1. Classification (NCBI taxonomy): domain Bacteria; kingdom Pseudomonadati; phylum Pseudomonadota; class Gammaproteobacteria; order Pseudomonadales; family Pseudomonadaceae; genus Pseudomonas; species Pseudomonas sp. zbq_18. The sequence goes on along the minus strand of NZ_JBICIT010000013.1, from coordinate 302,506 downwards.
ACGCTCATGCACCTCACGCCCCAACGCCTGACCGATCATGCTCTTGCGCGAGACTCCGACCAATAACGGACGCCCCAAGTCATGCAGCGCCTCAAGATGGCGGAACAAACTCAGATTGTGCGCAAGGTTTTTGGCAAAGCCAAAGCCAGGGTCCAGCACAATGCGCTCGGCAGGAATACCCGCTTCAGCACAGGCGACCATGCGCTGCTGGAGAAACTCACGCACCTCGAGCACCACATCACGATAATGCGGATCCTGCTGCATCGTGCCGGGCTCTCCAAGCATGTGCATCAGGCAAACAGCAAGACCACTATCGAACGCAGCCTCAAGCGCTCCATCGCGGCGCAAGGCACGGACATCATTGATCATGCCCGCACCCAGGCGAGCCCCCTCACGCATCACTGCAGGCGTCGAAGTGTCCAATGAGATAACGACGTCCAGCTCAGCAGAAACAAGCTCCACCACCGGCGCCACTCGCTCGAGTTCCTCAACTGCAGATACCGGCTTGGCGCCAGGACGCGTGGACTCGCCACCAATATCGATCAGGGTCGCCCCCGCAGCCACCATCGCAGCAGCATGGCGCAAGGCCGCATCGCGCGCCGCAAAACGTCCGCCATCGGAGAAAGAGTCAGGAGTGACATTGAGGATCCCCATCACGTGCGGACGGGTTAAATCAAGAACCCGACTGCCACAGGGCAGTCGGGTTGGGTATTGCATGACAGTCATGACCCGCCTTAATGCTCGCCCGCAGGGCCACCAATCGGATTCTGTGGGCGCTCAGCTTCCTGCTTAGGCGCTGGCGGGTTGCCAGATCCATTTTCCCAATCACGCGGCTCACGAGGTTCACGCCCCGCCATGATGTCGTCTATCTGTTCGGAATCGATGGTTTCGTACTTCATCAGCGCGTCAGCCATCATATCCAGCTTGTCGCGATTCTCCTCCAGCAGGCGTTTGGCAGTGCCATAGCAACCATCAATGATGCTGCGCACTTCCTCGTCGATGGCCTTGGCGGTCTCACCGGAAACATTGGTGTGCTGACTGCCAGCGCTGCGCCCAAGGAACACTTCACCCTCCTCTTCGGCGTACATCAGCGGGCCGAGCTTCTCCGACAAGCCCCACTTGGTCACCATGTTCCGCGCCAGATGGGTGGCACGCATGATGTCGTTGGAAGCGCCAGTGGTGACGCCGTCGAAACCAAGGGTCATTTCCTCGGCGATACGCCCACCGAACAGCGAGCAGATCTGACTGATCAGCGCCCGCTTGGAGAGGCTGTAGCGATCCTCTTCCGGCAGGAACATGGTCACACCGAGAGCGCGGCCACGAGGAATGATCGACACCTTGTAGACCGGATCATGCTCGGGCACCAGACGCCCGACGATAGCGTGCCCCGCTTCGTGGTAAGCGGTGTTGAGCTTCTCCTTCTCCGACATGACCATGGATTTGCGCTCTGCGCCCATCATGATCTTGTCCTTGGCCAGCTCGAACTCCTTCATCTCCACCAGGCGCTTGCTGGCCCGAGCGGCAAACAGCGAGGCCTCGTTCACCAGGTTGGCCAGGTCGGCACCGGAGAAGCCTGGCGTGCCGCGCGCGATCACTGCAGGCTCGACATTGTCGCCGACAGGCACCTTGCGCATATGCACTTTCAGAATCTGCTCACGACCACGGATATCCGGCAGCCCCACCACAACCTGACGATCGAAGCGACCGGGGCGCAGTAGCGCCGGGTCCAGTACATCCGGCCGGTTGGTGGCGGCAATCACGATGATGCCGTCGTTCATTTCGAAACCGTCCATCTCCACCAGCAACTGGTTGAGGGTCTGTTCGCGCTCGTCATGACCACCGCCCAGACCAGCGCCACGATGACGACCGACGGCGTCGATCTCGTCGATAAAGATGATGCACGGCGCATGCTTCTTCGCCTGCTCGAACATGTCGCGCACACGGGAGGCACCAACGCCGACAAACATCTCGACGAAGTCGGAACCAGAAATAGTGAAGAACGGCACCTTGGCCTCACCCGCAATGGCTTTGGCCAGCAACGTCTTACCGGTGCCGGGCGGGCCAACCATCAGCACGCCACGCGGGATACGGCCACCGAGACGCTGAAACTTGCCCGGGTCACGCAGGAACTCGACCAACTCACCGACTTCTTCCTTAGCCTCGTCGCAACCGGCGACGTCGGCCAGGGTGGTCTTAACCTGGTCTTCGGACAGCAGGCGCGCCTTGGACTTGCCAAAACTCATGGGGCCGCCACGGCCTCCCGCGCCACCTTGCATCTGACGCATGAAGAACATGAACACTGCGATGATGACCAAGATCGGGAAGCTGGCGACCAGCAACTGGGTCCAGATGCTCTGACGCTCAGGCTGCTTGCCGACGATCTCGACGTTATTGTCGATCAGATCCTTGATCAGGCCGCGATCCTCAATGGCCGGACGCACGGTCTCAAACGTCGTACCATCCTGATTCTGCCCGCTGATGATGTAGCCATCCACGGTGACCTGCCTGACCTTGCCGCTCTGAACCTGCTGGATGAACTCCGAATAATTCAGCTTTCCGGAGTCACTCGGGCTGGAGAAGTTGTTCATCACGGTGACCAAAACGGCCGCGATGATCAGCCACAGGATCAGGTTCTTTGCCATGTCGTTCAATTAGCTACCCTCTGAAGCGAGCCCCGTCCTGAAACGCGCTCCGCATAACGGCTGGAGAAATACCCGCCTAACTTACTACACAACCCGGCACCTGACAGGCACCGTCTGTAACCCTTTATGAGCCTTAGGCGGCTGGCGCTAACGCCTTCCAGTCTAGGCACCCTGGAAGCCGGGCGCGAACACATGGATCAACGGCCTTAACGACAATGTGGGGTCCTTATGAGAAATCACAAGGGCCGCCTTGTATCAATTGCCCGCTGCAGCAATCAAACGCAGCCTGACACCTGGACTGTCGAAACCATTGATTCAGCCTACGCTAAACCAACAACAGCACCCTGGACTGAATAGACAGGAGCGCGCTCCATTCGGCTCAGGTAAACTATGTCGCTTTTGCGGCCTGCGCTGGCGGCGACAAGCATGGGGCCTTGGCCGCATTGTCGCTCCGCGCCGCCCATCACAGCAGCAAGGTCAAATTATGGCGCTTACCAACGAACAGAAGAAACACTTCAAATCTATCGGCCACCATCTGAAACCTGTATTGATCGTGGCCGAGAACGGCCTGACCGAGGGCGTGCTGGCAGAACTGGATCGCGCCCTCAATGATCATGAGCTGATCAAGGTACAGTTTCGCCTGACCGAGCGTGATGATCGCCGCGCGCTGATCGAAGAACTGGTGCACGCCGGGGGCTGCGAACTGGTGCAGGTGATTGGCAAGATGGCTTTGATCTATCGCAAGAACCCCAAGCCGAACAAGAATCTGTCCAACATTCACCGCTATCAGGCCTGATAGCGGCTGGACCTAACGCCCCCGCTGCCCAGGCAGCGGCTGCAACACCAGCACCAGCCCACACAAAGCCACCACCAGATAGTTGAACAGCAGCCAGCGCTCGGCGCCGGGCAACAGGTGGCTCACCGCAAAGAACACCCCCGCCATCAGCACCACTACAACCAGCAACTGCCCGCGCATGTCGCGCCAGAGACTGGCAATCCCTTCCCCCTGCACCAGCACCACGCCCTGCAGCAGCGCGCAGAAAGCGGCGAAACCGATCAACAACGGCGCCAAAACGCCATTGATCTCTTCGACCAGCAGCGGCGCCAGACCCAGCTTTTCCAGTGCAGGCAGCATGACGAAATGCAACAGCCAGAGGCCGCCGACCCAGAAAGTTTGAGCCAGCTGCCAGCTGATTGCCCCCGCGCGCAGGGGCGGGCGTTTAAAGATGGCGGACTTCGACAATCTCGTACTCAACCAGGCCACTGGGTGTCTGCACAGCCACTACGTCGCCCTCTTCCTTGCCAACCAGTGCGCGGGCGATGGGTGAGCTGACGGAGAGTTTGCCGGCCTTGATGTCGGCCTCATCCTCACCGACGATCTGGTAGGTCACGCTCTCGTCGGTCTCGACGTTGGCGATATCCACGGTAGTGCCGAAGATCACCTTACCGGTGTGGGCAATCGTGGTGACGTCAATGACTACCGCGTGCTGCAGACGCCCCTCGATATCGCGGATACGTGCCTCGACCATGCCCTGCTCTTCACGAGCGGCATGGTATTCGGCGTTCTCCTTGAGATCACCCAACTCACGTGCCTCGGCGATCGCCTGGCTCAGTGCCGGACGACGCACCTTGGTCAGGTGCGCCAGTTCTTCCTCCAGGGCGCGAGCGCCCTGGACGGTCATGGGATATTTATTCATGCCTTGATTCCTGCATGCAGATCCTGCAGACGGCGCACGGTCTTCTCCGAACCGAACTTGAGCGCCTCACAGATCGCCTGACCCGCCGCAATGGTGGTGGTGCAGTAGATCTTGTGCTGCAGGGCGTTACGACGAATGGAGTAGGAGTCAGCGATGGACTGACGACCTTCGGTGGTGTTGATGATCAGCGTGACTTCGTCATTTTTGATCATGTCGACCACGTGCGGGCGACCCTCGGTCACCTTGTTCACGCGGCGCACCGGCAGACCAGCAGCCTCGATCAGCTTGGCCGTGCCGGCAGTAGCGACCACCTCGAAGCCCAGGCTCACCAGATCACGGGCGACCTGCACAGCCTCGGCCTTGTCGTCCTCACGCACACTGATGAAGGCACAGCCAGTGTTCGGCAGGATCTCGTTGGCACCAGCCTGAGCCTTGGCGAAGGCCTCACCGAAGCTGTCGCCAACACCCATGACCTCACCGGTCGACTTCATCTCCGGGCCGAGGATCGGGTCAACGCCCGGGAACTTGTTGAACGGGAACACCGCTTCCTTGACGCTGAAGAACGGCGGGATGATTTCCTGGGTGAAGCCCACATCAGCCAGGCTCTTGCCAGCCATGACGCGCGCAGCAACCTTGGCCAGCGACTCGCCGATGCACTTGGAGACGAACGGCACGGTACGCGATGCGCGCGGGTTCACTTCGATGACGTAGATATCCTCGCCCTGCACGGCCATCTGCACGTTCATCAGGCCGACCACGCCGAGCTCCAGAGCCATCTTCTTGACCTGCTCACGGATCTCGTCCTGGATGTGCTTGGGCAGCGAGTACGGCGGCAGCGAGCACGCGGAGTCACCGGAGTGCACGCCGGCCTGTTCGATGTGCTGCATGATCGCACCGATCACCACGGTCTCGCCGTCGCACACCGCATCCACATCCACCTCGATGGCGCAGTTGAGGAAGTGGTCGAGCAACACCGGGCTGTCGTTGGACACTTTCACCGCTTCGCGCATGTAGCGCTTGAGTTCTTCTTCCTGATAGACGATTTCCATGGCACGTCCGCCCAGCACGTAGGACGGACGCACGACCATCGGGTAACCGATGTTCTTCGACAGGGCCAGAGCCTCATCCTCGCTACGCGCAGTGGCGTTGGCCGGCTGGCGCAGGCCGAGGCGCTGAACCATCTGCTGGAAGCGCTCGCGGTCTTCGGCACGGTCGATGGCGTCCGGGGAAGTACCGATGATCGGCACACCAGCTTCTTCCAGGGCGCGGCACAGCTTCAGCGGAGTCTGCCCGCCGTACTGCACGATCACGCCTTTCGGCTGCTCGACGCGGACGATCTCCAGCACGTCTTCCAGGGTCACCGGCTCGAAGTACAGGCGGTCGGAAGTGTCGTAGTCGGTGGAGACGGTTTCCGGGTTGCAGTTGACCATGATGGTCTCGTAACCGTCTTCACGCATTGCCAGTGCCGCGTGCACGCAGCAGTAGTCGAACTCGATGCCCTGGCCGATACGGTTGGGGCCACCACCCAGAATCATGATCTTGTCGCGGCTCGACGGAGCCGCTTCGCACTCTTCCTCGTAGGTCGAGTACATGTAGGCGGTGTCGGTGGCAAATTCGGCGGCGCAGGTGTCCACGCGCTTGTACACCGGCAGCACTTTCAGCTTGTGGCGATGGCTGCGCAGGTTCTTCTCGGTCACGCCGAGCAGCTTGGCCAGGCGCGAATCGGAGAACCCCTTGCGCTTGAGCTTGCGCATCAGATCGGCGTCGATACCGGACAGGCCGAGGGTCTTGACCCGCTCCTCGTCCTTGATCAGATCCTCGATCTGCACCAGGAACCACTCGTCGATGCGAGTCAGGTCAAACACCTCGGCGACGCTCTTGCCGGCGCGGAAGGCGTCAGCTACGTACCAGATACGCTCAGCGCCCGGCACAGTCAGCTCGCGGCGCAGGGTGCTTTCCGCTTCCGGATCGTTCAGGTCCAGCTTCGGATCGAAGCCGGCGACGCCGACTTCCAGGCCGCGCAGGGCTTTCTGCACCGACTCCTGGAAGGTACGGCCGATGGCCATGACCTCACCCACGGACTTCATCTGGGTGGTCAGACGGGCGTCGGCCTTGGGGAATTTCTCGAAGGCGAAGCGCGGAACCTTGGTCACCACGTAGTCGATGGCCGGCTCGAAGGACGCCGGGGTGCGGCCGCCGGTGATGTCGTTCTGCAGCTCGTCGAGGGTGTAGCCGACAGCCAGCTTGGCGGCGATCTTGGCGATCGGGAAGCCGGTAGCCTTGGAAGCCAGCGCCGAGGAACGCGACACGCGCGGGTTCATCTCGATCACCACCATACGACCGGTGTTCGGGCAGATACCGAACTGCACGTTGGAGCCACCGGTTTCCACGCCGATTTCACGCAGCACCGCCAGCGAGGCGTTGCGCATGATCTGGTATTCCTTGTCGGTCAGGGTCTGCGCCGGGGCGACGGTGATCGAGTCGCCGGTGTGCACGCCCATCGGGTCGAAGTTCTCGATGGAGCAGACGATGATGCAGTTGTCCTTCTTGTCGCGGACCACCTCCATCTCGTATTCCTTCCAGCCGATTAGCGATTCGTCGATCAGCAGCTCGTTGGTCGGCGACAGGTCCAGACCGCGGGCGCAGATTTCTTCGAACTCTTCACGGTTGTAGGCGATGCCGCCACCGGTACCGCCCATGGTGAAGGACGGACGGATGATGCACGGGAAACCGACCATTTCCAGCACGCCATAGGCTTCTTCCATGCTGTGAGCAATGCCCGAGCGCGGGCAGGCCAGGCCGATGGACTTCATCGCCTTGTCGAAGCGCGAGCGGTCTTCGGCTTTGTCGATGGTGTCGGCGTTGGCGCCGATCATCTCGACGCCGAATTTTTCCAGCACACCGTGGCGCTCCAGGTCCAGCGCGCAGTTCAGCGCAGTCTGGCCACCCATGGTCGGCAGCAGCGCGTCCGGGCGCTCCTTCTCGATGATCTTGGCCACGGTGGCCCACTTGATCGGCTCGATGTAGGTGGCGTCAGCCATGGCCGGGTCGGTCATGATGGTGGCCGGGTTGGAATTCACCAGGATGACGCGGAAGCCTTCTTCCTTCAGGGCCTTGCACGCCTGCGCGCCGGAGTAGTCGAACTCACAGGCCTGGCCGATGACGATAGGGCCGGCGCCGAGGATCAGGATGCTTTTAATGTCTGTACGTTTTGGCATGGTTCTTACTCGAATCCTTGGGTCAGTCGGCAGGGCTTAGCGGCGCTTGGCCATGGCTTCGATGAAGCGGTCGAACAGCGGGGCCACGTCGTGCGGGCCAGGGCTGGCTTCCGGGTGACCCTGGAAGCTAAAGGCCACCTTGTCGGTGCGCTCGATGCCCTGCAGGGTGCCGTCGAACAGCGACTTGTGAGTGGCGCGCAGGTTAGCCGGCAGGCTCGCCTCATCCACGGCGAAACCGTGGTTCTGGCTGGTGATCATCACCACGCCGGAATCCAGATCCTGTACCGGGTGGTTGGCACCGTGGTGACCGGTTTCCATCTTCACGGTCTTGGCGCCGGAGGCCAGGGCCAGCAGCTGGTGGCCGAGGCAGATGCCGAACAGCGGAATCTCGGTATTGAGAATTTCCTTGATCGCGGCGATCGCGTAGTCGCACGGCTCGGGGTCGCCGGGGCCGTTGGAGAGGAACACGCCGTCCGGATTCATCGCCAACACTTCACTGGCCGGGGTTTTGGCCGGCACCACCGTCAGGCGGCAGCCGCGAGCGACCAGCATGCGCAGGATGTTGACCTTGACGCCGTAGTCGTAGGCGACCACGTGGTAAGGCAGCTCACCGGCAGGGATTTCCGGGTGGCTGTCGCTCTCCAGGTTCCACACGCTGGAGCGCCATTCGTAGGTTTCGCTGCAGGTGACTTCCTTGGCCAGGTCCATGCCCTTCAGGCCGGGGAAGCTGCGCGCCAGCTCCAGCGCCTTTTCTTCGGTGGCGTCGTCGCCTGCCAGGATGCAGCCGTTCTGCGAGCCCTTCTCGCGCAGAATGCGGGTCAGGCGACGGGTGTCGATGCCGGCGATGGCAACGGTACCGTTTTCTTTCAGGTACTCGTCCAGCGGCTGCTTGTCGCGCCAGTTGCTGGAGATCAGCGGCAGGTCGCGAATGATCAGGCCGGCGGCCCACACGCGGTTGGACTCGGCATCTTCCGGCGTGGTGCCGGTATTGCCGATGTGCGGGTAGGTCAGGGTGACGATCTGCTGGGCATAGGAAGGATCGGTGAGGATTTCCTGATAGCCGGTCATGGCGGTATTGAACACCACCTCACCAATGGTATGGCCATCGGCACCAATGGCTTCGCCGCGAAAAATGCTGCCGTCGGCGAGTGCGAGTATGGCTGGCTTAGTCAAGAAGACCTCCCTTAGATCTGCTGCTTGCTCAAACGCAGGTTGTAAAAAAGCGGGATGACGTATTGACCGTCACCCCGCTTCTTTATCTGATTCATTCTGCGTAACTTTTAGTGGACACACTAAAGCGGGAAGCTTACAGGAAAGACCCTTTTCGGTCCACCGTTTGCATGGACCAAAAAGGCATTCAGTTCAGCCCCAGCACGTCCTGCATGTCATAAAGCCCCGCAGGCTGCTCCTGCAACCAAAGCGCGGCACGCACCGCACCCTTGGCGAAGGTCATGCGACTGGAGGCTTTGTGGGTGATTTCCACGCGCTCGCCATCGGCCGCGAACAGCACGGTGTGATCCCCCACCACGTCGCCGGCACGCACGGTGGCGAAGCCAATGGTCTCGCGCTCGCGCGCGCCGGTCTGGCCTTCGCGCCCGTAGACCGCCACCTTCTGCAGGTCACGCCCCAGCGCATTGGCCACCACCTCCCCCATACGCAGCGCAGTACCGGATGGTGCATCGACCTTGTGCCGGTGGTGCGCTTCGATGATTTCGATATCGACCTCATCGGCCAGCACACGAGCCGCGGTATCCAGCAGCTTCAGGCAGAGATTGACCCCGACGCTGTAGTTGGCGGCAAACACGATCGGAATCTGCTTGGCCGCCTCTGACAGCAACTGCTTTTCCTCCGGCGAGAAGCCGGTGGTGCCGATGACCATGGCCTTGCCCGCCTGACGGCAGACCTCCAGGTTCTTCAGGGTCACCGAGGGATGCGTGAAGTCGATCAGCACATCGAACTGATCCAGCGCAGCACTCAGATCGCCGACCAAAGTGACGCCGATCTTGCCCAGTGCCGCCAACTCACCCGCATCGGCGCCGATCAAGCTGCTGTCCGGCCGATCGATGGCCGCGGTCAGCTGTGCGCCCTGCGCCTGACCAACGGCCTCGATGAGGATCTTGCCCATGCGCCCGGCGGCGCCCATCACTGCAATACGTCGCATAGCCGATTCCTTAGATGTCGCCGAAGAAGCGCTTCATGCCGTCGAACCAGCCGCTGGCCTTGGGCGAGTGGGAACTGTCGCCTTCCAGCGACTTGCGGAAGTCTTCGAGCAGTTCACGCTGGCGCTTGTTCAGGTTGACCGGCGTTTCCACCGCCACCCGACACATCAAATCGCCCGCACCGCCACCGCGCACCGGGGCCACGCCCTTGCCGCGCAGGCGGAACAGCTTGCCGGTCTGGGTGCCTTCCGGAATCTTCAGCTTGACCCGGCCATCCAGGGTCGGCACTTCCAGCTCGCCGCCCAGCGCCGCATCGGCGAAGCTGATCGGCACCTCGCAGTACAGGTGCTTGCCGTCACGCTGGAAGATCGCGTGCTCGCGCACATTGACCACCACATACAGGTCACCCGCCGGACCACCATGGGAACCGGCCTCACCCTCGCCGGACAGGCGAATGCGATCGCCAGTATCGACGCCCGCCGGCACCTTGACCGACAGCGTCTTGCTCTCTTCCACACGGCCCTGGCCGTGGCAGCTGCCACAGGGGTCACTGATCATCTTGCCGCTGCCATGGCAGCGCGGGCAGGTCTGCTGCACCGAGAAGAAGCCCTGCTGCATGCGCACCTGGCCGATGCCACCACAGGTGGTACAGGTCACCGGACTGGTGCCCTTCTTGGCCCCCGTGCCATCGCAGGTCTTGCAACCCACCAGGGTCGGCACGCGGATGGTCACCGTGGTGCCGCGCACCGCCTCCTCCAGATCCAGCTCCAGGGTGTAACGCAGGTCGCTGCCGCGCTGAGCACCGCCACGCGAGCCGCCGCGGCCACCTCCCCCAAAGAAGTCACTGAACACATCGCCGAAGATGTCGGAGAAGTTGGCACCACCGAAGCCGCCAGCCCCGCCACCGCCCATCTGCGGATCGACGCCGGCATGACCGTACTGGTCGTAGGCCGAACGCTTGCCGGCATCGGACAGAATCTCGTATGCCTCGTTGGCTTCCTTGAATTTCTCTTCCGCCGCCTTGTCGTCCGGATTGCGGTCCGGGTGGTACTTCATCGCCAGGCGACGGTAAGCCTTTTTCAGCTCCGCTTCGCTGGCGCCGCGCTCCACACCGAGCACTTCGTAATAGTCACGTTTGGCCATAAATCCTCAACACCTCAATTTGGTCGCTCCAGACACGCCAACGCGGGAGCAAGCCCCCGCGTGGTCGAGCGGCCGACCGGATGACTCCGGCCGGCAGAACACAGCAAGCCCCAGGACTTACTTGTTGTCCTTGACCTCTTCGAACTCGGCGTCGACCACGTCATCAGCGGCATCTTTGGCGCCTTCAGTGCCCTGGGCTTGAGCGCCCGGCTGCGGCTGCTCGGCGTACATCTTCTGTGCCAGCGGCGTAGTGGCCTCGGACAGCGCGTTGATCTTGGCTTCGATCTCAGCCTTGTCGTCACCTTTCAGCGCCGTCTCCAGATCGCCGATGGCTTTCTCGATCGCCGCCTTCTCCTCGGCAGTGGCCTTGTCGCCCGCCTCGGTAATCATCTTGCGAGTAGCGTGCACCAGACCGTCGCCCTGGTTGCGCACGGCAGCCAGTTCTTCGAACTTGCGGTCTTCCTCGGCGTTGGCCTCGGCATCACGCACCATGCGCTCGATTTCTTCGTCGGACAGACCAGAGTTGGCCTTGATCACGATGGACTGCTGTTTACCGGTGGCCTTGTCCTTGGCGGACACGTGCAGGATGCCGTTGGCATCGATGTCGAAGGTCACCTCGATCTGCGGCACGCCACGCGGCGCCGGCGGGATCTCGGCCAGGTCGAACTTGCCCAGCGACTTGTTCTGCACGGCCTGCTTACGCTCGCCCTGCAGCACGTGAATGGTCACGGCGCTCTGGTTGTCGTCTGCAGTGGAGAACACCTGCGACTTCTTGGTCGGGATGGTGGTGTTCTTCTCGATCAGCGCGGTCATCACGCCGCCCATGGTTTCGATACCCAGGGTCAGCGGGGACACGTCGAGCAGCAGCACGTCCTTGACGTCGCCGGCCAGTACCGCGCCCTGAATGGCGGCACCCATGGCCACGGCTTCGTCCGGGTTGACGTCCTTGCGCGCTTCCTTGCCGAAGAAATCGGCAACGGCCTTCTGCACCAGCGGCATGCGGGTCTGGCCACCGACCAGAATCACGTCGTTGATCGAACCGACGTCGATACCGGCGTCTTTCAGCGCGATACGGCACGGTTCGATAGTGCGCTGCACCAGGTCTTCAACCAGCGCTTCGAGCTTGGAACGGGAGATCTTCACGTTCAGGTGCTTCGGACCACTGGCATCGGCGGTGATGTACGGCAGGTTGACGTCGGTCGACTGGCTGGAAGACAGCTCGATCTTGGCCTTCTCGGCGGCTTCCTTCAGGCGCTGCATGGCCAGCGGGTCGCCCTTGAGGTTCATGCCGGTTTCTTTCTTGAACTCATCGACGAGGTAGTCGATCAGGCGGATGTCGAAGTCTTCACCACCGAGGAAGGTGTCACCGTTGGTGGCCAGCACCTCGAACTGGTGCTCGCCGTCGACTTCAGCGATCTCGATCACCGACACGTCGAAGGTACCGCCACCCAGGTCATAGACGATCACGGTGTGGTCGCCCTTGGCCTTGTCCATGCCATAGGCCAGTGCCGCGGCGGTCGGCTCGTTGATGATGCGCTTGACGTCCAGACCGGCGATGCGACCGGCATCCTTGGTGGCCTGACGCTGGCTGTCGTTGAAGTAAGCCGGTACGGTAATCACCGCCTCGGTCACCGGCTCGCCCAGGTAATCCTCGGCGGTCTTCTTCATCTTCTTCAGCACTTCGGCGCTGATCTGCGGCGGTGCCATTTTCTGGCCGTTGACTTCCACCCAGGCATCACCGTTGTCGGCCTTGGCGATCTTGTACGGCACCATCTGAATGTCTTTCTGCACGACGTCTTCTTCGAAACGACGGCCGATCAGACGCTTCACCGCGTACAGGGTGTTGTGCGGATTGGTCACTGCCTGGCGCTTGGCCGACTGGCCGACCAGGATCTCACCATCGTTGGCGTAAGCGATGATGGACGGGGTAGTACGAGCGCCTTCGGCGTTCTCGATCACCTTGACGTTGCCGTTTTCCAGAATGGAGACGCAGGAGTTGGTGGTCCCCAGGTCGATACCGATGATTTTGCCCATGTTCAATCTCTCCGAAACTTGTCTTTAACCTTGAGTCCGCCGCGGTTTGTTCACGCGGCGTCAGCTACTGAATCGCTTGCCCTGTAGATGGGGGCGTTACCGACGATTTCAAGCCTGCTCGTCGATGGACGGTGGCGGCGTGGTCGGCGCCTTGCTGACCACGACCATGGCCGGGCGCAGCAGACGGCCATTGAGCAGGTAGCCCTTCTGGAACACCTTGAGCACGGTGTTCGGCTCGGCATGAATGCTTTCTTCCATGGCCATGGCCTGGTGATGCTCCGGATTGAACGGCGCGCCGTGCGGATCGACCGCCTCCAGCTGGTAGCGTTTGAGCGTGTCGAGGAACAGCTTGAGGGTCAGCTCCATGCCTTCGCGCATCGCCTTGCTCGCCTCATCGGCCGCACTGGTCAACTCCAGGCCACGCTCCAGGCTGTCGACCACCGGCAGCAGGTCATTGGCGAACTTTTCCAGGGCAAACTTGTGCGCCTTCTCCACATCCTGCTCGGCGCGACGGCGCACGTTCTGCAGGTCGGCAGCCATGCGCAGAGACTGGTCCTGAGCGGCAGCCAACTGCTCTTCAAGGCTCTGCACGCGAGCGCCCAGATCGGTCTCGGCGCTCGCCTCGGGGGCCAGGTTGTCTTCGGCTTGCGCCGTGTCCAGGGTCTGTTCGTCTGCCATCGGGTCCTCCTGTGAATGCGACAGCGGGTCATGGCCCGCGCTTCTGGCCTTCTATATGGGGCCCATCCGCAAGGTTTCAAGGGCTGTTGCCGAGGCCGGACAAAGAACTGTATAAATACCCAGCACAATACTTCTAGGAGCGCTCACCATGCTGGTGCACCTGTCGGTCAACAACTACGCCATCGTCGAACACCTGGATCTGGAATTGCAGCGCGGCATGAGCGTAATCACTGGCGAAACCGGCGCCGGTAAATCAATCATGCTCGACGCCCTCGGCCTGGCCCTGGGCGACCGCGCCGACAGTGGTGTGGTGCGCCCGGGCGCGGACAAGGCCGACATTCTCGCCAGCTTCGACCTGGGCGACATCGACGAGGCGCGCACCTGGCTCGCCGAGCGCGACCTGGATAACGACGGGCCGTGCATTCTGCGCCGCGTCATCACCAGCGAAGGTCGCTCGCGCGGCTACATCAACGGTACGCCCTGCCCGCTGGGCGACCTCAAGGCTCTCGGCGAACTGCTGATCGACATCCACAGCCAGCACGAGCATCAGTCGCTGCTCAAACCCGACACCCACCGCCGCCTGCTCGACGAGTACGCCGGCAGCCAGGAACTGGCGCGCCAGGTGCAATTGGCCGCCCAGCGCTGGCGCCAGACCCGCCAGGAGCTGCAGCGCCTATCCTCGAGCGGCGACGAGCAGCGCGCCCGCCATCAGCTGCTCAGCTACCAGCTTGAGGAGTTGGACAACCTGGCGCTCGGCGACAACGAGCTGGAACAGCTGGAGCAGGAACACAAGACCCTGAGCAGCGCCGAACAACTGCTCGGCGCCTGTCGCCAGGTGCTCGACCTGTGCAGCGAAAGTGACGCGGGTAATGTGCTCTCTGCCCTCACCGCCAGCCTCAATCGCCTCACAGCCTTCAACAACCAGCCCGGCGCCTTGAGCGAAGCCACCAGCCTGTTGGCCAGCGCACAGATCCAGGTCGAGGAGGCTGTCGGCGAACTCAATCGCTTCATCGATCACTTCGACGCTGATCCGCAGCGCCAGCAATGGCTGGAAGAACGCCTCGATGCCATCTACAGCCTGGCGCGCAAACATCGCGTACACCCCTTCGAGCTGACTGAACTGCAGCAGCGTCTACTGGAAGAACTGGAAAGCCTGAATGCCGACGACGAGGCCGTGGAGCGGCTCGGCGAGGAGCTGGCCTCCTACGCTCGCCACTACCAGGAAAAGGCCAGCGAACTGAGCGCCCTGCGCAAGCAGGCCGCGAACCGTCTGGCCGATGCCGTGCAGGTCGAGATGCAGACCCTGGGCATGCCCGGCGGTCGTTTCAGCATCGAACTGCAGGCCGCCGACAGCGAAGAGCCACAACCCCATGGCCTGGAACAGGTGGAATTCCTGGTCAGCGCCAACCCCGGCCAGCCGCTGAAATCCCTGGCCAAGGTCGCCTCGGGTGGCGAGCTGTCACGCATCAGCCTGGCCATTCAGGTGATTACTGCACAGACCTCGCGGGTGCCGACCCTGGTATTCGACGAAGTCGACGTTGGCATCGGCGGGCCGACTGCGGAAGTGGTCGGCCAGCTCCTGCGGCGCCTCGGCGAGCGCGGCCAGGTATTGACCGTCACCCACCTGCCGCAGGTGGCGGCCCAGGGTCACAACCACCTGTTCGTACACAAGCAGCGCGGCAGCAGCGAAACCCGCACCGCCGTGGCCAGCCTGAATACCGCCCAGCGCGTCGAGGAAGTGGCGCGCATGCTGGGCGGCGTCGACCTCACCGAAGAGTCGCTGCAACACGCGCGCAAGATGGTCACTAGCGCCCAGGCTTGAAGCTGAGGCAAATGAAAAGGCGCCTTGAAAGGCGCCTTTTTTGTCGGGTACTCCGCGCTTATTTCTTCTTGCGCACGTAGAGCACCAGATTGTGATCGACCAGCTCGTAGCCGTGCTGCTTGACGATGTCTTTCTGCAGCTTCTCGATCTCCGGGTCGAAGAACTCGATCACCTCGCCGCTATCCACGCAAACCATGTGGTCGTGATGGCCGCCGTCGGCCAGTTCAAAGACGGCGTGGCCACCATCGAAATTGTGCCGCTCGACCAGGCCAGCTGCCTCGAACTGGGTCAGTACACGGTAGACGGTGGCCAGCCCCACATCCTCACCCGCCTCCATCAAGGCCTTGTAGACATCTTCAGCACTCATGTGACGCTGGCCGGATACGGCCGAATCGAGCATCTGGAGAATTTTCACGCGCGGCAGAGTGACCTTGAGGCCGGCTTTGCGCAGTTCGTTGTTTTCAACCATGGTCAGCTTTCTCGTGGCTGCTGCTTTCGCAGCTCCCGTTTATACGGGTATGATCGGGGTTTATTTGCCCAGCCAAGATAGTGGAAGTCACCCACCGATGCAAAACACCAAGCTCCTGCTGCCCAGCCTCACTCTCGTGGGTCTGCTCGCACTCGCCGGCTGTTCGTTTCCCGGGGTTTACAAAATCGACATCCAGCAGGGCAATGTCGTAACGCAAGACATGATAGACCAGCTGAAGCCCGGTATGACCCAGAGTCAGGTGCGCTTCATCATGGGCAACCCGCTGATCACCGACACCTTCCACGCCAAGCGCTGGGACTACCTGTACAGCACCCAGCCAGGCGGACGTCAGCGCTATCAGGAACGTATCGCGCTGATGTTCGACAGCAATGATCAGCTGATCGGCCTGGCCGGCGACTTCATGCCTGGCGTGAGCCGCGACCAGGAAATCCTCGGCGAAGATACGGGTAGCGCAATCACCGCACCGCAGACTCAGGAAGTGGAAGAGCCGGCCAAGCCAGGCTCGCTGCTGGAACAGATCCAGCAGGAAGTCGACGCCGCAGAGCCAATCGCCGTGCCGATTCCAGAACCGCTGGATCCACAACCCCAGTAATAGATGCACAAAAAACCCGGCCAACGCCGGGTTTTTCATTTGCGGCTAACGCTCACTCATCTGCCTTGGCCTGCGCCGCCCTCGCGGCACGCTGCTTGCGCACTTCCTTGGGATCGGCAATCAACGGGCGGTAGATCTCAACCCGCTCTCCCTCCTCCAGTACACGCTCATCCGGTTTGGCCACGGCCTTGCCGAAAATGCCCAACGGCGCCGCGTGTAGGTCCAAACCGGGAAAATGTGCATCCAGCCCGGAGCGCAGGGCCGCCTCTCGCACCGTGGTACCCACCGGCACACTGAGGCTCAGCAACTTTTGCTTGTCGGCGAGAGCGTAAACCACCTCAACGACGATATTGGCTTTATCCATAGAGTTGCTTGGCTCTCTGGCAAAAGGCATCAACCATGGTATTGGCCGCCTGGGTGAACAGCGGACCGAGCGTCGCCCGCACCAGCGAGCCCGCGTAATCGAACGTCAGATCGAGACTGATCTTGCAGGCCTTATCGCCCAGGGCCTTGAACTCCCAGACGCCCTGCAACTGACTGAAGGGCCCCTCTTCCAACTGCATTTCGATGCTCTGCCCGGGTAACAGCTGATTGCGCGTCACAAACCGCTGGCTGATATTGCCCTTGGCCACCGTCAGACTGGCACGCATATGCGATTCGCTCACCTCCAGCACCTCGGAGGCCGCGCACCAAGGCAGGAACTGCGGGTAGCTGGCCACGTCATTGACCAGATCATAGAGCGCCTGCGCCGGATAGGGCAGCAGCGCCGAGCGTTGAATTCGCGTGCTCATCAGCCTTCATTTCCACAACTGCAGCGCCGCCCAGGCAGGCGCAAATGAGCGCGCATTGTGCGGAATTCGACCAGCCCCCTCAAGCGCAGCTGTCGCCAGCGCCGCGCCGACTCCCTATAATGCGCGCCCTATGGCCAAACAGAAGAAACATCCCTCCGGGACCATCGCGCTGAATAAAAAGGCGCTGCACGACTACTTCATCGAGCACAAGTTCGAGGCTGGCCTCGTCCTGGCTGGCTGGGAAGTGAAAAGCCTGCGCGCCGGCAAGGCGCAGCTGGTCGACAGCTACATCCTGCTCAAGGATGACGAAGCCTGGCTGATGGGCTGCCACATCACCCCGCTGACCACCGCCAGCACCCACGTGATCGCCGACCCGACCCGCACCCGCAAGCTGCTGTTGAACAAGCGCGAGCTGGACAAGCTGTTCGGCTCGGTGCAGCAGAAGGGCTACACCTGCGTGGCACTGTCGATCTACTGGAAGGCGCACCTGATCAAGTGCGAGATCGCCCTGGCCAAGGGCAAGAAGGACTTCGACAAGCGCCACACCGAGAAGGAGCGTGACGCCGACCGCGAGGTCCAGCGCGCCATGCGTACCAAGGTCAAGGGCAGTCGCGACGACGATTGACAGCAAGGGCGCCAAGGCGCCCTTTCTTCTGCCTGGTCAGACGCCGCGGCGCTGGGCACGTGCCAGGCGCTTGACCTCCTGCTGCCCCTCTTCCAGCACCTCGCGCACATAGTCGATATGCCGGCTGGAGCGCTCTCGCGCTTCCTCGGCACGGCCTTCGACAATGGCCTCGAACAGCTCTCTATGCTGCTCGCGCAGACGCTCACGCGTCTCGCCACGCTGCAAATACATACCACCGATGTTGGTCACCACGTTGTGCTTGAGCAGGTCGAACAGGCCGCGAATGGTGTGCAGCAACACGGCGTTGTGGCTGGCCTCGGCAATGGCCAGGTGGAAGCGCGCATCCGCCGCGCCCTCCTCGGCGCGAGTCGCCTTGCTGCCCTCGGCGTAACAGGCCTGCAGGGCGTCGTAGGCAGCACGCAGACGCTGGTGATCGACCGGCGTGGCACGCTGCGCCGCGTAGTAGGCACAGGAGCCTTCCAGGGTATGGCGGAACTCCAGCAGGTCGCGCTGCGCATCGGGATTGTCTTCCAGCAGTTGCAGCAGTGGATCACTGAAAGTCGAGCCCAGTTGCGCCGCCACATAGTTGCCGCCGCCCTGGCGGCTGACCAGCAGGCCACGCGCCACCAGCTTCTGGATCGCCTCGCGCAGTGACGGCCGCGAGACGCCGAACTGCTCGGCCAACTGGCGCTCCGCCGGCAACCGCTCGCCCGCCTTGAGCGTGCCCTCGAGGATCATCGCCTCCAGTTGACTGACGATATCGTCCGACAAGCGGCGCTGCCGCACCTGCCCCACTTCCATAAGCCGCTCCACTCGCTATTACCCGGCGCCAGGCCGGTGTTTCCGGCAAGCCTATCCGCCACTCGGCAAGCCCAGCAAGCCGACGTCCTGCGACCAAAGTCGAAGGCGCGAAAATTGACAGGCGCCAAGGCCGACTTTTACCCTGAGCCCAACACTTTGTAAATTGGTATTACCAATTAATCAAAGCGCGACCAACAAATCCAACAAGCGCCGAGGTATCTCCCATGTCCCATTCACTGCAGCGCCTGGCGCGCCACTGATCGGAGCCATCACATGTCTTCCGGATTGCTCGCCCTGCTGGCGTTCTCGCCCATCCTGCTTGCCGCCATTCTGTTGATCGGTCTGCGCTGGCCCGCCAAGCGCGCCATGCCGCTGGTCTACCTGCTCACCGCTGGCATCGCCCTGACGGTGTGGGACATGAGCTTCAACCGCGTACTCGCCTCGACCCTGCAGGGCCTGATCATCACCGGCGGCGTGCTGTGGATCATCTTCGGCGCCATCCTGCTGCTGAACACCCTCAAGCACTCCGGCGGCATCACCGCGATTCGCGCCGGCTTCACCACCATCAGCCCGGACCGGCGCATTCAGGCGCTGATCATCGCCTGGCTGTTCGGCTGCTTCATCGAGGGTGCCTCGGGCTTTGGCACACCGGCCGCCATCGCCGCGCCGCTGCTGGTCGCCATCGGCTTCCCGGCGCTGGCCGCGGTCATGCTCGGCATGATGGTGCAAAGCACCCCGGTATCCTTCGGCGCGGTCGGTACGCCGATCATTGTAGGCGTCAACAGCGGCCTGGACAGCGCCGGCATCGGCAGCCAGCTCGCGGCCCACGGCTCCAGCTGGGAGGCCTATCTGCAGCTGATCACCAGTGAAGTGGCGATCATCCACGCCACCGTCGGCACCCTGATGCCGCTGCTGATGGTGCTGATGCTGACGCGCTTCTTCGGCCGCGAGAAAAGTTGGAAGGCTGGCTTCGAAGTGCTGCCCTTCGCCCTCTTCGCCGGCCTGGCCTTTACCCTGCCCTACGCCGCCACCGGCGTGCTGCTGGGCCCGGAGTTCCCCTCCCTGCTTGGCGGTCTGATCGGTCTGGCTATCGTCACCAGCGCCGCGCGCGTCGGCTTCCTGGTGCCGAAGAAGACCTGGGACTTCGCCCCGGCCAACGAGTGGCCGAGCGAGTGGCTGGGTAGCGTGGAAATGAAGCTGGACAGCCTCACCGCGCGCCCGATGAGTACCCTGCGCGCCTGGCTGCCCTACGTACTGGTTGGCGCCCTGCTGGTGATCAGCCGCGTATTCCCCGACATCGGCGCCGCGCTGAAGTCGGTGGTGCTGGTGTTCCCGGACATCCTCGGCGAGGCCGGCATCAAGGCCGACTTCATGCCGCTGTACCTGCCGGGCGGCATCCTGGTCGCCGTGGTCATCGCCACCTTCTTCCTGCACGGCATGAAGGCACGCGAGATGGTGGCCGCGGTCAAGGAATCGTCCAGCGTGCTGCTCGGCGCCGGCTTCGTATTGCTGTTCACCGTGCCGATGGTGCGCATCCTGATCAACTCCGGGGTCAACGCCGCCGAGCTGGCCAGCATGCCGATCACCATGGCGCGTTATGTAGCCGACAGCGTCGGCAGCATCTATCCGCTGCTGGCTCCGTCGGTTGGCGCCCTCGGCGCCTTCATCGCCGGCTCCAACACGGTGAGCAACATGATGCTCAGCCAGTTCCAGTTCGGCGTGGCGCACAACCTCGGCATCTCCACCGCGCTGATCGTCGCCGTGCAGGCCATCGGCGCCGCCGCCGGCAACATGGTGGCGATCCACAACGTAGTGGCCGCCTCCGCCACCGTCGGCCTGCTTGGGCGCGAAGGCAGCACCTTGCGCAAGACGGTGTGGCCGACCCTGTACTACGTGCTCTTTACTGGAGTGATCGCCCTGATCGCGATCCATGTCTTCGGTATCAGCGACCCACTGCAAGGGCTCTGAACAGCAGCCTGGCCACGCCCTGCCCCGCGCAGGGCGCGGTCGTAACAGACCTCACGGAAATCTGCCCATGATCATCTCAGCCTCGACCGACTACCGTGCCGCCGCCCAGCGCAAGCTGCCGCCGTTCCTGTTCCACTACATCGATGGCGGCGCCTACGCCGAGCACACGCTGCAGCGTAACGTCGCCGACCTGGCCGACATCGCCCTGCGCCAGCGCGTGCTGCGCAATATGTCCGAGCTGAGCCTGGAAACCGAGCTGTTCGGCGAGAAGCTGGCCATGCCGGTGGCCCTGGCGCCGGTCGGCCTGACCGGCATGTACGCGCGCCGCGGTGAAGTACAGGCGGCCAAGGCCGCGGCGGCCAAGGGCATTCCCTTCACCCTCTCCACCGTCTCGGTCTGCCCGATCGAGGAAGTCGCCCCGGCCATCGACCGGCCAATGTGGTTCCAGCTCTATGTGTTGAAGGATCGCGGCTTCATGCGTAACGCCCTGGAACGGGCCAAGGCCGCCGGCGTCACCACCCTGGTGTTCACCGTCGACATGCCGGTGCCCGGCGCCCGCTACCGCGACGCCCATTCCGGCATGAGCGGCCCGAATGCGCCGCTGCGCCGCGTGCTGCAGGCCATGACTCACCCGCAGTGGGCCTGGGACGTCGGCCTGCTGGGCAAGCCGCACGACCTGGGCAATATCTCCACCTACCGTGGCAACCCCACCGGCCTGGCCGACTACATCGGCTGGCTGGGGGCCAACTTCGACCCGTCCATCTCATGGAAAGACCTGGAATGGATTCGCGAATTCTGGGACGGCCCGATGGTGATCAAGGGCATCCTCGACCCGCAGGATGCCAAGGACGCCGTCAGCTTCGGCGCCGACGGCATCGTCGTGTCCAACCACGGCGGCCGCCAGCTCGATGGCGTGCTGTCCAGCGCCCGCGCCCTGCCGGCGATTGCCGACGCGGTGAAGAGTGACCTGAAGATCCTGGTCGACTCCGGCATCCGCACCGGACTCGACGTGGTGCGCATGCTCGCCCTCGGCGCCGACTGCGTGATGCTCGGCCGCGCCTTCGTCTACGCCCTGGCCGCCGCCGGTGGTGCCGGCGTGAGCAACCTGCTGGAGCTGTTCGACAAGGAAATGCGCGTCGCCATGACCCTGACCGGCGCCAAATCCATCAGCGAAATCAGCCGCGATTCGCTGGTCAAGGAGTTCTGAGCATGACCGCTGTCAGCCGCGAAACCCTGCTCGCCCAGTTGCGCGACGCCGTAGGTGCCGACCACGTCCTCACCGACGAGCAGAGCACCCGGCGCTTTCGCAAGGGCCACCGTTGCGGCGAAGGCGGCGTACTGGCCGTGGTGCGCCCCGGCACCCTGCTGGAACAGTGGCGCGTGCTGCAGGCCGCCGTGGCGGCCGACCGCATCGTCATCATGCAGGCCGCCAACACCGGCCTGACCGGTGGTTCGACACCGGACGGCGACGACTATGACCGCGAGATCGTGCTGGTCAGCACCCTGCGCATCACCGGCGTGCAACTGATCAACGACGGCCAGCAGGTGGTCTGCCTGCCCGGCGCCACCCTCGACCGCCTGGAGCAGGCCCTGGCCCCGCTCGGCCGCGAGCCGCACTCGGTGATCGGCTCCTCCTGCATCGGCGCCTCGGTGCTCGGCGGCGTGTGCAACAACTCCGGCGGCGCCCTGGTACGCCGCGGCCCGGCCTACACCGAGTTGGCGCTGTACGCGCAGGTCAAGGCCGACGGCTCTCTGGAGCTGGTCAACCACTTAGGGATAGAGCTGGGCGAAAGCCCCGAGGAAATCCTCACCTGCCTGCAGCAGGGCGACTACGGCCCGCAGCAGATTCGCAACGAGGATATCGGCAAGGCCTCGGACGAGCGCTACGGCGAGCACGTGCGCGATGTCGACGCCGACACCCCGGCGCGCTTCAACGCCGACCCGTCACGCCTGTTCGAGGCCTCCGGCTCGGCCGGCAAGCTGTGCCTGTTCGCCGTGCGCCTGGACACCTACGCCAAGGAAGCCAGCTCGGTGTTCTACATCGGCAGCAACGACCCGCACGACCTCACCGAAGTGCGCCGCCACCTGCTCGCCCATCTGCCACGCCTGCCGATCGCCGGCGAGTACATCCACCGTACCGCGTTCGATATCGGCGAAAAATACGGTAAGGACACCTTCCTGCTGATCGATACCTTCGGCACGGCCAAGGTACCTGCCGCCTTCGCCATGAAGAGCAGGGTCGATGGCTTCTTCGAGCGCTTCGGCCTGCGCGGCGTGACCGACCGGATACTGCAGCCCCTGATGAACCTGCTGCCCAGCCATCTGCCCAAGCGCATGCGCGACTACCGCGACCGCTACGAGCATCACCTGCTGGTACGGGTGTCCGATGACACCAAAGACGCGACCCGTGCCTTCCTCGCCGACTACTTCGGCCAGCGCAGCAGCGGCGCCTTCTTCGAGTGCGATGCCGAGGAAGGGCGCAAGGCTTTCCTGCACCGCTTCGCCATCGCCGGCGCGGCGATTCGTTATCGCGAGGTGCACCAAAGCAGCGTGGAAGACATCGTGCCGCTGGACATCGCCCTGCGCCGCAACGACCGTGACTGGGTGGAGGTGCTGCCGGCCGAGATGGAAGAGCAGATCATCCACAAGCTCTACTACGGGCACTTCTTCTGCCACGTATTCCACCAGGACTACATCATCAGGAAGGGGGTCGACCCGCTGGCCATGGAGCACCGCATGTGGGCCCTGCTCGACGAGCGCCGCGCCGAATACCCGGCCGAGCACAACGTCGGCCACCTCTACGTGGCCAAGCCCGCGCTGGCCGGTTTCTACCGCGAGCTGGACCCGAGCAACACGCTCAACCCCGGCATCGGCCACACCTCGAAGAAGAAGCACTGGGCAGACTGCTGCGGCGGGCACTGAATCGATAGTCAGCGCGCTCGTCAGGCTGACCGCCCCCCCTGCGCCGGGCTTTCTATACTCAAACCTCCAGCCCTGCTCAGGAGGTTCCCCATGCGTCGGATATCCCAACTGCTCGCGCTCGGTCTGCTCGGCGCCGGCCTGTTCAGCGGCAATCTCTGGGCCATGCACTGCCCGCAGGATATGGCCCAGATCGATCAATTGCTCAAGAGCGATCCGCCAGCCGACCCCGAGACCCTTGCCGAGGTTCAGCGCTTGCGCGCAGAAGGCGAGGCGCTGCACAAATCTGGCGACCACGCCGAGTCAGTGAAGGTACTCAATGAAGCACTGAATCTGCTGCAAGCCAGCGAGTAAGTACTGAGAACCCCGCTAAGCGTTCTGCCTCAATAGCGACAGCGCCATGGTGCGCAGTTGCTGCAGGTCTACAGGCTTCAACAGACTGGCCGCAGCGCCCATGGCCCGAGCCTCGGCCAGAAGTCCCTCGTCCGCTGCGGCACTGACCACCAGCACCGGCACATCGGCCAGGTGTGGCTTGCTGCGCATCAACTCCAGCACTTCCAGACCACTGCCATCGGGCAGGTCAATATCCAGAAGTACCAGTGCAGGCGTCAGCTCTGCCAGGTGCAGCATGGCTCGGCGCACTGAAGGCACGCCCTCGACTCGCGCAATGTCGCGCAAACCTTCCTGAAGCACACGCATGCAGGCCGGGTGATCCTCCACGCACAGCACCGGAAGCAACGCCTCCGACGATCGTTGCATCTGTTGCGCGGCAGCTTCAGCTACCGCTTCTGGCTCCGCGGCGCTGGGCAACTCGATCCAGAAGCGGCTGCCCAAACCCACATCACTGGCAAAGCCCATCTCCCCGCCCATCAACTCCGCCAGTTCGCGACACAGCACCAAACCGATACCCGTACCAGGAATATTCGAGTTTTCCCGCCCCAGCCGCTGGAAGGGCTGGAACAGACTCTGCTGCTGCTCTGCGGTCAATCCCGAACCACTGTCCTCGACCCACAGCCGCACACCGCCGGGTCGCACCTCGTACCCCATGCGAATCAGCCCTTGCGGACTGTTGTACTTGATGGCGTTGGACAGCAGATTGAGCATCACCTGACGTAAGCGCCGCGGATCCGCCAGCACGAACAGCGGAGCACTGGCTTGATCCTGTACCTGTAATTGCAGGCACCGCTGCTGCACCTCGGGCTGCACCAACTCGGCACACCCCCGAAGCAAGGGGCCGATATCGATGGCCTGCAGTTGCAACTGCTGCTGGCGACTCTCAATGCTGGAAAGGTCGAGAATATCGTCGACCAGCGACGTCAGATGCCGGCTGGCCACGACAATTTCACGGGCGTACTCGGCCTCCTGCTCACGTCCGGCCTGGTCCTGCGCCTCAAGCTCGATCAACTGGGCAAAACCGTGGATAGCGTTGAGCGGCGTGCGTAACTCATGGCTCATGCTCGAGAGGAAACGGCTCTTCGCCTGGCTGGCCGCCTGCGCCTCCAGGCTCGCCCGACGCAGCTCGTCCTGCACCTGCTTGAGCCGGGTAATGTCGACATGAGTGCCGGCCGCGCGCACGGCGCGCCCTTCGCGATCACGCTCGATGACCTTGCCCCGACTGAGCAGCCAGCTGTAATGCCCCTGAGCATCGGCATAGCGATACTCAGCCTCGAAGAAATCCACTTGGTGTTCTTCAGCCATGCTCAGGCGCAGATGACGCACGCGCGGTAGATCATCGGGATGTACGCGCTGGTTGAACTCGGCGAATGGCAGATTACTGTCACGCAAACCAAAACGCCGGACGAAACGCTCGCTAATGCGAATGCTCAAGCTCGCCGCATCGACTTCCCAGAGGCTCTCGGTGGTGCTCTCCAGCACCAGCTCCAGAGTGCGCTGCACCGACTCTCGGCCCTGCTCGCTGAGTTGCAGCTGCTGCCCCGCGTGCTGCACCTCTTCCGCCATCTCCGCCAGCTCACGGATGTTGGTTGGCGGAGGTAGAGGCTGACGTTCACCAGCCCCCAGGCTGCGCATCATTCCGACTATGCCGGTAATTGGCTCAGCCAGCTGATCGCTCAGACGCCGCGAACGCAGCCACATCCAGCTGCCGAACAGCAGGTAAAAGAACACCAGACCGGCGATCAGCAAATAACCAATGGCCTGGTACTGCTCAGCCAGGCCATTGGTTTCACGAAAGATATTCGCCTCATCCACCACCATCAGCAGGCGCCAGTGAGTTTGCGGCACCTCACTCCAGGCCATCAGCTGACTGCGCCCGCCAAGCTGCACCTCCAGCACGCCATGACGCTGCTCGGCCATGGAAGCCAGCAATGACTGCAGCCCCGGCTGACGATCCAGCTTGAAATCAGCCGGTTTCAGCACCTCGCGGCGCACCGCTTCGGCATAGGAGTAATCGGTCAGCTCGCGCAAACCGAAGTCGCGTTCGCCCGCCTCAGGCAACGCCATGATCTCGTTGTCACTGCCCACCAGCAGCGCATAACCCTGCCAGGGGACCTGCAGGTTACCGATCTTGCTGAGCATCTGGCCGACGGTCACATCCAGACCAACCACGCCCTCGAGCTTGTCGTCACGGTAAACCGGAGCAATAGCCGACAACATCCAGCCCAGGCCGGCCGGGTCGAGATAGACCTCGGTCCACACTGTCCCGCGGCTCGGGTTGTGCTTGGCGTCAGCCAGGTAATAGAAGTTGTACTGCGGGATGACCATGTCATGCGGGTACTGCTGCAGCACATCGAAATAGGGATAGATGCGGTTGTAGCTATCCCAACTGTTGAAGTAGACCGCCGCTACTAGCGGATCGGCTTGCTGGAGCGAGCGCATCAGCGGATCGAGGCGCGACAGGCGCAGCGCCTTATCCCGATCCTGCTGCTCGACGGGAGTACTGGCCGCATAAAAGGAGGCTGCTCGGCCATCATCACTGCGGCTGTAGAAAACGCCATCAGGGGTGCTGGCGTGGCGCATGCGTTCGAGTTCGTCCGGCTGGAAGCGACGATCCTGCAAAGCCTCGCCGACCGCATCACGATAAATACCGACTTGAGCTTCGATGGCGCGCAACCGCTCATCGATCACCTGCCCCTCGCGGCGTACCGCTTGATCCAGATCCTGCAGCGCACTGTTTTGCAAATAGCCTATCTGCGTCTCGCGGATGGACTCGTTGGTGTAGAGGTAGACACCGATCAACACCGACTCCACCAGCACCAGGGGAATCAATGCACTCTGCAAAAAGGCTCGCCAGATCCAGCGACGCAAAGGCTTGAGCGATGCAAGCGGCATCCAGCGCTCCTCGAAATCCAATCTGAAGAGAATGGCACATGGCCTGAGATAGGCCAGCCATTGTACGGGCATTGTCGCGGTCGACGCAGGGGAACCTTTGCCGTAAACTCCGCCTCAAACCTCGCAAGAGCGTTCTGGGGCCGATTAGGATTCGACGCCGGTAGCAAAACTTGAGGGGCATGCCGAGTAGGTGACAGTTCTCGTAAATCCGCTGCCACAACTTCATAGTTGCCAACGACGACAACTACGCTCTGGCCGCCTAAGGGCGCCAGCAGACCCTAGGGGATGCCTGTAAACCCGAAGATTTGGTCTGTCAGATAGAACAGGATCGCCGCCAAGCTCGCTGCAGGTGTAACGGCTAAAACTTATGCAGCTCGCTCCAAGCACCCTGCCACTCGGGCGGCGCGGAGTTAACTCAGTAGAGATGGCTAAGCATGTAGAACCGATAGTGGAGAGCTGGCGGACGGGGGTTCAAATCCCCCCGGCTCCACCAAATAAGCCCCTGATTTTCCTAGAGAAATCAGGGGCTTTTCTTTGGATTCCGAAAAATATCGATAGGGTCCGTAGAATCCTTGCCTGATCGCAAAGCGAGTATCCAAAGCGCATGGACGTGTCCCTTAGGAACCCTAAACGGTCATTATTCACTCGGGGGTAGCATGGGGCACATAACACAAGCATTGCTGGTGGTTGGCAATGAAGAGTGCGGTCGACTGGAGGCGCTACGCCGTTATGCCAGCGATCATGCGATTGCCTTGACTGAGGTGGCCGAGAGCCGCTTTGTGCAGTCGCCTGCCGAGTTTATGGGCGAGCAGCAACACTTGCTCGCGGTGCTCACCGATGAGCAGTTGCCCGCTTATCTGGACATCGCCGAGCGCTTAGGGTGTGTACTGGGCGTGGTACCGCGCGAAAAGCAGACCCACCTGCACGAGTGGTTTAACCTGCCGCGCCATGCGGACGAAGCCATCGCGCTGGCTTGCTCGGATCAGCCGCAAAAGGTTGACGTGCTGCGCTGTAACGGCGAAACCACCTTGGGCTTGATGATGGTGGGGGAAACGCCGTTTTTGGATGGCCGTAGTAAGACGTTTCAGAATCGCGGCCACTCGCTGATTGAGCAGTGGCTGTATCGCTTAGCCTTGATTTGGATAAGCGTGCTGAACCTCTTCAAGATCAAACCCTTTCCCGTATACCTGACCACCACCCGAGAAAATGCTCTGCACACCGCTATCACCGGTTTGGTAGTGATTGAAAACGATATTCGCGGCCCCGCGGCGCGGCTCATGGGGACTCGCCTGGAAGTGCAGGATGGACTGATTTCTACCCTGGTGATTGCGCCTAAGTCGGTGGGTGAATACCTGGGCTTTTTGCTGCGGGGAATTTTTCAGGGCGAGCAACCGCTGGCTAAGTTACCGCGCGCGGTGAATTTTATCCGTTGCCCAGAGCTGACCCTGGAAAGCGACGCCCCCTTGGCCTATTTCATTGACGGCAAGCCCCGCGAAGCCAAGCGCATTGAGCTGAAACTGCACGCCAAGGCGCTGCTGATGAATGTCAGCGAGGCGTATTTCGGCCGCGGCGATAGCAAAGAAGTGCACCGTACCGAGCAGCTGCCGCGTAACGAAGAGCGGCTGAAAATGATCGAGACGCAACTGCCGCTGTTTACCCACGCGCTGGAAGAAGAGTTCCGCGACCTGTTTGTCATCCTGCGTGACATGGCGCGGCCGCACAGCACCTTCCTAACCTTGATGGTACTGAGCGCCATCGTGGCCAGCTTGGGGTTATTCCTTTCCAGCCCGGCGGTGATTATCGGCGCCATGGTGCTTGCCCCATTGATGGCGCCGATTATCTCCCTGGCGATGGGCCTCTTGCGTGGTGATCGCGGCATGCTGGAGCAATCGCTAAAAACCATTGGCATCGGTATGTGCCTCGCCATGGGCACCGCCGCCATGGTGGCTCTACTGGTGCCGATTGAACGTATCACCAACGAGATTGCGGGGCGCTTGCAACCCAACTTGCTCGACTTGGGCGTAGCGATTGCCTCGGGCATTGCCGGGGCTTACGCCAACGTGCGTGAAGATGTGGCCAAAAGTGTGTCAGGCGTGGCGATTGCCGTGGCCTTGGTGCCGCCGCTGTGCGTCTCGGGGATTGGTTTAGGCTGGCTCGATTGGCATGTGTTCAGCGGCTCTATGCTGCTGTTTCTGACCAACCTGGTGGGTATTGCGCTGGCCGCGGCACTGACTTTCCTGTTCTTGGGCTATGCACCACTTCAGCGTGCGCGGCGCGGCTTGAGTGTGTCGTTGGTGTTGTTGGTGCTGGTGGCGATTCCACTGACCGTGTCGTTTGTCGAAATCACCAAGCACTGGCAGATCGAAAAACTGGCCGCCGGACAGGTCTTTATTCTCGACGGCAAAGAAATCAGTTTGAGCAATGTGCAAGTCAGCCTGAAGGGCGAGCGCATTGTGCTGTATGCCGATGTGCTGTCGCGTAGCGGCGTTACCTACAGTCAAATGAAACGCCTTAAAGCTCAACTGGAGCACGAGCTGGAGCAGCCGATTGAGCTAGAACTGACGCCGCGTATCAGTCTTTAAGGGTAAGACTCTCCAATCAGCGACTTGCGGCGTTATTACTCGCCGCAAGGTAGTACCCGACACACTCCATCGTTCACTATTCGAACGGATAGATGCGCTGCCACTCCGTGGCCATGTCCACCACCGTCCAGTTGCCCTGCTTGGCCGCATCCAGCGCCTTGTCCAGCTTGCCGACCTTGGATTCGCGGTCGTAGGCCCATTCGCGCTCGGCATCGGTGTGGTGTACCAGGCCCATGAAGCGTTTGCCGTCGCCAGCGGCCGTCCACTGCAGCATCTGCAGGTCGCCGTCGGAGTTGCCGAAGGCGAGAATCGGCCGGCGACCAATGACCTGGTCGATACTCACCGGTTTGCCCGGGCCATCGTCGTTATGCAGCAACTTGGGCTGGCGCAGGATCGACAGCTTGCCGTCCTTGTCCTGCAATTCGGTGACGAAGGTGGTGCCGATGACCTGCTCCGGCGGGATGCCATACACCTCTTCGGCGAAGGTGCGCATGAACGCCACCTCGCCGCCGGAGACGATGTAGGTCTTGAAGCCGTTGGCGCGCAGGTAGTCGAGCAGTTCCAGCATGGGCTGGAAGACCATCTCGGTGTAGGGCTTACCGCTCTTCGGATGCTTGGCCTTGGCCAGCCAGGCCTCGGCCCTGGCTGAGAACTCTTCTGTGCTGATGCCGGTATGAGTGGCGCCGACGATCTTCATCACCCCGTCCATGCCGCTGGCGGCCAGGGTTTCCTTGTCACCTTCGAGCAGAGCCTTGAACGGCTGGGTGGTTTTCCACTCGGGGTGTTCGGGGGCCAGGCGCTTGACTTCGTCGAAGGCGAACAGCACCTGGAAATACATGGGTTGCTCGCTCCACAGCGTGCCATCGTTGTCGAATACGGCGATGCGCTCGGCCGGCACCACGTAGTCCTTGGAGCCTTCCTCGGTCACGGCCGCGACGAACTGGGTGATGGCCTGCTTGGACGGACCGTCCTTCCAGGATGACAGCGGGTCGGCGGCGCTGGCCAGCAGCGGCAATGCGACCAGCAGCGACAGCAGCCAGCGCCAGGTGATGAGGGCGTGCGAGTTTCTGTTCATAGGTCTTCCCTGTCAGTAGAGCCCGCCACTGGATGGCGGGGATTCATGGTCAAGAGGCCGTGCCGGGGCGCGGCTGCAGGCTGCTGACGCAAAGCGTCTTTCTTCAACTCAGGCAACGCCTGCTGCAACGTCGTAACGGCCTGCGCAGGTTTGGCTGACGGTCCGTAGCAGGACTTGAGAAAGGCTAGCAAACGCTGGCCGGAGGACTCGGCAACTTTCCCGGCCAGCGAATTCAGGGTGTTTACCCGCATGCTGCGCCGTCCCCAGAGATAGAGCGCACCCAGTTGCGCGGGCTGAGCACGCAGCTGTTGCGCCACCTGCTGCCAGGCAAAGTCCGCAGACTGCCGATAGGCCTGCTGGCGTTGGCTGTGCCAGGCCCCCCAGGCCAGCAGAGCACGCCGCCACCAAGGCAGGCCCCAATAGGTCACCGGCCCGCCGAGCACGAGCAACGCGGCCAACAGCAGCCAGTGCTGGGTAATGTGGATACGCGCGCTCTGCCCCAGCGCCTGCAGATCCTCGGCAATCGAGAACGGCGCCTGGTAGGCCTGCTCGCCGCTGGCCTCGAAGTCCTGGGCCGGCACAGTCGCCGTGCGCATCTGGTTGGCCGTCAGGTCCCACCACTGCAGCTCGATGGCCGGCAGCTCATAGTCACCGGCCTCGTCGACGACATAGCTGACCTCATCCACCCGCCGACCACCGCTGACGCTGCCACGACCATCGCTCAGCGGTTCTACCTTGGGCGTTTTCACGTAGCGCTGCAGGCCCTCGACCTCGTCGAACTGCGGCGCCGGCATGCGCATGGCCTGCGCCCCTTCGGCCTCGATGACAAGGCGCCGCACCAGGCTGTCACCCACGCGCAAAGGCGTATGCGAGGACTCGATCTGCTGGCTGAACTTGAGGCTCCTGGCCATCAGTACCTGTTGGCCGACGGCCACGCCCTCGGGCTGGCTGGCGACGAAATCCAGCGGCGCGGTCTGCACCGTCACCGTACCGCTGCCCTGCCCCGGTACGGTCTGGATCGACAGCGCGGGAATCTGGAATTGCCGCGCCTCGTTCGGGGTGATCTGGTAGCTAAAGCGCAAGCCAAAGAAGGTGGTGCCCTCGCGCTGCACAGTCAGGTGATTGGCGTCGCTACTCGCCGGCATCACCTGGGCGCCCGGCAAATCCAGCTTGGGCAGTTGCGGCGCGGCGGTGAACCAGGTGTCGGTCAGCACATCTACTTGCAGATTGACGGTAGCGCCAACCAGCGCTTTGCCCTCCGGCACCAGTTGCGCCTCCACCAGCACCTTGGGCTCGGCCACGGCCAGCAGCGGCTGCAGGCCAAGCAGGAGGATCAGCAACAGGCGTTTCATGGCTGCTCTCCTTCACCTTGCATGCGCGCACT
This sequence comes from Pseudomonas sp. zbq_18, assembly GCF_043102245.1. Lineage (NCBI taxonomy): Bacteria > Pseudomonadati > Pseudomonadota > Gammaproteobacteria > Pseudomonadales > Pseudomonadaceae > Pseudomonas > Pseudomonas sp. zbq_18. The sequence goes on along the minus strand of NZ_JBICIT010000013.1, from coordinate 270,598 downwards.
CTGGATGCGGAATTTCTGTTGCAGGAACTTGGCCGGCGAGGTGGTCAGGTTCTGCAGCCAGAGGGCGTCCGAGGCGGCTTTCTGCGCGTCCATCTGGCCCTCCTTGCCCTTACCCGGGTCCTTGTCGAACTCGATCTTGTCCGGCTCCATCTGCGGCGCGACTTCCTGCTGTTCCTCGAAGTCTTTCTGCAAGGCGATGGCCAGGGCCAGGTTGGCCTCGGCCTCGGGAAACTCGGGCTGCAGCTTCAACGCCTGCCGGTAGGCAGCGATGGCGGCGGGATACTTGAGCAGGTGGGCATAGCTGTTGCCCAGGTAGAAAAAGCCCGGCGCCGAGTCGACGCGGGCGAAGCTGGCCAGCGCCGCCTGGTAATCCGCGCCGTTATAGGCGGCCAGGCCCTTCCAGTAAGGATCGTGGAAGTGCTCGGCAGCCTGCGGGTAGTGGCCATGCTCGAAGGCCCAGCGGCCCTGTTGATCCGGGGTGAAGAAAGCGTCGGCCAGAGCGCCGGCTTGGGCAGAAGTACCCGGCAGGCCAAGACCACAGGCCAGCAGCAGAGCGGCCAGCCAGTTGACGCTCCAGCCGCGGCGCACGGAGAAGAAGGCGATCAGCGCCAGCGGCCAGCACAGCCAGTAGCCGGCATCCTTCCAGTGGATTTCCTGCTCGTCGCCACTGGCCGCCTGCAGGTGCTGCTGGGCATGCAGCTCGATCCAGTCGAGATCGTCGTCGTCCAGGGTCAGGCTGCCCAGCGGCGCACCGGCGGCGCTGGCCAGCTGCTTGAGGGCGTCGGCATCGAAACTGCCCAGCACTGCCCGGCCATTGGCATCCAGGCGCGGCATGCCTTCGGCATCGCGCAGCGCACCAACATCCTCCTGGCCGACCGCCAGTACCAGCACCTGCAGCTTGCTGCCCTTGAGGCTGTCACTCACCTGCCCCAGCTGCTCGGTGTCGGCGCCGTCGGTCAGCAGCAACAGGGTGCCCGGCGACTCCTCGGCGGCCAGCAGGCGCTTGGCCTGCTCGATCACCCCGACGGCATCCTTGCCGGCAGTGTCGATCATCCCGGCGCTCAGGGCCTGGAGGAAGGTGTCGAGCAGCTGCGGGTCCTGGGTCGCCGGCAATACCAGGTGCGCCGTGCCGGCGTAGGCGATCAAGCCGGTCTTGGCCCCGGCGCGGCGCTGGATCAGGTCGTGCAGCTTGTGCTTGACCGCCTCCAGCCGCGACGGCGGCACGTCGTTGGCGTCCATCGACGACGACAGGTCGACCGCCAGGATCAGCGGCGCGCGGTTCTCCAGGAACTCCGGCCGATCCTGTTGCCAGGTCGGCCCGGCGGCGGCAATACCACCGAGGATCAGCAGCGCCGCCAGCAGATGGATGGGCCGCAGGCTGTGCGGGTCATCAGGAGTCATCAGCAAATGCTTGAGCAGGTGCGGGGCGATCGGCGCAGCACGCAGGGCCGACAGCCGCGCCCGGTTCCAGGCGAACGGCAGGGCGATGCCCAGCAGCACCAGCAGCAGCCAGAGCGGGCGCAGGAAGTGGAAGGCGGCGAGATCGATAACCATCAGGCCTCCTGCACCGGTTCAGGCGCCCGCCCCCGAGCCAGACGGCCACGCAGCGCGGCCAGCACCTGGTACAGCGCCAGCGCCAGCAACGCCGCGCCGAGCGGCCACCAGAACAAGTCGCGCTTGGGCTGGTGACTGAGCTTGTGCACCTTGTGCGGGGTGATGCGATCCAGCGTGGCGTAGACCCCGTCCAGCGCGGCGCGGTCATCGGCACGGAAGAACTGCCCGCCGGTGATGCGGGATATCGACTGCAACATGCTCAGGTCGACCTTGGCCTCGCCGGTGGCGGCCGGGTCGCCGATGCCGATGGTGTGCACGACGATGCCCTTGTCCGCCGCCATCTGCGCCGCGTGCTCGGGGGTAATGGCGCTGCCGGTGTCGTTGCCGTCGGTGAGCAGGATCAGCACCTTGTCCTGCTCCTCGGCCTTGTCCAGCATCTTGATGGTCAGGCCGATGGCGTCGCCGATGGCGGTATTCGGACCGGCCATGCCGCTGGCGATTTCCTCCAGCAGCAGCTGCAGGCTGGCGTGATCGAGGGTCAACGGCGCCTGGGGGTAGGCGCCGGTGCCGAACACGATCAGGCCCAGGCGGTCGTCCTGGCGCTTGTCGATAAAGCCCTGCACCACTTCCTTCACCGCGCTCAGGCGATCCACACGCTGGCCGGCAGCATTGTTGTAGTCGGCAGTGTCCATGGACTGGGAGATGTCGATGGCCAGCATCAGGTCGCGCACCGGCTGTTCGCGCTCGATGGGTTTCTCCACCAGCACCGGCCGTGCGCAGGCCACCACCAGCAGCGCCCACACCAGCAGGTTGAGCGCCAGCTGCCAGGCGTTGCCACCGACGCCGGAGGTGGCGGGCGTCTGCCCCGCGGCGCGGCTCATCGCGGCGAAGAACGGCACCCGCACGGCGCTGCGCGCCTCTCGATAGGGGCTCAGGTAGCGCAGGCCCAGCAGCGCCAGCGGCAACAGCAGCAGGGCCCAGGGATAGTCAAACTGCCACATGGTGCGTCTCGATCCAGCGCCGGGAGTGGGTCAGCAGTGTCTCCAGCTGCTGGACGGGCATGGCCGCCAGCTGTGGCGCCGGGGCATAGGCCAGGGTGGCCAGGTTGCGGCTGAAATCCTCGGGCAACGGCGCCTTGCTGCGCTGTTGCAGAAAGGCCTGCCAGGCGTCGCCGCCCAAGGTCGCGACCGGCGGCCGATCCGGCATCGACAGGGCCACGCGCTTGAGCAACTCGGGCAACTCGCGTAGCGCCGGCACGCGCAGTTGTTCATCGCCGATGGCGCGTTCCAGCTCGGCCAGGCGGGCGATGGCCTCGCGCCGGTAACGGTCACGTCGCCAGCACCACCAGCGCCAAGTCGCCCAGGCAATCAGGGCCAGTAACAAGACGACGGCCAGCACCAGCCAGCCCCAGGTCTGCGGCCAGTAGCTGACCGGCGGTGGCGGCAGCGCCAGCTCCTTGAGCTGATCGAGGTGCGGCGTCTCGTCCGTGCTCATCGCCGCCCTCCGCCTGCGCGGCCCAGTTCGCTGCGCAGTTGCTCGTGAGTAGGCTCACCGGTGCTGATCATCATCAGCGGCACCTGGCTGCGCCGTAGCAAGGTGGCAACCTCCTTGAGCCGGCCCTGGAGAAAGTCGCCCAGCGGTTGGTGCACCTGGCGCCGTTCGACTTGCAGCTCCACCTGCAGCTCGCCCTGGGTGACCATGATCCGCCCACGATCAGGCACATTCAGCGCCAGAGGGTCGTATACCTGCATGGCAAGCACATCGTTGTGCGCAGCCAGCTGACGCATCAGCTGTAGCGTGCGCGGCCCGGCGCCGGCGAAATCGCTGATCAGGCAGATCAGGTGATCATGCCCAGCCATCGCCAGGCAGCTCTGCAGGGCGCGGTCGAGCTGCGGCTCGTTCTCCGCGTCGGGCAGGTCGGCGGCCAGCGCCTGGTTCTGCCGGACGATGGCCGCGCACAGTGCCTCGACCCGGCTGCGGCTGCGAATCGGGCTGACCCGTTCGATGCGGCTGTCGTTGAACACCAGGCCGCCGACCCGGTCTCCGCCGTGGAAGGCCATCCAGGCCGACAGTGCGGCCAGCTCGGCGGCGGTGACCGATTTGAAGCTGCGCCGCGAGCCGAAGAACATGTTCATCCGCTGGTCGACCAGGATCAGCACCGGGCGGTCGCGCTCCTCGGTGTAGCTGCGCACGAAGGGCTTGCCATAGCGCTGGCTGGCGCGCCAGTCGAGGTGGCGCAGGTCATCGCCGGGGTTGTAGTGGCGCAGCTCGTCGAAGTTAAGCCCGCGCCCGCGCAGGCGCGAGGCGTGGTTGCCGGAGAGGATACTGGCGTGCGGCTGGCGACCCTGGAAGCTCAGGCCCAGCACGCGGTGCTCCAGTTGCATCAACTGCGCCAGGGAGGCGTAGACGAAGCCGTCGGCCGTGACTGACTGTTGCATCGACAGCTCCTCAGGCCGGGATCGCCACCTTGTCGAGCAGGCGCTCGAGTACCTGATCGGCCGTCACCCCATCGGCCACCGCGTCATAGGACAGCAGCAGGCGATGGCGCAGCACCGGGTGCACCACGGCGCGCACATCGTCCGGCGAGACGAAGTCGTTGCCTTCCAGCCAGGCGTGGGCGCGGGCCACGCGATCCAGGCTGATGCCGCCCCGCGGGCTGGCGCCGACCTGAATCCAGCGGGCCAGATCCTCGTCGTAATCGGCCGGGTAGCGGGTGGCGTTGATCAGGTCGATCAGGTAGCGGTCGATGGTCGGCGCGACATGCACCCGAGTGATCTCGCTACGGGCGGCGAACACCGCCTCCTGGCTCAGGCGCTGATCGTCTGCATGGCCGTGCGCGCTTTGCTGCTCTTCCTCGCGCAGCAGGCGCAGCACCTGGGTCTCGTCCTCGGCCTTGGGGTAGTCCAGTTGCACCTTCATCAGGAAGCGGTCCATCTGCGCCTCGGGCAGTGGGTAGGTGCCTTCCTGCTCGATGGGGTTCTGCGTGGCCAGCACCATGAACAGCTTGTCCATCTTGTGGCTATTGCCGGCCACGGTGATCTGCCGCTCCTCCATGGCCTCCAGCAGCGCGGCCTGCACCTTGGCCGGGGCGCGGTTGATCTCGTCGGCGAGGATGATGTTGCCGAACAGCGGGCCGGGCTGGAACTTGATCTGGCTACCCTCGGCAGTCTGCTGCAGGATTTCCCCACCGGTGATGTCCGAGGGCAGCAGGTCCGGAGTGAACTGGATGCGGCTCATGCGCGCCTCCAGGTGCTGGGCCAGGGCCTTCACCGTGCGGGTCTTGGCCAGGCCCGGCAGGCTTTCCAGCAGTACGTGGCCGTTGGCGAGCAGGCCCAGCAGCACCTGGCGCACCACCGCGTCCTGGCCGAGCACGGAGCGGCCGATGCTGGATTGCAGGGCAAGAATGTCGTCGCGGGTACTCATGGGATGTCCTTCTCTCACTGATATGGCGCGCGGAATTAGGTACGGCCAGGCACCCGAACAAAAGTGGCTACCCGGACAAGTTCTAGCACAGTGGTACCAATGCGCTAGGCAGGCAGCCAGGCACAGAAGGCTCTAGATAGACTGTTGCCAACCCCAGTGCAGCACCTAGCAACCCCGGAGAAAGGGGTGCGCGGCGGCATAAAACACCTCGTTCTCAGGTCAACAGCTATGGCCAGCGGTCACGCGCCTGTGCTCTTATCCCGCAAGATCATATGGACTAATCGCCACGCCGTGGCGCACCGCTCGACGCTAAGGATGCCCCTTGCCCCTGCACCGTCTGCTTATCAGTCTGCTGCTCATCACCCTGCCCTGGCTCACCGCCCAGGGCGCCGACGGCCAATTGCCGCAACTGGCCAAGGAAGCCAATGGTTATGCGCCCGCCGCCAGCTGCCTGGGCTGCCACACCGAGCAGGCCAAGGCCTGGGAGCACTCCGACCACGACTGGGCCATGCGCGAGGCCAAGGCGGAAAACATACTGGGCAATTTCACCACTGCGCAGTTCGACGAGGCCGGGGTCAAGGCACGCTTCTTCCGCAAGGGCGAGCAATTCTTCGTCAACACCGAAGGCGAGGACGGTAAGCCGGCTGACTTCCAGGTGCTCTACACCTTCGGCTATGACCCGCTGCAGCAGTATCTCGTGGCACTGCCGGGCGGCCGCCTGCAGGCGCTGACCATCGCCTGGGACAGCCGCCCCAAGGCCGCCGGCGGTCAGCGCTGGTTCTCGCTCTATCCGGGCCAGCGCTTCGCCCCCAACGACCCACTGCACTGGACCGGGCGCTACCAGAACTGGAACGCCATGTGCGCCGACTGCCACTCGACCAACCTGCAGAAGCACTACAACGACCAAAACGATACCTTCGCCACCACCTGGCATGAGCAGAACGTTGGCTGCCAGGCCTGCCACGGCCCGAGCCAGGCCCACGTCGACTGGGCGCAGAAGAAAAACGACGAGCCCTACGCCTCGGCCAAGGACATCGGCCTGGCCGTGGACTTCAAGGCCCTCGGCGGCCAGGGCCTGATCGAGCAGTGCGCCTTCTGCCACAGTCGCCGGCAAACCACGGGAGTTGGTCAACAACAGGGGCATCCGCTGCTCGACAGCGTGCTGCCGTCCACCCTGCGCCCCGACCTGTATCACCCGGACGGGCAGATCGACGGCGAGGTATACGTCTACGGCTCCTTCACCCAGAGCAAGATGTACCAGGCCGGCGTGACCTGCACCGACTGCCACGACCCGCACAGCACCAAAATCAAGATCGAAGGCAACGGCCTGTGCCTGCAGTGTCACCAGGAGCAACCGCCCAAGGAACGCTTCCCCAGCCTGCAAGCGAAGAACTACGACAGTCCTGAACACCACCACCACGAACCCGGCACACCCGGCGCCCAGTGCGTGAGCTGCCACATGCCGGAGAAGACCTACATGGTGGTCGACCCGCGCCGCGATCACAGCATGCGCATCCCGCGCCCCGATCTGGCGGTGAAAGATGGCAGCCCGGACGCCTGCACCAGCTGCCACACCGACCAGCAGCCGGCGTGGGCGGCCAAAGCCATCGAGGGCTGGTTCGGCACACCCGCGCGCCCACCGCACTACGGCGAATCCTTCCATGCCGTGCGCCAGGGCAGCGCCGATTCGCTGCAACTGCTGGGCGACCTGATCAAGGATCTCGGCAAGCCGGCCATCGTCCGCGCCACGGCTGCCGAACAACTGACCAGCCTCGGCGAGCCGGCCCTGCCCAGCCTGCGCCAGGCCCTGCAGGATGAAAGCCCGCTGGTGCGCGCCTATGCCGCCAGCGGCTTCGTCGATCTGCCGCCAGTGGCACGGGTCAAGGAGCTGCTGCCGCTGCTCGACGACGCCAACCGTGCCGTGCGCGACGAAGCCTTGCGCGCCCTGGCCGGCATCCCGCGCATCGCCCTGCCGGAGGAGCGCCGCGCCGGGTTCGACGCACAGATGGCCGACTATGAAAAGCGTCTGCGCGGCAATGCCGACCTGCCCGGCAATCGCCTCAACCTGGCCGTACTGCTGGAGCGCCAGGGCAAGCAGCTGGAGGCGATGGCGCAGTATCGCCAGGCCCTCAAGCTCGACCCCTACTTCATCCCGGCGCGGATGAACCTGGTGACCCTGGCCAACAACATCCTGCGCCCGAAAGACGCCGAGCAGGCCCTGCGCGAGGGCGTGGCACTGGACAACATGCCGGAAGCCGACCGCGGCAACCTGGCCTACATGCTGGCCCTGCTGCTGGTCGAGCACGGCCAGGCCGAAGAAGGGGCGAAGTGGCTGGGCGAGGCCGCCGAAGCGCTGCCGCACAACCCGCGCATCCGCTACAACCAGGGCCTGCTGCTGTTCCAGCTGCGCCAGCCGGAACAGGCCCGCGCCGCCCTGGAGGCAGGGCTGGAGCAGGCGCCTGACGATGCCGACCTGCTCTACGCGATGATCTATCTGCACGGCAGCCAGGGCCAGCGCAATCAGGCGCTGCCCTATGTGGTGCGCATGCAGCAGGTGGCCCCCGACGATCCCCGCCTGCCACAGGCCAAGCAACAGCTGGGGCTGGGCACCATCAAAATCCCATAGGGTCTGTTGACGTTTCGCCGCGACCGCGACGGGGCCCGTTGTAGTGGGACTTGCCAAGGGAGTGACCATTGCCTGCGTCCCACGCCTAGCGGATCGCCGCCCGGCCATGGCGAGATTTTTCGCTGCAGCGCGGCTTGCGCCGAAACGTCAACAGACCCTAATGCCGGACCAACGGCCGCAGCTTGGCGTGAATTGGCAAACCAATGGCGCGTTAGGGTAAACGCACGGCACGCGCTTGACGCCATTCTGGACAGACCAAGAACAACAACAGTCTGTCCCTCGCCCCCGGTGAGGAAGGAGCCAAGCGATGCTTCGCTATCTCACCCTGCCTGCCGTGTTTCTCGGCATGTGCCTGCTCGGCGGCCTGATCGTCAGCCAGGAGCACGCCCCACACAGCCCACCGCACATGGCGGTCACCCTCAACGACATTTTCCGCTGAGCACCTGGCCCAACTGCGCCACGGCCAGGTGCAGAATCAGCGGCGTCGCCAGCCCCATCAGTAATCGATACCCGCCTGGGCTTTTATCCCGGCCTTGAAGGCATGTTTGATGTCGCGGATTTCGCTCACCGTATCGGCCAGTTCGACCAGCTCGGGTTTGGCCGCGCGGCCGGTAACGATCACCGTCTGCATGGGCGGGCGATTGCGCAGCGCCTCCAGCACGGCCTGCAGGTCGAGGTAGTTGTACTTGAGCATGTAGGTCAGCTCGTCCAGCACCACCAGGTTCAGCGCCGGGTCGGCGAGCATGCGCACGGCGTGGGCCCAGGCCTCGTCGGCGGCAGCCTTGTCCTTGTCCCAGTCCTGGGTGTTCCAGGTGAAGCCGGTGGCCATGGCGTGGTACTGCACCTGCGGTGCGTGCTGGTGCAGGAATATGATCTCGCCGGAGGCCTGGGTGCCCTTGATGAACTGCACCACACCGGCACGGTGGCCGTAGCCGAGGGCACGGTACAGGGTGCCGAAGGCCGAGGTGCTCTTGCCCTTGCCGTTGCCGGTAATCAGCAGGACGATGCCACGCTCCTGCTGGGCGCGTTCAATGCCGGCGTCCACCACGGCTTTCTTGCGCTGCATGCGCTCGTTGTGACTGCGCTTCTTGTCTTCGTCGATCACGGCACGACTCTCCTGCCCGGGTAGCTGGATGGCGCGCACGGCAGGGGAGTGGCAGGCGCAGCACTTGGCCGGCCCGAATGGCGACGACTGTTCAACGACTGTCTAATGGACAGGCAACCGCATCGGCATGACCCACACCCCGGGGTACGCACCTACATCTCGCTCAGGCCGGTCTTCTGGCTCGCCGTCATCCACCCGGGGCCTATTCATAGGCTCCTTATCGCGCCTTCCCGGTTTCCCAGTGGCATGTGGCGATGGCGTCAGGCTTTACAGCAGCGGGGGCTGCGCCGGAATGTGCAGGGCCTTGGGCCAGGCGGTCACCGGACTTCCCGTTTCACCCCTCGCGCGGAACGCGCCCGGGGCACCTGTTCGATGCCGCGCAGGGTAGCGGTTAAGGGCGGCGGCGGCAATTCGCCCGGCCAGCCGGCGGCCTGCATCACGGCGAACTGTGGTAATTGCGGGTCGCTTGGCTGACCGTCAAACAGCACGCCTCGGGTGTAAGCTCTTGACCATTCAGTCACAGGAGTTCGGCATGGCCCTCAGCGTTTTCGACCTGTTCAAGATCGGCATCGGTCCGTCCAGCTCGCATACGGTCGGACCGATGCGCGCCGCCGCGCGTTTCGTCGAGGGCCTGCGCCGCGAAGGACTGCTCGACACCACCGCCAGCCTCAAGGTCGAGCTGTATGGTTCGCTGGGCGCCACCGGCAAGGGCCACGGCAGCGACAAGGCGGTGCTGCTGGGCCTGGAAGGCGAGCAACCGGATACGATCGACACCTCGACCATCGACGCCCGCCTGGCCGCCATGCGCGCCGCCGGCGAACTGAAACTGGGCGGCGACAAGCCGATCCGCTTCGTCGAAAAAGAACACCTGGCAATGATCCGCAAGCCGCTGGACTACCACCCCAACGGCATGGTCTTTCGCGCCTTCGATGCCGCCGGCCTGCAGATCCGCTCGCGCGAGTACTACTCGGTGGGCGGCGGCTTCGTGGTCGACGAGGAGGCGGCCGGGGCCGACCGCATCGTCGAGGACCAAACGCCGCTGACCTACCCGTTCAAAACCGCCAAGCAGCTGCTCAGCCAATGCGCCGAACACGGGCTGTCGATCAGCCAATTGATGCTGGCCAACGAAGCCGCCTGGCGCCCGGAAGCCGAAACCCGCGCCGGCCTGCTGAACATCTGGCAGGTGATGCAGGACTGCGTCAGCGCCGGCTGCCGCAACGAAGGCATCATGCCCGGCGGACTGAAGGTCAAGCGCCGCGCCGCCGCCCTGCGCCAACAGCTGAGCCAGAACCCCGAGGCCAGCCTGCGCGACCCGCTGACGGTGATGGACTGGGTCAACCTCTATGCCCTGGCGGTCAACGAGGAAAACGCCAGCGGCGGCCGCGTGGTCACCGCACCGACCAACGGCGCGGCCGGCATCGTGCCGGCGGTGCTGCACTACTACCGGCGCTTCGTCCCCGGCGCCACGGATGAGGGCGTGGTCAACTTCCTGCTCACCGCCGCCGCCATCGGCATCCTTTATAAGGAGAACGCCTCGATCTCCGGCGCCGAAGTCGGCTGCCAGGGCGAGGTTGGCGTGGCCTGTTCCATGGCGGCCGGCGCCTTGTGTGAAGTGCTCGGCGGCAGCATCCAGCAGGTGGAGAACGCCGCCGAGATCGGTATGGAGCACAACCTCGGCCTGACCTGCGACCCGGTCGGCGGCCTGGTGCAGGTGCCGTGCATCGAGCGCAACGCGATGGGTTCGGTGAAGGCGATCAACGCCGCGCGCATGGCCCTGCGTGGCGACGGCCAGCACTTCATTTCGCTGGACCGGGTGATCCGCACCATGCGCGAGACCGGTGCAGACATGAAGAGCAAGTACAAGGAAACCGCCAGGGGTGGTCTGGCGGTGAACATCATCGAGTGCTGATGCCTGCTCGATAAACTGCTCATGGCTTGCAGGCAAGGTTGGGCAGCGCTCCGTTGGGCGGCATCCCGCTGGTTAGCGAGGCGCAGCTCCAATCGCGGCTAAAGCCGCTCCCACAGGGGCATTTGTGGGAGCGGCTTCAGCCGCGATTGGCACCACTCAGAAGCGCATCAGCCCCCGACTCAGTTCGGGCCGAAATCCACCAGCAGGCGCAGGTAGGAAATCAGGCTCTTGCCGCCGACGGTGCCCTGGTAGCCATGGCTGTCGAACTGGGTGCTCTTGACCATGTCGACGCGGTAGCGCGGGTTGCGCTCGTAGGTGCGACCGAGGGTGCTGGTGGAGCGGCTGTCGAACAGGTCGGTACTCACGGTCACGAACTCGCGCGGTTTGCGCCGGCCATTGGCACCGCTGTTGTTGGGGCTGCTGAAGATGTCGCCGGTGGCGGTCATGGCGCTGCTGTAGTACTCGCGGCCACGCAGGCTGGTCTTGCCGGCGCCGATGACGAACTGACCGGTCTGCGGGCGATACTTATCGCCAGTGGTCAGGTAGCTGGCCAGCACGTCATACAGCGCCCAGCTGCTGCCGCTGCCCAGTTCGGTGTTGCGCAGGTCGAAGACGAACACGCCACCGGTGCCGAGCACTTCCATTTCCACCTGGCCAAGACTGGGATTGTTCTGCACCAGCAGGCCAGTGTTCTCGTCCACGCCGAAGGCGAACGCGGTGTTGGTGTAGTCGGCCAGGTGCACGATGCGGCCCTGACGGCCACGCTCGCTGAAGTGCGTATCGAGCAGGCCATAGTTGAAGAAACCGAAGCCGCCCTGCGGGTCGTAGGACAGGTCATCGCCGGAAGGCGAGGTGTACGGCCCGTAGCGCAGCGCCTCGTAGCTCTCACCACCGGTGACCATCGGCCCGTCGACCATGATCGCGGTGCCCGCGCTGGTACCGGCCAGCACGGCGCCGGCGTTGTACTTGCTGCGAATCGCCGCCAGCGCCGGGCTGTCGCCACGACTGGCGGTCTGCAGGGTTTGCACCAGGCGCGACTGGTCACCACCACCGAAGAAGAAACCGGTCATGCCGTTGATCTGGTTGATCACGGTCGAGTTACTGTTGTTGGCGATGTTGTCGAGGTCGATGGGAATCCACTCGGCCTTCACCGCGCCGTAGGTCTTCAGCAGATTGGCGTAGTACAGGCCGTTGGCCTTGGAGTTGACCGCATCCGCGGTGCCGGCATCCGGGTCCTGGCTTTCGGGAATGGAGGCGGCGGTGATCACACCGATCTTGGCCTGGCCGCTACCGCCGGCCAGCTGAATGAAGCGTTGGTAAATCGCGGCATTGTCGTCCTTGAGCCCGCCACCGACCAGCAACAGCGCTCCGGCCGCATGCCCCAAACCGGGGATCAGTGCCATGACCAGAACGGCATGGCGACACAGCTTGCTCAGTTTCATCTTCAGTTCTCCGTGGCTGCCAGTGGCAGCGTCGTTGTGGATGTTTACTACGGGTACTGCGAAACCTGGGTCAGTAGACGCTGAAGCGGCGGAAGTACTGGCGCTCGATACGGCGATACACGCCGTTGTCGAGAATGGCCACCAGTGCCTGGTCAAGCCGCGCACGCAGCGCCTCATCACCCTTGCGCACGGCGATGCCCTGACCTTTGCCAAAGAATTTGGGCGCGACGACGGCATTGCCGACGCGCTCGAAGCCGGTGCCGCGCTCCGTCTGCAGGAAGCCGAAATAGCCGGATACGGCATCGTCCAGCACCAGATCGACCTCGCCCTCGAGCAGCGCCTGGTAGGTGTCGGCGGCGCTGTCGAAGCGCAGCACCGGCAGGTAGCGCTCGTAGCGCGCGGTCAGAAAACGGTCGTAGGTGGTGCCGCGTTGCACGCCAACGCGTTTCCCCTGCAAACGCAGCGGGGTGATGATGACCTCGTTGACACTGCCCTTGCGGGCGAAGAAGAACGCCGGGGTCTGGGCGTATTTCTGGGTGAAGTCCACCTGTTGCAGGCGCTCTTCGGTGATCGACATGGACGCCAGGATCAGGTCGGTCCGTTGTTGCTGCAGTGCCGGCAGCAGGTCGTCCCAGGCAAAGCGCTGCAACTCGCAGTCGGCCTTCATCTGGGCGCAGAGCGCCGCGGCGATATCGACGTTGAAACCGCGAAGCTGGCCGTTCTGGTCGACCTCTTCGAACGGGGGAAATTGTCCTTCCATGGCGATGCGTAACGTCTGCGCCTGGACGGAAGCGGCCATCAGCATGGCCAACAGCAGGACACTCGCTTTCATATCCCACTCCCGGGAAGAAAAAAGGCGCCGGGCCGGCGCCTCAAGGCCAAAGGAGCAATCAAAAAAGCCTTGAAAAAAGAAGGTCGGCCCCCGCGCATGAGGACGGGGGCCGCCACCCATTTAGAGGATGCTCAGCGGGTAATCGACGATCACCCGGAACTCGTGCAGGTCGCCCTCGCCCTGGTCATCGTTGGCGTAGTGGAACGCTTGGCGCAGACGGATCGACAGATCCTTGGCCGGGCCTTCCTGAACCACGTACTTGATGTCGATGTCGGTTTCGCTGTGCTCGCCGTCGGCGCCGTAGTAGTCGACGTAGCCGCCATTGACGTCGGCATCGGTACCGTCGATGTCGGTGCCCTTGACGTAGGTGACCTTGGTGGTCAGGCCCGGCACGCCCATTTCCGACCAGTCGTAGGCGTAACCGATGCGCCAGGACTTCTCGTTGGGAGCGTTGAAGTCGGAGTACTGCATCGAGTTGGACAGGAAGATGGAGTCGCCGCCGACATAGTCGAACGGGGTATCGCCATCGACCGCCTGGTAGGCCACCAGGAAGCTGTGCGAGCCCAGACCATAGGTCGCCGCCAGGCTCCAGGTGGTGTTGTCGATCTCGCCCTGCAGTGCATCACCGGTGTCGTTGGTGCGGTACAGATTGAAGTCGAAGTTCAGGCTCTGGCCTTCAGTAATGGCCAGGTTGTAGTTGAGGTTGCCGTAGTACTGGTTCCAGGTCTCGTCGAACTGGGAGGCATACAGGCCCAGGCTCAGGTCATCATTGACGCTGTACCAGCCACCGGCGAAGTCGATGGTCTTGCCGGCTTCACCACTGCCGTAGTTGACCAGCAGTTCGTCGTCGCTATTGGTCGAGTTTCGGTTGTTGTAGGCGGTGAAATGACCCGCCTCCAGGGACAGACCATCAAGCTCGCCACTGGTGATGTGGAAACCGGTCGCGGTTTCCGGCAGCAGGCGGCTGTGAGAAGTCGCAAACACCGGCGCTTCGGTACGCATCTCACCGTATTTCAGCACGGACTCGGAAACGCGCAGCTTCACCGCAACACCGGCCTCGCCGTACTCATCCTGCGGACGCCCTTCGTCGCTGATCGGCAGCAGGCCGGTACCGGTGCGACCGCGACCACTGTCCAGCTTGATCCCCATATAGCCGTAGGCATCGGCACCGATACCGACCGGGCCAGTGGTGAAGCCCGAGTTGTACTCCGCCATCACGCCGTGCGCCCACTCCTCGCGGTAGCTCTGGCTGCCCGGCTTGTTCTTGAAGTCACGGTTAAAGTAGTAGTTGCGGTTGAGCAGATTGAGCTCGCTGTCCTCGATAAAGCCCTTGGCATCGGCCTGCCCGGCCATGGCCAGTTGGCTGCTGGCGGCCGCCACCGCCAGTGCAAGACAACTCAGTTTTACAACGTTCATGCTTCACTCCGTTTTTAGTGTTGTTGGGAGGCCCGTGACCGGACCTCTGGTTTTGCCGACCCCGTCAGACAAAGAGTTCCGGTGCGAACACCGCCGGGCGTGAGCCCTTGTTGATCACCGCCTCCAGGCACAAGCGTGAATTGCCCTCCGGCCAGCAGACGAAATAGCCAGCGCTTTTCTGGCGCTTGAGCTTGAACTTCCACTCCCGCTCGGCCAGGCCGCCAACGTCACGCAGGTCACGCTGCAGATCGATCACGGCGAAGAAACCGGCGGGCGTCTCCACCCGTTCGAGTACTCGGGCACCCTCGCCGATCAGCCCAGGCGCCGCGGGCGGCAGCTCCTGCAGCAGCTTGTCCAGGGCAAAGCGTTCGAGGTTGTTCAGTTGCATGGGCAGACTCACGTTTCACCTTTCGCGGGCATGACTTCCCCGTTTCGCCTCGCGCTGCGCGGCGAACTCGGGACAGGAACTCGGGTAATCAGGTGGTTTTCGGGATACCGATCAGGCGCGCCAGGACGTGCGCCACTTCCTCGCGGCTGACCGGGCGCTGACCGTCGAGGCTTGCCTTGTCCAACCAGCCCTCACCGACCAGCAAGGCGGCGGCCTGGGCCTGCTCGGCATTCAGCCCCGCCAGGTCGCCGAGCTGGGCGCTCTGCTGCAGGGACGTACGGGTAAAACGCTCCACCAGGGCCTTGCAGGCCAGCAGCCATTCACCCTGGCTGACATCACGCTGACCCTCGAAACGCTCGCCGCTGTTCATCCAGCCGTTGGACAGCACCACGTCGATCTGCTCGCGCAGCGGATGCTGCTCCGCCACATCCGCCAGTTTCGGCAGCTTGTCCAGTGCCGGCTCCGCGGCCAGGGCCATCTGCAGGGTGTTGGCCAGTTCGAAGCGGGTCAGGGCACGCTTGGGCTCGAAGCGGTTGTCGGCGTCGCTGGTCATCAGGCCACGGAAGGCCACGGCACGCACCGCGTCCGGCCAGCGGCTGCTGGCGGCATCCTGCGGGCCGCTCTGCGCCGGATCACGCAGCTGTGCGTCCACCGGCTCGATATCCAGGCGCACGCCACTGACGCTGTAGTTGGTCAGCGAATCATGGAACTGGCTGTGAGCGGCGAAACCGTCGGCCTTGGCGAAGGTGAAACGGTAGCCATAGTGGTAGCCGTTGCCCGGGTTGTAGCGGGTCATCAGGCCCTGCTGACGCACGGCGGTGTTGTCGGCCAGGCCATACAGCACCGCGCGGGAGATGGCCGAGACGCCGGACAGGTCGGTGATCAGCCGATTGCCCACCAGGTACTCGTTGCCCGCCGCGATGGCCTGCTTGCCCTCGGCCGGCTGCGCCTTGCCGCTGGCTAGATCGTAGCTGTCGCCGTGGCCGAGCATGCTCAGGCGGACGTTGTGCAGCTCGGTGCCGTAGATGCCGAAGCTCTTGCGCGCCTGGCTGGCGTCCATCACCGTCAGATAGCCCTCGCCGAGTACCTGCAGGCGACCACCCGGCTGCACCCACATGGCGGTGTTGGTATCCAGACCGAAGCCCTTGGCCGGCTGCTGGCCGACCAGGTAGCTGGCCATGCGCGCCGCGCGGCCGCTGCTGGTTTCCTCGATCTGGTCCAGATGCTGGTCGATGATGCCGGCCTTGAACAGCCCGGCGCCCTTGAGCAGGGCGGTCCCGCGCTGATCGGTGCGCTCTGCCACGCCGAAATCCAGGGTGTCCATCACCACGCCGTAGGCGGTGGGCATGGTGGCACCGAGAATGCTGGCACCGGCGCTGGTACCGGCCACCACACCCCCCTTGTCGTACAGCCCGCGTACGGTCTTGAGGGTTTCCGACTCGCTGCCATCGGCGTTG
Source organism: Pseudomonas sp. zbq_18 (assembly GCF_043102245.1). Classification (NCBI taxonomy): domain Bacteria; kingdom Pseudomonadati; phylum Pseudomonadota; class Gammaproteobacteria; order Pseudomonadales; family Pseudomonadaceae; genus Pseudomonas; species Pseudomonas sp. zbq_18. Next base: position 254,446 of record NZ_JBICIT010000013.1, on the reverse strand, counting down.
TACAGCGCCCGGGCGATGCGTGCCTGATCACCACCGACGAACCACACTGCCGTGGCTTCGGCCAGCGGCTTGAGCACGGCGGCGTCGTTCATGGTGCTCAGGTAGTTCTGCTTGTCGATGCCGATGATGCTGATCTGCTCGGCCGGCACGCCCATGGCCTGCAGCTCGCTCATGAAGCGCTTGCTCGATCCCAGACTGCCACTGGCGGTGGGCATGATGGCGATGCGGGCCTGCTGCGGGCCGCCCGCCAGCTCGACGAACTTTTCGTACACCTCGCTGTTGCTGGCGCGCAGCATGCCGCCAACGGCCAGCAAATGGCCCTCGGCCAGGGCCGAAAGGCTGTAACCGGAAAGCATCAGGGCGGCGAGAACCACGCCAGGCTTGGACTGGATTGCCATTTGTTATTGCTCTTGTGCTGATGAAGACAGGTCGCGCTGCCAGGAAGCAGCCCATCACGTTTGATTATTTTTTTTCACAATTTCATCAATGTGAAATCTTGTATATCAAACGAAATCCGCCAGCAACCCCTAGGCAACAGACAAAATCAGTCCGAATGATCAGCTTTCAAGCGCAAAAATCGCTCTATGCAGGCACTTACAGCGCAAATTCCGCCGCGATAAAAAATTTTCAAATTTTAATTTTGTTGACACAAATTTTAGCCACGCATAGCTTGTTTGACACAAAACGCGTCAACCCTCTACCCAATCCGGCCTGGGCCGCCCACCTCGGCGCCCACCAGGGGCCTGAACCCACAAGGTTCTCGCTGCAATAACCCACCTGCCCGCCTCGCGGCGGGCGTACTCGCCCACGATAGGAGTCACAAGATGAACAAGATCGCACTTCTCGGCGCCCTGGCGCTCTCGGCCGTCAGCAGCCTGGCGCAGGCTCAGGATTCGCTTCGCATCGGCATCGAAGCCGCCTACCCACCCTTCGCCTTCAAAACCCCGGAAGGCAAAATCAGCGGCTTCGACTACGACATCGGCAACGCGCTGTGCGCCGAGATGCAGATCAAGTGCGAATGGGTCGAGCAGGAGTTCGACGGCCTGATCCCCTCGCTGAAGGTGCGCAAGGTCGACGCCGTGCTGTCGTCCATGTCGATCACCACCGATCGCCTGAAGTCGGTGGACTTCACCCAGAAGTACTACCACACCCCCGGCAAGCTGGTGATGAAGGCCGGCAACGAGATCAAGGACCCGCTGGTCGACCTCAAGGGCAAGAAACTGGGCGTGCAGCGCGCTTCCACCTACGATCGTTACGCCAGCGACAAATTCGCCGCTGCCGGCATCGAAGTGGTGCGCTATGGCTCGCAGAACGAGGCCTTCCTCGACCTGACCTCCGGCCGCATCGACGCCACCCTGGCTGACGTCGTCAACATCAGCGAAGGCTTCCTCAAGACCGACGCCGGCAAGGGCTTCTCGCTGGTAGGCCCGGACTTCAACGATCCGAAGTACTTCGGCAATGGCGCCGGTATCGCCGTGCGCAAGGGCGACGCCGCCACCGCCGCCAAGTTCAACGATGCCATCGCCACCCTGCGTAGCAACGGCACTTACCAGCAGGTGCAGAGCAAGTACTTCGCCTACGACATCTACGGCCAGTAAGAGCTGCCAGCCCGAAAGGTATCCGGCGCGTACGGATACCTTTTTTTTGCGCCAGTGGCGCACCTCTGCCAGGGAAGCACCATGCAACGATTCGATTACCCCCTGCCCTGGAACAGCCCGGGCACGACCCGCCAGCTGACCGTGCTGAGCTTCGGCAGCGGCACGCGCAAGGCCTATATCCAGGCCGCTCTGCACGCCGACGAGCTGCCTGGCATGCGCGTGGCCGTCGAGCTGCGCCAGCGCCTGGCCGAGCTGGAAAGTCAGGGCCGCCTGCTGGGGCGTATCGAATTGGTGCCAGTGGCCAACCCCATCGGCCTGGGCCAGATGTTTCAGGCCACGCACCAGGGCCGCTTCGATTTCAACAGCGGCAAGAATTTCAACCGCGACTTCCCCGCGCTGGCCCAAGGCGTGCGTCAGCGCCTGCTGGGTCAACTCGGTGCAGACGCGGCTGCCAACGTCGCGCTGATCCGCAGCGCCATGCGCGAGGTGTTCGACCAGCTGCCGGCTGCCGGCAGTGCCGTGGAAGGCCTGCAACGCCTGCTGCTGCGTCAGGCCTGCGATGCCGACCTGGTACTCGACCTGCATTGCGACTTCGAGTCCGTCCTGCTGCTCTATGCCCTGCCCCAGGCCTGGCCGCAGCTGCGCAGCCTGGCTGCACACCTGGGCGCCGAAGCCGTGCTGCTGGCCGAAGACTCTGGCGGCCAATCCTTCGACGAAGCCTGCGCCGCGCCCTGGCTGCAGCTGGCGGCAGCCTTCCCGGACGCGGCGATTCCGCTCGCCTGCCTGACAGCCACCGTGGAGCTGCGCGGCATGGCCGACACCGAGGCGCACCAGGCCGCAGCCGATGCCGAGGCGATTCTCGCCTTCCTCGCCGAGCGTGGCTTCATCGCCGGCGCCTGGCCGGCCGCCCCCGCACCGCGCTGTGACGCCACGCCCTTCGCCGGCGCCCAGTACGCCTATGCCCCGCATGCCGGGGTGGTCAGCTACCTGCAGCCGTTGGGCGCTCAGGTGCGCTGCGGCGACCCGCTGTTCGAGGTCATCGACCCGCTCGGCGAGCAGCGCTCGGTCGTACGCGCGACCACCGACGGCGTGTTGTACGCCCGCGAGCGCCTGCGCTTCGCCCAGCCCGGCCTGTGGCTGGCCAAGGTGGCGGGGGCCGCGCCGATCCGCAGCGGCCGCCTGCTCAGCGACTGAGGCCTGCGCAGTCCGCGCGCGGGTCTTTCGGATACACTGCAGCCTCCAGTCGCCAGCCAGCCCAGCCCATGCAATCAGCCCAGAGCAATATCACGGTCTACGCCTCCCCGGTGATGCGCAAGCTCGCCGTCATCGCCCCCGACCTGCAACCCTCGCTGCGCAAGGTGGCCGACTTCATCCTGCGCCACCCGCTGAAGGCTGCGACCCTGACCATCGAGGAACTGGCCCAGGCCACCGCCACTTCCCCGGCGGCGGTCAACCGCCTGGCGCGGGCCATGGAACTCAGCGGTTTCAGCGCGCTGAAAAGCGCCTTGGTGATGACCCTGCAGGAACTGGTATCGCCGGTGGACAAGCTGCGCAACGAGATGGCCCAGCGCACCGACGGCAGCTTCGGCCTGCACGAGCATCTGCAGATCGCCACCAGCAACCTGGCCAGCACCGCCAGCAGCAACAGCCGCGAGGCCTTCGACGCCTTCGTCGGTGCGCTGATGACGGCCCGGCGTATCTACATCCTCGGTTTCGGCAACAGCGCCTACATGGCCGGCATCGCCGCCGCCAACCTGGTGCCCTACTGCGCGGACGCGGTGGCGGTGAGCATGGAAGGCGGCAACGAGAACGCCGCGTACCGCCTGGCCACCATCACCGAGCAGGATGTGCTGCTGGCCATTTCCCTGCCGCGCTACTCGCTGGACACCCTGCAGCTGGCCCGCTTCGCCGTAGAGCGCGGCGCCAAGGTGCTGGCCATCACCGACACCCCGGCCTCGCCGCTGACGCCGATTGCCGACCACAGCCTGTTCGCCCCGGCCGAACACCCTGTGCTGATCAGCTCCAACAGCGCCGTGCTGGCACTGATCGAGAGCCTGGTGGCCGCCGTGATGACCCGCAACAAGGAAGCGGTGGAACTGGCGGCCGAGCTGACCGAAAGCGTGCTGTCCTACCTGCACGTCCCCAGCCCACCGCCGCCCCGGCGCAAGCGACCGATCAAGCGCGGCGGTTGACGACCGCGCTTCAGCCAACCCTCACTCGGTACGGAAGCGCCCCACCAGCTGCTTGAGCGCACTGCTCAGCTCGCTCTGCTCGTGGGAGTACTGCTCCACCTCCATGGCCTGGCCGGACACCTGACTCACCGCGTCGTTGATGGCGACGATGTTCTGGTTGATGTCCTCGGTGACCAGGTGCTGCTCCTCGGTTGCCGTGGCGATCTGCATGGTCATGTCGCGGATCATCTGCACCGCGGTCTCGATGCTCTCGAAGGCGTTGGTCACCTCCCCGGCCAGCTCGATCGCCTTGCCGGATTCGCTCAGGCTCTGCTGCATGGCCGTGGTGACCTCGCTGATGCGGCTGACCAGCAGGTTGAGGATGTTGTTGATTTCGCCGGTGGAGTCCTGGGTGCGCTTGGCCAGGTTGCGCACCTCGTCCGCCACCACGGCGAAGCCGCGGCCCTGCTCTCCGGCACGGGCGGCCTCGATGGCGGCGTTGAGGGCCAGCAGGTTGGTCTGTTCGGCGATCTGCTGGATGGTCGAGAGGATGTTGTTGATGCTGACCGTTTCCCGCTCCAGCTCCTGAATCACCTCGCTGGATTCGCGGATGCTGGCACCCAGCTTGTTGACGCCGGCGGTACTGCGGGCGATGACCTGCTTGCCGTTGTGGGTCGCCTCCAGCCCCTGCTTCGAGGCATCGGCCGTGCGCACGCAGGTCTGCGCCACCTCGTTGGCGGCGGACGACATCTCGGTCACCGCGGTAACGATCTGCTCCACCGCGCTCAGCTGGCGCTGCAGGCCGGCAGCCATGGCCGTGGTGCGCTCGGTGGTCTGGCTGGACACGCCATGCATGCTGATGGCGTTGTCCTTGATCACCTTGATCATTGCCTGGGTCGACTCGATGAACTGGTTGAACCAGGTGGCCAGCTCGCCGGTTTCGTCCCGGCTCTGCAAATCCAGGCGCCGGGTCAGGTCGCCCTCGCCCTGGGCGATGGTGCGCAGCCCTTCCTTGACCAGGTTGATGGGGGTGACGATGCGGTTGGCGATGATCACGCCGGCGATGCCGAACAACAGCACCAGCACCACCGACACGCCCAACGTCAGCCAGGTCAGCTTATGGGCGCTGGCGAAGATTTCGTCGGCCTGCATGAAGCCGACGAACTTCCAGCCCAGCGCCGGCGAGGTGTAGACGTTGGCCATGTAGTCGACGCCGTCGATGTTCACTTCGATCAGGCCGTTGGCGGTGTTGGCGATGGTGGCGAAGTAGTCGCCCGGCAGCTCGCCGAGCTTCTTGAAGTTGTTGCCGGGCTGATGACCGTCGACCAGCAGGGTGCCGCTGTTCTCGATCAGCATGAAGAAGCCGGTTTCGCCGAAACGGATCTTCTGCGCCATGTCGGTGAGCGACTTGAGCGACACGTCGGCCGCCACCACACCGGCGAAGTTGCCGGACAGGTCCTTGAACCCCTTGAGCATCGACACGTAGACCGCGTCGTCCGGCTCCCAGTAGTAACCGTCGCGGCGCGCCAGGGTGAAATTGGCGTCCTTGCCCATGCCGTACCAGGGACGCTTGCGCGGGTCCCAGTCGCCGTAATCGCCGGTGCCCGGCCACTCCACGTAGCCGCCAGCCGCATCGCTCATGTACACGTAGCCGAAGCTGGGATTGTTGTTACCGATGCCGGAGAAGTAGTCGAAGATCTGCTTCTCGCGCCCGCCCTTGGCGGTGGCCACCTCGGACGGTTTCTGCTTCTCGCCGAAGTAGGTGCTCAACTCGCCGCTGGCGGTGTCACGCACGGCCGGATAGTCGGCCATGGCGGACACGGTATGGCCGACGGCGTCGAAAAAGGTGACGAAGGTGTTTTCCACCAGGCGCACGTCCAGGCTGCTGGACTCGCGGAAATGGCTCTCGGCCTGTTGCGTCACGTTGCGGATGGTCATCAGTGCCACGATCAGCACGGGGACCAGGGTGGCGATCAGAAAACTGGCCAGCAGCTTGCTCTTGATGCTCATGTAGATGGTGCCTCGGGCGCTTGATCGAAGGGCTGATGCGGCGTTACCCGCCGCGGCCGCAGCGGGTGAATTTCATACTAGGTAACGGTCTGGGCTTTGGGTAGCGAGGTGCTTGCCTCACGAGCACTTCGTGATCGACTGGTCAGGAATTTGCAGGACAAACGCACCATCCCGCCACGGCTGCCCCCTCATGACCCTGCATATCCCCTCGCACAGCCCTCACCCGGACAAAGCCCCCGGACGCATCCGTCAGCACAACGAGGAGCTGATTCTCGCCGCCGCCGGCGAGGAGTTCGCCCGCCACGGCTTCAAGGGCACCAGCATGCAGGCCATCGCCGACAAGGCCGCGCTGCCCAAAGCCAATCTGCACTACTACTTCAACAACAAGCTGGGCCTGTACCTGGCGGTACTGGCCAACATCATCGAGCTGTGGGACAGCACCTTCAATCAGCTCACGGTCGACGACGACCCCGCCGAGGCCATCGCCCGCTACATCCGCGCCAAGATCGAATACTCACGCTGCAACCCGCACGCCTCGCGCATCTTCGCCATGGAGGTGATCAGCGGCGGCCCCTGCCTGAGCGAGTACTTCAACCAGGACTACCGCACCTGGTTCGTAGGCCGCGCGGCGGTGTTCCAGGCCTGGATCGACGCCGGCAAGATGGACCCGGTCGACCCGCTGCACCTGATCTTCCTGCTGTGGAGCAGCACCCAGCACTACGCCGACTTTGGCTCGCAGATCTGCCGGGTGATGGGCAAGACGCGCCTGACCCGCCAGGACTTCAGCGAGGCCGGCGATGCCCTGGTGCACATCATTCTGCGCGGCTGCGGATTATCCACAAAGCCTGTGGATAACTTCGTGGATAAAGCCTGAGCAAACCGCGCAATGGCCCTCGCCATGGGGGCTGCGTACAGGTTGCCGATAATTTGGCCAGCCCTTACCGGGCAATTTATCTCTTTGTTTTTATTGACTTTTATTAATGCACCCAGGCGTTCACCGAGATGGCGCACGCCGGCGCAGCTCGCACCACAGCCGTGCAGAAGAAAAGTGGAAAACTCCGCTGCGTGCCGCCAGCCCAGGCGCCATGGGCGCGCTGCCATGCGCCTTGGCGATGTTCCTGACTAATTGGCCAACAACTTGCTTATGCAACGCACCCTCACCTGACTCAGGGCTTTTCATGTCCAGCAGTAACACTCCTCCGCGCCTGGAGCTACGCGCCATCACCAAGCGCTACCCCGGCACCCTGGCCAACGACCGCATCGACCTGCGCATCGACGCCGGCGAGATCCACGCCCTGCTCGGCGAAAACGGTGCCGGCAAGAGCACGCTGATGAAGATCATCTACGGTGTGACTGCACCGGATTCGGGCAGCGTGCTGTGGCAAGGCCAGGCCGTGCAGGTGCGAGACCCCGCGCAGGCACGCGCCCTGGGCATCGGCATGGTGTTCCAGCACTTCTCGCTGTTCGAAACCCTGACCGTGGCGGAAAACATCGCCCTGGCCCTGGGCGCCGAGGCCGGCACGCCGAAGCAGCTGGAGCCGAAGATTCGCGAGGTGTCGCAACGCTACGGCATGGGCCTCGACCCGCAGCGCCTGGTGCACAGCCTGTCGATCGGCGAACGCCAGCGCGTGGAGATCGTCCGCTGCCTGATGCAGGACATCAAGCTGCTGATCCTCGACGAACCCACCTCGGTACTGACCCCGCAGGAAGTCGACGAGCTGTTCGTCACCCTGCGCGCGCTGGCCGCCGAGGGCTGCAGCATCCTGTTCATCAGCCACAAGCTCGGCGAAGTGCGCGCCCTGTGCCACAACGCCACCGTATTGCGCGGCGGCCGGGTGTCCGGCCAGTGCGTGCCGGCCGAATGCAGCGACCTGCAACTGGCGCGCCTGATGGTCGGCGATGCCGAAGGCCTGGAGGCCAGCTACCCGAAAGTAACCGGCGGCCTGCCGCGCCTGCGCGTGGACGACCTCAGCTGGCGTAACGCCGACCCGTTCGGCACCTCGCTCAGTCAGTTGCGCCTGGAAGTGCGCAGCGGCGAGATCGTCGGCATCGCCGGGGTCGCCGGCAACGGTCAGGACGAGCTGCTCGCCCTGCTCTCCGGCGAGACCCGCCTGCCACGTGGCGAGCGCGAGCGCATCAGCCTCGACCAGCAACCGATTGCCAACCTGCACCCGGACGCGCGCCGGCGCCTGGGCCTGGCCTTCGTACCCGCCGAACGCCTCGGCCACGGTGCGGTGCCGGACATGAGCCTGGCGGACAACGCCCTGCTGTCGTCCTTCCACCAGGGTCTGATCGGCGCCGGCCTGGTCAAGCGCGGCAAGGTGTTGGCGTTGGCCGAGGAGATCGTGCGGCGTTTCGCGGTGAAGACCCCGGACGTACACACCCCGGCACGCAGCCTGTCCGGCGGCAACCTGCAGAAATTCATCCTCGGTCGCGAAGTGATGCAGCAACCCAAGCTGCTGGTCGCCGCGCACCCGACCTGGGGCGTCGACGTCGGCGCCGCCGCCACCATCCACCGCGAACTGATCGCCCTGCGCGACGCCGGTGCGGCGATCCTGGTGATTTCCGAGGACCTCGACGAGCTGTTCCAGATCAGCGACCGCATCGGCGCCTTGTGCAGCGGTCGCCTGTCGCCGCTCAAGGCCACCGCCGACACCAACATCACCGAGGTCGGCCGCTGGATGGCCGGCCAGTTCGACAACCCTGCTGCAGCCTGAAGAGATTTCCATGTTGCTGACCCTAGAACCCCGCCTGCAGCAGTCGCGTCGCCACCTGCTGCTGTCGCCCCTGCTCGCCGGCCTGCTGACCCTGCTGAGCGGCGGCATCCTGTTCGCCGCCCTCGGCCACGACCCGCTGGCGACCTTCCATGTGCTGCTGATCGAGCCGATCCAGGATCTCTACGGCGTCTCCGAACTGCTGATCAAGGCCATCCCCATCCTGCTCTGCGCCCTGGGCCTGGCAGTGGCCTACCAGGCGCGCATCTGGAACATCGGCGCCGAAGGCCAGCTGCTGATCGGCGCCCTGGCCGGCAGTGCGCTGGCGGTCAACATCATCGACTGGAACTCGGCGCTGGCCCTGCCCGCCGTGGTGCTCACCGGCATCCTCGCCGGCGCCCTGTGGGCAGCGCTGGCGGCCTGGCTGCGCACGCACTTCAACGCCAACGAAATCCTCACCACCATCATGCTCAACTACATCGCGCTGAACCTGCTGCTGTTCTTCGTGCATGGGCCGCTGAAGGATCCCAACGGTTTCAGCTTCCCCGAGTCGGCCATGTTCGGTGACGCCAGCCGCCTGCCGGTGCTGTTCGAAGACCTGCGCCTGCACGCCGGCTTCTACCTGGTGCTGCTGGCCGCCGTGGTGGTGTGGGTGCTGCTGTCGAAGAGCTTCCTCGGCTTCCAGATCCGCGTGCTCGGCATGGACAGCCGCGCCGCCGGCCTGGTGGGCTTTCGCGAGAAGCGCCTGGTGTGGCTGGCACTGCTGATCAGCGGCGGCCTGGCCGGGCTGGCCGGGGTCTGCGAGGTCACCGGGCCGATAGGCCAGCTGGTGCCGCAGGTGTCGCCGGGCTATGGCTACGCGGCGATCACCGTGGCCTTCCTCGGTCGCCTCAACCCCATCGGCATCCTCATCGCCGGCCTGCTCATGGCCCTGCTCTACCTGGGCGGCGAGAACGCGCAGATGAGCCTCAACCTGCCGCAATCGCTGACCGAACTGTTCCAGGGAATGATGCTGTTCTTCCTGCTGGCCTGCGACCTGCTGATCCACTACCGCGTGCGCCTGAACCTGAAGAAGCGCCAACCCGCAGCCCTGCCCGAAGCGGCCAGCGCGTGATGAACACCCAGCTTTCCGTGGGAGCGGCTTCAGCCGCGATTGCCCTTTTGAACACCGGTGCTGCCCCAATCGCGGCTAAAGCCGCTCCCACACCAAGCCCCAAAATCGCCACCCTTTCGTCCCCCTGCCGCCCCGCGCGCGCAGCCTGAGGTTTCAACCATGGATTTCGATCTCGTCAGCAACATCCTCTACGCCATGGTGCGCTGCGGCACGCCGCTGCTGCTGGTGGCCCTCGGCGAACTGGTCTGCGAGAAGACCGGCGTACTCAACCTCGGCCAGGAAGGCATGATGCTGTTTGGCGCGGTGATCGGCTTTATCGTCGCCTTCGCCAGCGGCAGCCTGTGGCTCGGCGTTCTGCTGGCCTGCCTGGCCGGCATGCTGCTGTCGTCGCTGTTCGCCCTGGTCGCCCTCGGCTGCCAGGCCAACCAGGTGGCCACCGGCCTGGCGCTGACCATCTTCGGCATCGGCCTGTCGGCCTTCGTCGGCGCCGCCTGGGTCGGCAAGCCGCTGGCCGGCTTCGAGCCAGTGGCCATTCCGCTGCTCAGCGACATCCCGCTGCTCGGCCACATGCTGTTCAACCAGGATGTGCTGGTGTACCTGTCCTTCGCCCTGTTCGCCCTGATCGCCTGGGTGCTGCTGAAAAGCCGCCTGGGCCTGATCATCCAGGCCGTCGGCGAGAACCCCGACGCCGCCAGCGCCATGGGCCTGCCGGTGATGCGTGTACGCACTCTCGCGGTACTGTTCGGCGGCGCCATGGCCGGCATGGCCGGCGCTTACCTGTCGCTGGCCTATACGCCGATGTGGGCGGAAAACATGAGCGCCGGCCGCGGCTGGATCGCCCTGGCCCTGGTGGTGTTCGCCAGCTGGCGGGTGATGCGCGTGCTGCTCGGCGCCTACCTGTTCGGCCTGGCCAGCATCCTCCACCTGGTCGCCCAAGGCGTCGGCCTGAGCGTGCCGTCCAACCTGCTGGCGATGCTGCCCTACGTGGCCACCATCCTGGTGCTGGTGATCCTCTCGCGCGACGCGATCAAGACCCGCCTGTATGCCCCGGTATCGCTGGGTCAGCCGTGGCGGGCGGGGCATTGAGGTCCTTCGCCGACTGACAGAAAGAAAAGCATCGCGGCTGAAGCCGCTCCCACATATGCACAAGCAGGTTTTGTGGGAGCGACTTCAGTCGCGATGAGGCCCGCTCAAAGCCACACCGCATCCCAGAACGGATAATCACCAATCCGCTGCACCAACCCCGCCCGCAACGGATTGACCACTATGTACCTGGCCACAGCCTGCACAGCGTCCTCCCGGCGCAGGGCGCGATCATGAAAGCCGCTCTGCCAAATCGTCCCGGATTGCTCCAGCTGCAGGTTCAACTGCCGCGCACTACGCCCTTTCACCCGCTGCATGAGCTGCGCGAGCGAGCCACTGCGCAAGCTCACCAGCCAATGAACGTGATCCGGCATGACGACCCAGGCTAGCGACTCCACCAGACCATCGCACTGAGCCTGACGCAGCTCAGTGACCAGTAGGCGGGCACAAGTGAAGTCAGTAAAGATGGGGCGGCGATCATGGGTTGTAGCTGTTAGCAGGTACAGTTGATGAGGCGCTGAATAACGGCCGACGCGCAACCGACCTGAATGTGGTTTGGATAACCGGGGCATACCATTGCTCCTGATAAGTCTGCGCAGTATAGGTCGGCCTCATCGCGGCTAAAGCGGAGTGCCGCCCAGCCGAGCCCACAAAAGCACATGCCCCTGTGGGAGCGACTTCAGTCGCGATAGCAATCCACCGACCACAATCGCCCTGCACCAGTTTCAAGCCAGCCACCTTTTCCGTGCGCCTTCTTTGACCATTTCGACAACTTTATTCAGCCCCGCATGCGGCGAAATTCGCGGCGCGGAGGATTTCCGCGGGCAGTTGTCTTGTTGGTCAATTTTTTGCAGTGACAAGGCAGCCCAACACGGCCACCACATAAGACCATTAGGAGCACACCCCCAGATGCACCAGAAGAAGAGCAAGAACCTGCTGCGCGGCCTGGCCGCCGCCATTGGCTTCAGCACCGTGCTGAGCGCTTCCGCCGCCGACCCGCTGAAAGTCGGCTTTGTCTATGTCGGCCCGATCGGCGACCACGGCTGGACCTACCAGCACGAGCAGGGCCGCCAGGCGCTGATCAAGCAGTTCGGCGACAAGGTGGACACCAGCTTCGTCGAAAACGTCGCCGAAGGCGCCGACGCCGAGCGCGTCATCCGCAACATGGCCAAGGGTGGCTACGACCTGGTGTTCACCACCTCGTTCGGCTACATGAACCCCACCGCCAAGGTCGCCAAGCAGTTCCCGAAAGTGACGTTCGAACACGCCACCGGTTACAAGCAGGACAAGAACCTCGGCACCTACCTGTCGACCTCCTATGAGGGTCGTTACGTCGGTGGCTACCTCGCGGCGAAGATGACCAAGACCAAGAAGATCGGCTACATCGCCTCCTTCCCGATTCCGGAAGTGATCCGCGACATCAACTCCATCCAGCTGGCCCTGGACAAGTACAACCCCGGCACCGAAATCAAGGTGGTGTGGGTCAACTCCTGGTTCGATCCGGGCAAGGAAGCCGACGCCGCCAACGCCCTGATCGACCAGGGTGTCGACGTGGTGTTCCAGCACACCGACAGCCCGGCACCGATCCAGACCGCCGAGCGCCGTGGCGTCTACGCCGTGGGCTACGCCTCGGACATGGCTCACTTCGGCCCGAAAGCCGTACTGACCTCCATCGTCAACAACTGGGGTCCGCACTACATCAAGAGCGCCCAGGCGGTCATGAACGGTACCTGGAAATCCGAGGACTACTGGGGTGGCCTGGCGGAAGGCACCATCCAACTGCCGATCAGCGACCTGGTCCCGGCTGACGTGAAAACCGAAGCCGAGCAGATCATCGCCAGCATCAAGGACGGCTCCTTCCACCCGTTCACCGGCCCGATCATGGACCAGAGCGGTGCAGTGAAGATCGCCGAAGGCGCAGCGGCCAGCAACGCCGAACTGGCGGGCATGAACTACTACGTCAAAGGCATCACGGCCGAGTTGCCGAAGTAAGCAGCACCCGTAGGAGGGGCTGGGCGGCAAACCGCCTTGGCCGCGACGCTTTTGTGCAGGCCCGGTCGCGGCCAAGGCCCCTCCTACAAAACCTGTGGGAGCGGCTTTAGCCGCGATTAACCAGGCCACTCCGAGCTGGCCCTTATCGCGACTGAAGTCGCTCCCACACAAGCCCCACAATGCACCACCAAGCACCACCGCGCCGTCCCTTTCCCCAGAGAAAGAACCGCGCACCAGGGCGCCTCGGCGCCCTTTCCGCTGCCCTGGGTACGAGAAGACTCGCAGCACCTAGACCTGCCAGGAGCAACCATGAACTCACTGCCCATCATCGACATCGCCCCGCTGTACCAGAACGACCGCGCCGCCCGCCAGGCCGTGGCCCGGCAGATCGACACCGCCTGCCGCGAATGGGGCTTCTACTACATCAAGGGCCACCCGATTTCCCCCTCGCGCATCGCCGAACTGAAGGCCGCCGCCGAGGACTTCTTCGCCCGCCCGGCCGAGGAAAAGCTGCGCATCGACATCACCCAGAGCGCCCACCACCGTGGCTACGGCGCCATTGCCACCGAGCAGCTCGACCCGACCCAACCGAGTGACTTCAAGGAAACCTTCGACATGGGTTTCCACATGGCCGCCGAGCACCCCGACGTGCTGGCCGGCAAGCAACTGCGCGGCCCCAACCGCCACCCGGACATTGCCGGCTGGCAGGCGCTGATGCAGGGCCACTACGAGGACATGCACGCGCTGTCGCTGACCCTGCTGCGCGCCATGGCCGAGGCCTTAGGGATCGAGGAAGACTTCTTCGACCAGCGCTTCGCCGAGCCGATCAGCGTGCTGCGCATGATCCACTACCCGCCGCGCCAGCAGGCCAGCAGCAGCGACCAGCCCGGCGCCGGCGCGCACACCGACTACGGCTGCGTCACCCTGCTGTACCAGGACAACGCCGGCGGCCTGCAGGTACAGAGCGTCAACGGCGAGTGGATCGACGCGCCGCCCATTGAAGGCACCTACGTGGTCAACATCGGCGACATGATGGCGCGCTGGAGCAACGACCGGTACAAGTCCACCCCGCACCGGGTCGTCAGCCCGCTGGGCGTCGACCGCTACTCCATGCCCTTCTTCGCCGAACCGCACCCGGACACCGAGATCAGCTGCCTGCCCAACTGCTCCAGCGCGGAAAACCCGGCCAAGTACCCGCCGGTGTCGTGCAGCGCCTACATGCTCTCGCGCTTCGCCGAGACCTATGCTTACCGCAGGGAAGAGGCCAAGGGCTGAGTGTTTGTGGGAGTGCTGGGTGGCAACGACCCACCACCGAGCTGCCCCAATCGGGGCTAAAGCCCCTCCCACAAGGTAGGTCTGTTTTTTGTGGGAGGGCTGGGCGGCACTCCGCTTTAGCCGCGATGAAGCTCCAAGCAGCACCAAACTTGTAGGAGGGGCCTTGGCCGCGACTAACATCGTGCAGGTCGCCGTCGCGGCCAAGGCCCCTCCTACAGAAGCGCAAAGCCAAGCGTGGCGGCCAAGGCGGAGTGCCGCCCAGCCCCTCCTACAAAGAGCAGAACCGACCGTGAGGGCGTTTGCACCACGCCCCCCTCCTACAACCCACCGGGCGACACCCGGCCCTGTTACAACCTAGCCGCGCAGGTAGAATGCGCGCCCCATCAACGCCTGATGACGAGAATTGCCCATGCACCAATGGATCAATGAGCTACCCAAGGCCGAACTGCACCTGCATCTGGAAGGCTCGCTGGAGCCCGAGCTGCTGTTCGCCCTGGCCGAGCGCAACAAGATCGCCCTGCCCTGGGCCGACGTCGACAGCCTGCGCGGCGCCTACGCCTTCAACAACCTGCAGGAATTCCTCGACCTCTACTACCAGGGCGCCAACGTCCTGCGTACCGAGCAGGACTTCTACGACCTGACCTGGGCCTACCTGCTCAAGTGCAAGGAGCAGGGCGTAGTGCACACCGAGCCCTTCTTCGACCCGCAGACCCACACCGACCGCGGCATCCCCTTCGAAGTGGTGCTGCGTGGCATCCAGCAGGCGCTGGTCGACGGCCAGAAGCAACTCGGCATCAGCCATGGCCTGATCCTCAGCTTCCTACGTCACCTCTCCGAAGAGGAGGCCTTCAAGACCCTGGAACAGGCCATGCCGTTCCGCGACGCCTTCGTCGCCGTCGGCCTGGACAGCTCCGAGATGGGCTTCCCGCCGCGCCTGTTCGAGCGCGTGTTCGCCAAGGCCCGCAGCGAAGGCCTGCTGACCGTGGCCCACGCCGGCGAGGAAGGCCCGCCCGAATACATCTGGGAAGCCCTCGACCTGCTCAAGATCGAGCGCATCGACCACGGCGTGCGTGCCATCGAGGACGAGCGCCTGATGCAACGCATCATCGACGAGCAGATCCCGCTGACCGTGTGCCCGCTGTCCAACATCAAGCTCTGCGTGTTCGACGACATGCGCCAGCACAACATCCTGCACATGCTCGAACGCGGGGTGAAAGTGACGGTGAATTCCGACGACCCGGCCTACTTCGGTGGCTATGTCGCCGAGAACTTCATCGCCCTGCACGACAGCCTGGGCATGACCCGCGAACAGGCCCAGCGCCTGGCGCAGAACAGCATGGACGCCCGCCTGGTGCGCTAGAACCCGTTGAAAGTCTGCTGCGCGTCGGCCATTCGTCGTTAAAAACAGGTTCGGAATGCTCATTTACCATTCGTAAACTGCGCCTCCTCACCTGTTTTTGCCTAGCCTGGCGCTAGCTCGCGAGACTTTGAACGGGTTCTAAGCACCGCCCCGCTGCATGAAGGCGCCAACCTGCGCCATTGTGTTGCACCCGCAGCGCCTGCAACGGCGCTGCACAGCCCCCGCCCCGGAAGGAAAAACCGGCCCGCCCATCAGGCGGAGCCGGCCGTGGCGCGGCTCTCCCGGCAAGCATGGGGAAAAGTCATGACTTTCGACTATTTCTGTCCATTTCGACAGGAATTGGCGCCGTTCTTGCTCAGGGGAAAAGGCTGACCAATAAGACAGGTTCAGAGAAACCGACCCCGATCCTTTAGGAGCATGTGAATGAAGCGCACCACCACCTCGCTGCTGCTGCTCGGCAGCCTGTTCGCCGCCCAGCAAAGCCACGCCGGCGACCTCCTACAATGGCAGGACAACAGCCTCACCTACCTCAACGGCATCGACTTCACCATCGACCCGCCCAAGCAGCAGACCGTGACCTTCGAGCACGCCAGCGGCTGGAGCTTCGGTGACCTGTTCTTCTTCGTCGACGGTATCAAGTACAACACCGACGCCACCAACGGCGCCGGCGACGGCCACACTTTCTACGGCGAATTCAGCCCGCGCTTCTCCCTGGGCAAGATGACTGGCAGCGACCTGTCCTTCGGCATCGTCAAGGACGTACTGATCTCCACCACCTACGAGTTCGGCGAAGACGACGTCGAGTCCTACCTGATCGGCCCGGCCATCGACCTGGCCATCCCCGGCTTCGACTACTTCCAGCTCAACACCTACCTGCGCACCACCGACGGCAAGCGCGACGGCGACAACGTCTGGCAGATCACCCCGGTGTGGAGCTACACCATCCCGGTCGGCAACTCCGACCTGGTCATCGACGGCTTCATGGACTGGGTCGTCGACAACGACGACAGCTACCACGCCAACCTGCACTTCAACCCGCAGATCAAGTACGACGTAGCCAAGGCCTTCGGCTTCGGCCAGAAAGTCTACGTGGGCGTGGAATACGACTACTGGAGCGACAAGTACGGCATCGACGACGACAGCTTCCTCGGCGACGAAATCCTCGGCGGCACCGACCAGAGCGCCATCAGCCTGTTGGTCAAAGCGCACTTCTAAGCGCCTCAAACTGCGAACCGTCCGGCCGCAACCGCCGGGCGGCTAGCCCTCCAACACCAGGCAGGTGCCTCGGCTCAACCGCGCGGGTTGAACGCCAGCACGTCCGCCTCGATCACCGACTGCTCCAGGATCAGCGGCTCCACCAGGGGCCGGCTGGCCAGGAAGTGCGGGGTCTGCATATGCGCATCCAGCGCCGCTTCGTCGGTGTACACCTCGTACAGCCAGACCAGATCCGCCTCGCGGCGGTCGCGCAGCACATCGAAGGCCAGGCAGCCCGGCTCGTCGCGCACCGAGGCGGCGGCATTGATGCGCATGGCGTCCATGAAAGCGTCGAGACTCCCCGGACGCAGACGGGTCTTGAGCAGGATGCTGTACATGATCTCTCCTTTTGTACGAATATTAACTAAATTTTGTATACAAACTGGAGATCCATGATGCCCAACCGCCCCGGAAGACTCAACGGCCTGCGCCATGTGGCGATCCTGGTGCCCAACCTGGAGGCGTGCGAGCGTTTCTACGTGGACGTACTGGGCATGCAGGTGCTCAACCGCGCCAACGAGGACCTGGTGTACCTGACCTGCGGCAACGACAACCTGTCCCTGGGTCGCGCCTATGCTCCGAGCAGCGGCGTGCAGGTGGTCGATCACTATGGTTTCGTGGTCGACAGCCTCGACGAGCTGCACGCCTGGTATGCCTATTTCAAGGAATGCGGAGTGACCCTGCTCGATCGCCCCTTCGCCCATGGCGACGGCGCCCACAGCTTCCACCTGCTGGACCCGGCCGGGAACAAGATCCAGCCGATCTACCACCCGGCGATTTCCGGGCAGCGCTTTAGCGCATGACGCCACCTTGCGTGGCGCAGTGGAGCTGGCCGCTACAGGCCAGCTCCATGATTGCAACTACTGACGCAGGCGATAGCCGGTCTTGAAGATCCAGCTCACCACCGCCACGCAGGCCAGCAGGAAACCGAAGATCATCCCCAGGCTCAGGCCCAGGCTGACGTCGGCGACGCCGAAGAAGGCCCAGCGGAACGCGCTGATCAGGTACACCACCGGGTTGAACAGGGTCAGCTTCTGCCAAAGCTCCGGCAGCATGCTGATCGAGTAGAAGCTGCCGCCGAGGAAGGCCAGCGGGGTGACGATCAGCGCCGGGACGATCTGCAGCTTCTCCCAGCCATCGGCCCACACGCCGATGATGAAGCCGAACAGGCAGAAGGTGATGGCCGTCAGCACCAGCAGCGCCAGCGCCCAGAACGGGTGCGCCACCTCGAAATCGACGAACAGCCGCGAGGTGAGGAAGATGATCAGGCCGAGGATCACCGACTTGGTCGCCGCCGCGCCGACATAGCCGAGCAGGATCTCGAAGAACGACACCGGCGCCGACAGCAGCTCGTAGATGGTCCCCGAGTACTTGGGCATGTAGATGCCGAACGAGGCATTGCCGATACTCTCGGTGAGCAGCGCCAGCATGATCAGGCCCGGGACGATGAAGGCGCCGTAGCTGACGCCGTGCACCTCGGTCATGCTCGAACCGATGGCCGAGCCGAACACCACGAAGTACAGCGAGGTGGAAATCACCGGGGTGGCGATGCTCTGCAACAGGGTGCGCCAGGTGCGGTGCAGCTCGAACAGGTAGATGGATTTGATGGCGTAGAGGTTCATGCGCGTTCCTTGTCGTGCACCAGGCTGACGAAGATGTCTTCCAGCGAGCTCTCGCTGGACTGCAGGTCCTTGAAGTCGATGCCGTGCTGGGCCAGGTCCTTGAGCAGTTCGGCGATGCCGGTGTGCTCGCGCTGAGCGTCGAAGGTGAACACCAGGGCGTGGCCCTCGTCGGTCAGCTCCAGACCATAGCTGGCCAGCTCGGCCGGCACGCAGGCCAGCGGCTGCTTGAGCTGCAGCAGCAGCTGCTTCTTGCCCAGGCGATGCATCAGGGTCTGCTTGTCTTCCACCAGCAGGATCTCGCCCTTGCGGATCACGCCGATGCGATCGGCCATCTCCTCGGCTTCTTCGATGTAGTGGGTGGTGAGGATGATGGTCACGCCGCGCTCGCGCAGCTGGCGCACCATGTTCCACATGTCGCGGCGCAGCTCGACGTCGACGCCCGCAGTGGGTTCGTCGAGGAACAGGATCTGCGGCTCATGGGACAGCGCCTTGGCGATCATCACCCGACGCTTCATACCGCCGGACAACTCGAAGATCTTGGCGTCACGCTTGTCCCACAGCGACAACTCCTTGAGCAGCTGCTGCAGGTAGGCGTCGTCCGGCTTCTTGCCGAACAGGCCGCGGCTGAATCTGACCGTGGCCCAGACGGTTTCGAACACGTCGTTGACCAGCTCCTGCGGCACCAGGCCGATGGCCGAGCGCGCCGCGCGGTAGGCAGCCTTGATGTCATGCCCGGCCACCCGCACGCTGCCCTCGCCCGGATTGACGATGCCGCAGATGATGCTGATCAGGGTGGTCTTGCCGGCGCCGTTGGGGCCGAGCAGGGCGAAGATTTCGCCCTTGCGGATGTCCAGGTTGATGTTCTTCAGGGCCGGATGGCCGGATTTGTACGTCTTATTCAGGTTCTCGACCGCGATGACCGACTCCACGGCAGCTCCTTGGTCTGGCGAAAAATCCCGATTGTAGAGCAGGAGGCGCCGGCTGCGCTCGCAGAGCCTGACGCCCTGGTCAGGCACGTGCTGTTTTTGTAGGAGGGGCCTTGGCCGCGACCTTGGACGGTTCGGGGCAAGCAGGTTTCATCACAGAAATGAACAGGGGCTCAACGTGCCAGACGAGTGAGCCCCTGGATAGCAGGCCGGATTGCCCGACCTGTCAGTAGAGTGACATGCGACTCAGTGACCCGCACCGGCCTTGAGCTTGGCCTCGATGGAGCTCAGGTTGAACGAACCTGGCGTCTGGCTAGGCGGATAATCCTTCATGGTTTGCAGGAATCGCGCAGCCATGGCCTGAATCGGCACGATCACAAAAGCCCGCTCCAGCACCCAGTCGTTATAGGTGTTGGAGTTGTGCTGTGCCTTCTCGAACGGGTCGCGGCGCAGGTTGAAAATCAACGGCACGCGCAGCTCGGTGAAGGGTTCGCGCCACACCTCGAACGCCTGGCCGCGGTTCTCCAGGAACACAACCTTCCAGTCGTCATAGCGTGCCGCCACGATCTGGCCATCGTCATTGACGTACCAGAATTCCTTGCGTGGGGCTTCGCCCTTGCCCATCAGGTAATCGGTCTGGTCATAGCCGTCGATATAGTTGCGATACTTGCGCCCGTTCAGCTCGACACCCTTGAGCAGCTTGTCCTTGATGTCCGGTGCGCCGGCGATACGGGCGAAGGTCGGCAGCCAGTCCTCATGGCTGACGATGCCATTGAGGGTCTTGTCTGCCGGGAACTTGCCTGGCCAGCGCACGAAGGTCGGCACACGGTAGGCCCCCTCCCAGTTGGAGTTTTTCTCGCTGCGGAACGGCGTATTGGCGGCGTCCGGCCAGGTATTGAAGTGCGGGCCGTTGTCGGTTGAATACATCACGATGGTGTTTTCGGCGATGCCCAGGTCATCCAGAGTCTTGAGCAGTTCACCCACCATCCGATCGTGTTCGACCATGCCATCGTGGTACTCGTCGCCGCTCGGGCCGGAAATACCCTTGTTGGCTTCCTTCACATGGGTGCGGAAGTGCATGCGGGTGGCGTTCCACCAGACGAAGAATGGCTTGTCCGCCTCCTTCTGCTTCTTGATGAAGTTGATGGCGGCCGCGACGGTTTCCTCGTCGATGGTCTCCATGCGCTTCTTGGTCAGCGGGCCGGTGTCCTCGATCTTGCCGTCGGCGGTGGCATGCAGCACGCCGCGCGGGCCGAATTGCTCGCGGAAGGTTTTGCCGTTGGCCAGCTTCATGTCGCCCGGATAGTCACGATTCTCCGGCTCTTCCTCGGCATTGAGGTGATAGAGGTTACCGAGGAATTCGTCGAAACCATGCTGGGTCGGCAGGTGCTCATCACGGTCGCCCTGGTGATTCTTGCCGAACTGACCGGTGGCATAACCCTGGCTCTTGAGCACGGTGGCCATGGTCACGTCGGTCTTCTGCCAGCCCTGTTCGGCACCTGGCAGCCCGACCTTGGTCATGCCGGTACGCACCGGCACATTGCCGCCGATAAAGGCCGCCCGGCCGGCAGTGCAGCTCTGCTGGCCGTAATAATCGGTGAAGGACAGTCCTTCCTTGGCGATGCGGTCGATATTGGGTGTCTGGTAACCCATCATGCCGCGGTTGTTGTGGCTGATGTTCCAGGTGCCGATGTCGTCGCCCCAGATCACCAGAATGTTGGGTTTTTCCGCCGCTACTGCGGTTGTCGCCACGAACGCGGCAGCAACCAACGTGAGTTGTTTAAACAGTCGCATCACGCTATCTCCCTATGGTGTGCCTCTCGCAATGCCAAGAGACTTTTTGAGACTAGCCGTGATTTGGGAGCTGTCTAATATGGCAGTTTGATGCCAAAAGCCCCTCTCAGAAACTGACAGCCAGCCCCACAGAAGTACCGTGCACGTTGTTGCCCCACATGTAGCGCATCACTAAACGGGTGCGGGTGATGATCACGTCGTAGGCGCTGGAATCCAGCTCGACACCGGCACCTACGGTGAACAGACGGTCGAAGCCGAGCGCCCCGCGCTGGTCGCCCAGGTATTCGGAATAGGAGTGTTCCAGCACATAGCGCAGCGGTCGTTGCAGGGTGACGATGCCGGTCGGCGCCCGCCAGCGCGCCCACAGGTTGGTGGCCTCGGCACTGGCCGAGCCGTCGATGCCGTTGTCGCCGCCGATGTTGTGCAGTTCGATGTTGCTGTAGCGCAGCTCCAGATCCACTTCGTAGTCGGGGCGCACTCGCTCCCAGTCGAGCATCAGCGAACCGCCGAGGCCGCCGACCTTCATGTGGCCGTCATCGAGGAACTCGATGTCGCGGTCGAAGCGCTGGTTGACGAAGACCCGGGCCAGGTTGATATCGCTGCTCATGTAGCCCAGTGAGAAGTTGGCGATGGGCCGCAGCACCCACTCGTCGTTCAGGGCAAAGTCCCAGCCGATGCCGCCGGTAGCCGACACCGTGGTCCATTTCAGCGGCACGCGGCGGCTGTCCTGGCCGTTGGTGAGGATGAAGCGCGGGTCGTAGCGGCTGTAGGCGGCCGAGCCCTCCAGGTAGAGCGGGAAGTCTTCGCCCATGGTCGCGCCACCGCCAAACTGGACCATGGTCAGGTCCGGGTTATCGCTTTGCGCATCATTGAAGCTGAGCGAACTGGAAGCCAGATCCGGCACCACCGAAAAAGACATCAGCGCCAGCACACCGTTGACCTTTTCCTCCATATCCACTTCCGTCAAACGCAAGGGTTCAGCCTGTACCCCCAGGGCCAAAAAGCCCAACCAACCCCCAACCCCCATTAGAAATGCACGCATGACGCCCCCTTGTGCTGATCTACACCCGACATCCGGTTCCGCCGGATTACTCGCAGAATAGCCGGCAGTGGCGCAGTTGCCCGGTAGAAAACGGGCGACAGTGAACAATCAGCGGCGCTTGCTGCTGGAGCGCAGCTTGTAGCGCTCGCCGGGGTGGATCAGCCGTGCGTAGCTGATCAGATGCTCGTCCGACCAGGTGCGGCGGATCATCGACAGGCACGGCATGCTCGGCTGCATGTCCAGCCAGGCGGCGGTCTGCGCGTCGACCAGTACAGCCTCGACCACATGTTCCACGTCACTGATCGGGCAGCTGGCGACCAGCACTTCGTTGGGCGTCTGCTGGCTGAAGTCGGCATCCAGGTAATGCGGCACCCAGCGCGGGTTGACGAAGCGATCCTCCAGCTGGATCGGTACGCCGTTTTCACGGTGCACCAGAATGCTGTGGAACACCTGGGCGCCCAGGCGCAGGCCCAGGCGCAGGGCCACCTCGTCGTCGGCAGCCACGGCCTCGCAACGAATCACGTCGTTGCTGTAGTCGTGGCCGCGCGCGCGCACCTCGCTGGCGATATTGAGCACGTCGTGCAGCGAGGATTCGGCCTTGCGGTCGGTGACGAAGGTGCCCAGGCCGGCCTGACGCAGCAGGTAGCCCTGCTGCACCAGATGCTGGATGGCCTTGTTGGCGGTCATGCGACTGACGCCGAAGTCGCGCGCCAGCTGTTCTTCGGGGGGAATCTGGTGATTGACCGGGTAGGTGCCGTCGTGAATGCGCTGCAGGAGGAAATCCTCGATGGCCTTGTAGCGCGGGGTGGTGCTGGTCACGGCGGCTCCTTGGAAATACCCGGTTGCGGCGGATGATAACGGAGCGGGTCTGCTCTCTCCCAGCTGCAAGTAGCCCGGGTGCTATCCGGGGAATCGGCAGATCCGGCCCCGGATTGCATCCGGGCTACGGCGGATCTCCCCTCTCCCACTTGTGGGAGAGGGGGCTATCCGCATCCACCCTGCCCGCCGCTCCGCCTTATTACACCGACGGCTACAACATCCTACGCAGGTTGGAAACCCGCGTAGCGATTTCCACCGGCGACTGGAAGTAGGTTGGGTTGAGGAGCGACGCGACGAAGCCCAACAGGGGCGCGCCAGCTTTCCCGGCGACCAAGGCCACGATCGTTGGGCTTCGCTGCGCTCAACCTACGCGGCCCGACCCAACCTACCCACTACACCGAGGGCAGCAAACCGGCCGGCAGCAGGTGGCTAAGCACGCGCTCGCCGAGCAGGTCGTTGGCCGCGGCGATGTCCGGGGCGAAGAAGCGGTCCTCGACGTAGTACGGCACCTTGGCGCGCAGTACCTGGCGGGCCTGTTCCAGCGCCGGGGTGCTCTTCAGGCCTTCGCGGAAGTCCAGGCCCTGACAGGCGCCCAGCCACTCGACGGCGAGGATGCCGCGGGTGTTGGCGGCCATTTCCCACAGGCGCTTGCCGGCGCCAGGCGCCATCGACACGTGGTCTTCCTGGTTGGCCGAGGTCGGCAGGCTGTCGACGCTGTGCGGGTGAGCCAGGGCCTTGTTGTCGCTGGCCAGCGCCGCGGCGGTGACCTGGGCGATCATGAAGCCGGAGTTGACGCCACCGTTGGCCACCAGGAACGGCGGCAGCTGCGACATGTGCTTGTCCATCATCAGCGAGATACGGCGCTCGGACAGCGAGCCGATTTCGGCGATGGCCAGGGCGATGTTGTCGGCGGCCATGGCCACCGGCTCGGCGTGGAAGTTGCCACCGGAGATCACCTCGCCTTCGGCAGCGAACACCAGCGGGTTGTCCGACACTGCGTTGGCCTCAACCGCCAGCACTTCGGCGGCCTGGCGCAATTGGGTCAGGCAGGCGCCCATGACCTGCGGCTGGCAGCGCAGCGAGTAGGGGTCCTGCACCTTGTCGCAGGCGGCGTGGGAACGGCCGATCTCGCTGCTGGCACCGAGCAGGTGGCGGAAGGCGCTGGCGGCGTCGATCTGCCCGCGCTGGCCACGGGCGGCATGGATGCGCGCATCGAAGGGCGAGCGCGAACCGAGCATGGCCTCCACGCTGAGGGCGCCGCAGACGCTGGCCGCGGCGTACAGGTCTTCGCCCTCGAACAGGCCGCGCAGAGCGTAGGCGGTGGACACCTGGGTGCCGTTGAGCAGGGCCAGGCCCTCCTTGGCGGCCAGGGTCATCGGCTCCAGGCCGGCGACGGCCAGCGCCTCGGTGGCCGGCAGCCATTCGCCTTTGTAGCGCGCCTGGCTCTCGCCGAGCAGGACCAGGGACATATGCGCCAGCGGCGCCAGGTCGCCGGAAGCACCGACCGAGCCTTTCAGCGGAATGTGCGGATAGACCTCGGCGTTGACCAGAGCAATCAGCGCGTCGATCACCTTGCGCCGGATGCCGGAGAAACCGCGCGCCAGGCTGTTGATCTTCAGCACCATGATCAGCCGCACCATGGCGTCGTCCAACGGCTCGCCGATGCCGGCGGCGTGCGACAGCACCAGCGAGCGCTGCAGTTTCTCCAGGTCGGCGTTGGCGATGCGGGTCGAGGCCAGCAGGCCGAAACCGGTGTTGATGCCGTAGGCGGTGCGGCCCTCGGCGATGATGTTCTCGACGCAGGCGACGCTGGCCTCGATCGCCTCGTGGGCGCTCGCGTCCAGGGTCAGGCGCACCGGGGCTTGGTAGACGGCGCGCAGGTCGGCCAGGGTCAGCTGGCCGGGTTTCAGATTCAGGGTATTCATAATTCTTTATCCCACAGAACTTGTTCAAAGCCTCGCGAGCTAGAGCCAAAGGGTGGCGCAAATGGCTGAGGGCGCGGAGTTTAATAGTGGTAAATGAGCAGCCCGAAGCCGTTTGCAGCGCCGTTTGGCCGACGCGCAGCAGGCTTAGGGCAAGTTCTCAGCCGATCATCGGCAGCTTCAGGCCCTGCTCCTTGGCGCAATCGATGGCTATCTGGTAACCGGCATCGGCGTGACGCATGACGCCAGTGCCCGGGTCGTTGGTCAGCACGCGGGCGATACGGGCGGCGGCCTCGTCGCTGCCGTCACAGACGATCACCACGCCGGAGTGCTGGGAGAAGCCCATGCCCACGCCGCCGCCATGGTGCAGCGAAACCCAGGTGGCGCCGCTGGCGGTGTTGAGCAGGGCGTTGAGCAGCGGCCAGTCGGACACGGCGTCGGAGCCGTCCTGCATCGCCTCGGTCTCGCGGTTGGGGCTGGCTACCGAGCCGCTGTCCAGATGGTCGCGGCCGATCACCACCGGCGCGGACAGCTCGCCGCTGCGGACCATTTCGTTGAAGGCCAGGCCGAGCTTGGCACGCAGGCCCAGGCCGACCCAGCAGATACGCGCCGGCAGGCCCTGGAAGGAAATACGTTCCCTGGCCATATCCAGCCAGCGGTGCAGGTGCTCGTCGTCCGGGATCAGTTCCTTGACCTTGGCGTCGGTCTTGTAGATGTCCTGCGGATCGCCGGACAGCGCCGCCCAGCGGAACGGGCCGACGCCGCGGCAGAACAGCGGACGGATATAGGCCGGGACGAAGCCGGGGAAGTCGAAGGCGTTGGCCACGCCCTCTTCCTTGGCCATCTGGCGGATGTTGTTGCCGTAATCGAAGGTCGGCACGCCCATCTTCTGGAAGTCGAGCATGGCCTGCACGTGCACGGCCATCGACTGCTTGGCGGCCTTGACCACGGCTTGCGGGTCGGTGGCGGCGCGGTCCTTGTACTCGGCCCAGGTCCAGCCGATCGGCAGGTAGCCGTTGAGCGGGTCGTGGGCGCTGGTCTGGTCGGTGACCATATCCGGGCGCACGCCACGGCGTACCAGTTCCGGCAGGATCTCGGCGGCGTTGCCCAGCAAGGCGACGGAGATGGCCTTGCCTTCGGCGCAGTACTTGGCGATGCGCGCCAGGGCGTCGTCCAGATCGGTGGCCTGCTCATCGACGTAGCGGCTGCGCAGGCGGAAGTCGATGCTGGTCTGCTGGCATTCGATGTTCAGCGAGCAGGCGCCGGCCAGGGTCGCGGCCAGCGGCTGGGCGCCGCCCATGCCGCCGAGACCGGCGGTGAGCACCCAGCGACCCTTGAGGTTGCCGTCATAGTGCTGGCGACCGGCCTCGACGAAGGTCTCGTAGGTGCCCTGAACGATGCCCTGGCTGCCGATGTAGATCCAGCTGCCGGCGGTCATCTGGCCGTACATGGCCAAGCCCTTGGCATCCAGTTCGTTGAAGTGTTCCCAGTTGGCCCAGTGCGGCACCAGGTTGGAGTTGGCGATCAGCACGCGCGGGGCGTCCTTGTGGGTGCGAAACACGCCGACCGGCTTGCCGGACTGCACCAGCAGGGTCTCGTCGTCGTTCAGCTCCTTCAGGCTCTCGACGATCGCATCAAAGCACTCCCAGTTACGCGCGGCGCGGCCGATGCCACCGTACACCACCAGTTCCTTGGGGTTCTCGGCCACTTCCGGGTCGAGGTTGTTCATAAGCATGCGCAGCGGCGCTTCGGTCAGCCAGCTCTTGGCATTCAATTCGGTGCCGCGCGGGGCGCGGATTTCAACGTCGCGGTATTTGGTGGTCACAGCGGTTTCCTCTTGTTGTTCGGCGCTCAGAGGCTGAGCAGATGAATCAGGCGCGCCGCCGCTTTGGCGGTGCGATTGTCGATGTCGTAAGTCGGGTTGAGCTCGGCGAAGTCCACCAGGCGCAGCTTGCCGCTATCACGCAGGCGTTCCAGCAGTGGTTCGAGCAGCGCCAGCGGCACACCCCGCGCGGCCGGGGCGCTGACGCCCGGGGCCTCGCAGGCCGGCAGCACGTCGATGTCGATGGTCAGGTACAGCGCGTCGCAGTCGGCGAGGAAGGCGTCCAGCTCGTCGGCGATAGCGGCCAGGCCGGCCTCGCGCATCTCGCGGTCCTCGCGCACCAACACGCCCAGTTCGGCGGCGCGACTGAACAGCGCGCGGGTGTTGCTGGCGCGGCTGACACCCAGGCAGGCGTAGCGGAACGGCCAGCCACGGGCCTGGCACTGTTCGGCGATCTGGGCGAAGGGGGTACCGGAGGACTGCACATGGGCCGGGTCGCGCAGGTCGAAATGGGCGTCGAAATTGACGATGCCGATCTTCGGGGCGGTGTTGCCGGAGAAATGCTCGGCCAGTCCGGACCAGCTGCCGAAGGCCACTTCGTGGCCGCCACCGAGCACCAGCGGCAGATGGCCGGCATCCAGCAACGCGCAGACGACCTGGGCCAGGCGCGCCTGGGCGGCGGCCAGGTCGCCGTCCTCGCAGGTCACGTCGCCGGCGTCGTAGGCCGGTGCCTCGCGGTGCCAGGCCAGGTTGGCCAGGGCCTTGCGCAGGGCCAGCGGGCCGGCGGCGGCGCCGACGCGGCCGTGGTTACGCCGTACACCTTCGTCGCAGGCAAAGCCGAGCAGGGCCAGGCCCGGCTCGCTGCCTTCGGCCAGCGCCTGGATGCGCTGGTGCCAGCGCGGGCTGTCCGGCTCGGGGTCGGTGCGTCCGGTCCAGGCGTCGAGGGAGAAGCGATCAGCGAGCATGGGTCACGGCTCCATTGAAGATGCGCTGGCGCAGGCGACCGGCCTGCACCGCGTAGGCCAGTTCGGCCGGGTGATGGATGTCCCACAGACACAGGTCGGCGGGTGAACCCACCTCGATCCGCCCCAGGTCGGGGCGGCCGAGGGCGCGGGCGGCGTGCGCGGTCATGCCGCTCAGGGCTTCGCGCGGGGTCAGGCGGAACAGGGTGCAGGCCAGGTTGGCCATCAGGCTGGGCATGCAGATCGGCGAGGTGCCGGGGTTGGCGTCGCTGGCCACGGCCATCGGCACTTTGTGCCGGCGCAGCAGCTCGATCGGCGGCAGCTGGGTCTCGCGCAGCACATGGAAGGCGCCGGGCAGCAGCACGGCGACAGTGCCGGCCTCGGCCATGGCGCGCACGCCGGCCTCGTCGAGGTATTCGATATGGTCGGCGGACAGCGCGCCGTAGCTAGCGGCCAGGGCGCTGCCGCCGAGATTGGACAGCTGCTCGGCATGCGCCTTGATCGCCAGGCCGTGGGCCTGGGCCGCTTGGTAGATGCGCTCGCACTGCGCCGGGGAGAAGCCGATGCCTTCGCAGAACACATCCACCGCGTCGGCCAACTTGGCCTCGGCGGCGGCCGGGATCATCTCGTCGCAGACCAGGCTCACGTAGTCGTCGGCACGGCTGGCGTACTCCGGCGGCAGCGCGTGTGCGCCGAGCAGGGTGGTGGTGACGCGCACCGGGCGCAGCTCGCCGAGGCGGCGGGCGACACGCAGCATCTTCAGTTCGTCGACCAGGGTCAGGCCGTAGCCGGACTTGATCTCCACCGTGGTCACGCCATCTGCCAGCAGCGCGTCGAGGCGCGGCAGGCTGGCGGCGATCAGTTCGTCCTCGCTGGCCGCGCGAGTGGCGCGCACGGTGCTGAGAATGCCGCCGCCGGCCTTGGCGATCTGCTCGTAGCTCACCCCTTCCAGGCGCTGCTCGAATTCGCCGGCGCGGTCGCCGGCGTACACCAGGTGGGTATGGCAGTCGACCAGGCCGGGGGTCATCACCCCGCCACGGCCGGCCTTCTCGGCGCCCGCGGCCAGCGCCGGGTCGAACTCGCGCTCGGACCACAGGCCGGCGACGCGTCCGTCTTCGACCAGCACGGCCATGGGCTCGGCCAGCACCTGCAGGCCATCGAAGAGTTGCACGTCGCGCCAGAGCAGGCGCTGGTGGGAAGACTGGGACATTGCAAAGCTATCCTCGGCATTAATGTATATACATTTAAACCGTGACCGATAAGTCGTCAAGCCCCCACGTCGCAGCCACCCTCCAGCGGAACCATGAATGAACACACAAGCTGGCAATCATGGCACCTGGACGGCAAGCTGCCTTCCGCGAAACTATGTATATACATTAAGCAGGAACAGCCACGACCACCCACCTCATCGACCTTGAGCAACTACCCCCTGGAAGAACGGCGGCGGCAGCACCCGCCAGCTGGCCATCAGCCCACCCGGCGCCGGACCGGACGATTTCGCCTGGCACATCAGCTGTGCCCAGGTAGCCAGCGCCGGCCACTGCTCGGTCTTTGCCGGCATCCAGCGCAGCCTGGCCCTGCTGGAGGGCGATCTGCTGCTGCGCCGACTCAGCTGAAACTTGGTAGCCCGGATGCAATCCGGGGAGGCAGGCGGTTCCGCTCCCGGATTGCATCCGGGCTACTCCGGCCAGGCGGAATCATCGAGTTATCCCTGCCCTCTCCCTCTCGTGGGAGAGGAGCGCTATCCACCCCGGATTGCCAGCCGAAACGAAAAGACCCCGCCGAGGCGGGGTCTTTTCTGTCAGCACACGAGACTTACTGCGGCTGAGCGGCCAGCAGGTCGTTGTCGTTGCGCTTGAACTGCGGCAGCAGGGAACCGATGACCATGCCCGCCAGGCTGAACAGCAGGCCAGCCAGCTGCGGCGGCCAGAAGGCCTCATCGGTCCAGGTGAACTCCAGGTAGATCCAGGAAACCAGGCCGAAGGCGATGGACACCAGAGCCCCCTGGGTGGTGGCACGTTTCCAGAACAGGCCGGCGAACAGCGGCACCACGGCGGCGACCAGCGTCACGCAGTAAGCGCTGCCGACCATCTCGTAGATGCTGGCATTGGAATTCAGGGCAAAGATCAGGGTGCCTACAGCGCAAGCCAGGATGGTGCAGCGCATCAGCAACAGGAACTGCTTGTCGTTGAGTTCCGGCAGGAAGCGCTTGAACACGTTCTCGGCCAGGGTCACCGACGGTGCCAGCAGCGTGCCGGAAGCGGTCGACATGATCGCCGAGAGCAGTGCACCGAAGAAGAAGATCTGCGCGATCAGCGGAGTCTTCTCCAGGATCATCAGCGGCAGGATCATCTGCGAATCCTCGGCCAGCCACTTCTGCACCAGCGCCGGGTCGATCATCGAGGCGGCATACACCAGGAAGATCGGCAACATGCAGAAGCCCAGGTAGAACACGGCGCCGGCCATCGAGGCACGCGCGGCGACATTCTCGTTCTTCGCCGACATCACGCGCTGGTACACGTCCTGCTGCGGGATGGAGCCGAGCATCATGGTCACCGCCGCGCCGATGAAGGCGACGATGTCCTTCGGCTCGAAGCTGTGCATGAAGGTGAACTTGCCTTCGCTGGCCGCCTGGCTGATCACCAGATCGGCGCCGCCGGCCATGTCACTGAACAGCCAGACCAGGTAAATCAGGCCAACCACAATGATGATCATCTGGAAGAAGTCGGTCAGGGCGATCGACCACATGCCGCCGAACAGGGTGTACAGCAGCACGATGAAGGTGCCGAGCAGCATGCCCTGGGTGGTGCTGATGGCGCCGTCGGAGATCACGTTGAACACCACGCCGAGGGCGATCAGCTGGGCAGCGATCCAGCCCAGGTAGGACAACACGATGACCAGACTGACGATCAGCTCGACCTGCGAGCCATAGCGCTTCTTGAAGTAGTCGCCGATGGTCAGCAGGTTCAGGCGGTACAGCGGGCGCGCGATGATCGCGCCCACCAGGAACAGGCACCAGAAGGAGCCGAAGGGGTCTTCGACGATGCCAGCGAAGCCTTCTTCGAGGAAGGTGGCGGGAATACCCAACACCGCCTCGGAGCCGAACCAGGTGGCGAACACCATGGCGGCGACGATGGGGAAGCCCATGCTGCGACCGCCGGAGGCGAAGTCACGGGTGTTCTTCACCCGCGTGGAGGCATAAAAACCGATGGCCACGGTGGCCAGTAGATACAGCGCGACGAACCAGATCAGCATGTTGTCCTGTTCCAGAACTCGATCCACCGCATGCTTCCCCGCTAGGCGTAGAAGGGTGTTGAAAAAACGTTGGCGAGGCAGCCAGCGCAAGGCAAAAACAGGCGAAAAAGCGCAGTTTACGAGCGGTAAATGAGCATTTTGAGCCTGTTTTTAACGCAGCGATGGCAACGCAGGTAGTTTTTCCAACAGCCTGACAGGGGCTGGACGGTAGATCACAGGGTTATTGTTGTGGCCATCCTGGCCCTGCATAGAGTCGGGGCACCGATGATCCCGGCGACTCGGGCCGCGCAGTCTGGCAAAAACGTCAAATATGTCAAACAAAAATGACGAACAGCCTGAGCATTTTCATCAACCCTGCAGGCAGCGATTTATAAGGCGATGAAATCTGTGAAGTTTTGTTATCAGCACGCAAAAGACAGTTTTATATATTTGACACTCACTGACAGGCGGCCGGCAGGCCGTTATGGTCGACACCAGCCTCGCCACGGACGCCTCCCATGGACATTAAGCAGCTCAGATTCCTTGTCGCACTGGAGGAGACCGGCCATTTTGGCCAGGCCGCCGCACGCTGCCATGTGACCCAGCCGACGCTGTCCATGCGCCTGCGCAATCTGGAGGAAGAGCTGGGCCTGGCACTGGTGCGACGTGGCCAGCGTTTCGAAGGTTTTACCGAGGAAGGTCGGCGCATCCTGGCCTGGGCTCGCGGCCTGCTCGCCGCCCAGGACGGGCTGTATGCCGAGGCGGCGGCCTGTCGTGGGCAACTGGTCGGCACCCTGCGCCTGGGCGTGGTACCGCTGGCCGGCTTCGACCCGATGCGCCTGCTCCGCCTGTTTGCCAGCGAGCACCCGGAGCTGCGCTTTCGCCTGTTCGCCCTGAGCAGCGAGCAGATTCTCGAGCGTCTGGCCAGCAACCAGCTCGACCTCGGCCTGTCCTACCTGGAACGCCTCGACCGCGAACACTTCGACAGCCTGGCCCTGGCTGACACACGCATGGGGCTGCTGTACGACCGTCGCCACTTCAGCATCGACCCAGCCAACCTGAGCTGGGAAGCCGTGGCCGCGCAGCCACTCGGCCTGCTGTCGAGCGGCATGCACTTTCGCCAGTCCATCGACCACGCCCTGCGCAGCCGCGGCCTGAACCCGCAGCCGCGCCTGGAAACCGATGCCGTTCATCAGCTGCTGCAGGCCGTGAGCGCCGGCCTGTGCTGCGCGGTGCTACCGCTGCACAGCGGTCTGGACAGCCTGGCCGAAGGCCTGAACCTGAGCCCCATTGACGCGGCACAAACCCTGGCACCGCTGGGCCTGATCCTGCGCCGGGCGGCACCACGTTCGGCGCTGGCCGAAGCCTGTTTCAACGCGGCCCGTACCCTGCTGGCCGACAGGTCGATAGAGCCTATCGATCAGCGCATCGACCACAGCGATTAGACGCGGCCCGACACCGGCCCTAGGCTGAGACGACTCCCTCGACAGAAGGGCCGCCCTCATGCCTGCCGTGTCTCTCTCCACCCCCGGCTACGCCTATGCCGAACTGGGTCCGCAACACCACTGCGCCAGTGCCGAGCTGGCCAGCGAATGCGCCCTGGCGCTGAGCTACAACGAGCTCAACCATACCGTGATGATGGTGTCCCCGGACGACCTCGACGACTTCGCCATCGGCTTCAGTCTGAGCACGGGTTTGATCGACTCCATCGACGACATCTATGACATCCAGCTGAGCGGCACCGACAGCGCCCACCAGGCACAGCTGCGCATCAGCAGCCGCGCGTTCTGGCGGCTCAAGCAGCAGCGTCGTCATCTGGCCGGCAACAGCGGCTGCGGCCTGTGTGGCGTGGAAGCGCTGGAGCAGGCCCTGCCCCAGCTCAAGGCCCTGGCGCCGAGCAACCTGCCGCCGGCCAGCCATCTGCACGCGCTGCGCGAACGCATTGGCGCGGCCCAGCAAGGCGCCCGCAGCAGTGGCGCACTGCACGCCGCGCTGTTCGTCGACGCCAGCGGCGAGATCGCCCTGTGCCGTGAAGACATTGGCCGGCATAACGCCCTGGACAAGCTGATCGGCGCCCTCGCCCGCTCCGGCCAGGCAACCCATGCCGGCTTTGCCGTGGTCACCAGCCGCTGCAGCCTGGAACTGCTGCACAAGGCCGTGCGCTGCGGCATCGCCACCCTGGTCAGCCTGTCCGCGCCCACCGCGCTGACCGTGGACTGGGCGCGTCGCCACCATCTGAACCTGATCCACCTGCCCCATCACAGCGCGCCGCGGGTCTACAGCCCGGCGCCTGAGGAGTCCCGCCCATGAGCCAGCCCCGTTACCAGCCTTACACCGGCCCGGCCGCCGGCTGGGGCGCGCTGCGCGCCGTGACCCAGCACTGGCTGGACAGCAAGCAGCCGTTCAAGAACCTGCGCGCGCTGCTCAAGACCAACCAGAACGGCGGATTCGACTGCCCCGGCTGTGCCTGGGGTGACTCCCCCGAGCACCATCTGGTGAAGTTCTGCGAAAACGGCGCCAAGGCGGTCAACTGGGAAGCCACGCGGCGCGGCATCGGCCGCGAGTTCTTCGCCCGCTACAGCGTCGCCCAGCTGCGCGAACAGAGTGACTACTGGCTGGAGCACCAGGGCCGGCTGATCGAACCACTGCGTTACGACGCCGAAAGCGACCGCTATGTGCCGATCAGCTGGGACGCCGCCTTCGCCCTCATCGCTGCCGAACTGCATAAGCTGGACAGCCCCGACCAGGCCGAGTTCTACACTTCGGGCCGGGCCAGCAACGAGGCCGCCTTCCTCTACCAGCTGATGGTGCGCGCCTTTGGCAGCAACAACTTCCCCGACTGCTCGAACATGTGCCACGAGGCCAGCGGCGTGGCGCTCGGCGAGAGCATCGGCGTGGGCAAGGGTACGGTGACCTTCGATGACTTCGCCAAGGCCGACGCCATCTTCGTCTTCGGCCAGAACCCCGGCACCAACCACCCGCGCATGCTCGAACCGCTGCGCGAGGCGGTCGAGCGCGGCGCCAGCGTGGTCTGCTTCAACCCGCTGAAGGAGCGTGGCCTGGAGCGCTTCCAGCACCCGCAACACCCGCTGGAGATGCTCGCGGGCGGCTCGGCGCCGACCAGCAGCGCCTACTTCCGCCCGCGCCTGGGTGGCGACATGGCCGCCGTGCGCGGCATGGCCAAGTATCTGCTGCAGTGGGAGCGCGAGCGGCCCGGCACGCTGTTCGACCAGGCCTTCATCGACCAGCACTGCGCGGGCCTCGACGACTGGCTGGCCGCCGTGGATGCCAGCGACTGGGCACAGATCGAGGAGCAATCCGGCCTCAGCCGCAGCGAGATCGAGCAGGCCGCACGCCTCTACGCGCGCGCCGAGCGGGTCATCACCTGCTGGGCCATGGGCATCACCCAGCACCGCCATTCGGTGGCGACCATCCAGGAAATCACCAACCTGATGCTGCTGCGCGGCAACCTCGGCAAGCCCGGCGCCGGCCTGTGCCCGGTACGCGGCCACAGCAACGTGCAGGGCGACCGCACCATGGGCATCAACGAGCGCCCGCCGGCCTTCCTGCTCGACGCCCTGCAGCGTCGCTTCGGCTTCCCGGTACCGCGTCAGCCCGGGCACAACACGGTGGAAGCCATCGAGGCCATGCTCGCCGGGCGCAGCCGGGTGTTCATCGGCCTGGGCGGCAACTTCGCCCAGGCCACCCCGGACAGCCCGCGCACCCACGCCGCCCTGCAGCAATGCGAGCTGACCGTGCAGATCAGCACCAAGCTCAACCGCAGCCACCTGATGCACGGCCGCCATGCGCTGATCCTGCCGTGCCTGGGGCGCACCGATCTCGACCTGCAGGCGGGCCAGTCGCAGGCAGTGACGGTGGAAGATTCCTTCAGCATGATCCACGCCTCCTACGGCCAGCTGTCACCGCTGTCGCGGGAGATGCGCTCGGAGCCGGCGATCATCGCCGGCATGGCCCACGCCCTGCTCGGCAACCAGCCGGTGGACTGGCTGTGGTTGATCGAGGACTACGCGCGCATCCGCCAGCTGATCGCCGACTGCATTCCCGGCTTCGCCGACTTCAACGCCCGCCTCGCCCAGCCCGGCGGCTTCTATCTGGGCAACGCCGCCGCGCGCCGCCAGTGGCACACCGCCAGCGGCAAGGCACGCTTCGTCGCCCACGCCCTGCCCGACCAGCTGATGCCGCCCGAGGCACGCGCCGAGCAGGCCGACCTGGTGCTGCAGACCCTGCGCTCCCATGACCAGTACAACACCACCCTGTATGGCCTGGATGACCGTTATCGCGGGGTCAAGGGCCAGCGCGAGGTGCTGTTCGTCAACGCGCAGGACATCCGCCGCCTGGGCTACGCGCCGGGGCAGCAGGTGGATATCGTCTCGCTGTGGGACGACGGCATCGAGCGGCGCGTGCGCGGTTTCACCCTGCTCGCCTACGACACCCCGCCGGGCCAGGCTGCCGCCTACTATCCGGAGACCAACCCCCTGGTACCGCTGGCCAGTGTCGGCACCGGCAGCCACACGCCCACCTCGAAGTTCATCGCCATCCGCCTGCAGCCGGCCACCCTGAGCGCTCGAATTGCCTGAAATGGGCGCTTTGTAACAGACTAAGGCCCCGGCCGCGCCGGGGCAGCTTCTTCCTGACAGCGCCCCTGGCCGACCATCCGGCTTCGCGCAATCGCTCGCCTACCGCGTTTTAGCGGGCGCTAGGAGTGTCCTGTTGAAGATGAAGAAGAGCGACTGGATCTGGACGCTGATCGGCCTGCTCGCCGTCGCCCTGTCCGGTTACCTGCTGTACAAGGAAGTCCGCTCCATCTCCCTCGCCGAGCTTCGCGGCAGCCTTCTGGCGATTGATACCCACCACTGGCTACTGGCCGGCCTGTCGACCCTGGGCGCCTACTGTGCCCTGGCCTGGTATGACCGCATCGCCATTGCCCACCTGGGCAAGACAATCTCCTGGTGGTTCATCACCCTCTGCTCCTTCACCACCTACGCCCTGGCCCACAACATCGGTGCCTCGGTGTTCTCCGGCGCGGTGGTGCGCTACCGCGCCTACTCCAGCAAGGGCCTCACCCCCGGCGAGATCGGCCTGCTGATCTTCTTCTGCTCCTTCACCTTCGCCCTCGGCGTACTGCTCGCGGGGGGCTTGGTTCTGCTGCTCAACCCGACGTTGATCGAACGCTTGCTCGGCCTGCAACCCTGGCTGGCCAAGGTGCTGGGTGGCCTGCTGCTGGGCCTGGTGGCGCTCTATGTACTGGGCTCCTGGCGCCATTTCAAACCCTGGACATGGCGCAAGCTGCACATTGAATACCCACGCCTGCCCATCGTCGCCCGCCAGCTGCTGGCGGGGCCACTGGAGCTGTTCTGCGCGGCGGCGATCATCTACTTCGCCCTGCCCGAGGCCAGCAATCCGGGCTACCTGACCGTGCTCGGCGTGTTTCTCGTGTCGTTCTCCCTGGCCTTGCTGTCCCACGCGCCGGGCGGCCTCGGCGTGCTGGAGGTGACCTTTCTCAAGGCCCTGCCAGATGTGCCAACGGCCGACGTGCTGGCGGCCCTGATCGTGTTCCGCGTGTTCTACCTGTTACTGCCGTTCGCCTTGTCGCTGCTGGTGGTGATCGCCTTCGAGTGGCAGCAGTGGCGCGGCAAAAGACAGCACTGAACAGGCCGTGCCTGACCAGCAAACACCCGCACTAGAGGCCTGCGAGCCGTCCATTGACAGCGTCGATGGCTACTATCAGGAGGCTTAACTTTTGTCTTGGCGCCGCGCCAGTAGTATGGCCCCCGTACTCACTGACGCCCCCACAAGGAGCCCGAGATGAAAACGCATCTACTTGCCAGCCTGATCCTGGCTACCCTGACCAGCAGCGCCTTCGCCCTACCGGGTGACGAGCAGCCGCCGCTGATCGAACGACAGCCCGTCCACCACCAGAGCACAGTGGCCGAAGGAGGCGCTGATCGCCTGATCGACAGCCGTGACGTCGCCGAGAACGGCAGCGAACGCACCAAAGGCATCCGCGTCGCCGAAGGTGGCTCCGACCGCCTGATCGAAAGCCGTGACGTTGCCGAGAACGGCAGCGAACGCACCAAAGGCATCCGCGTCGCAGAAGGTGGCTCCGACCGCCTGATCGACAGCCGCGACGTCGCCGAGAACGGCAGCGAGCGAGTCGGCCGCCATACTGCCTGAATCAGGCTGCACGACCCCAAAGCCCGGCACATGCCGGGCTTTTTGTTGGCCGATAAACCGACCGTACAGGCACCCAAACCAGTGGCAGCGGCTTCAGCCGCGATTCAGAGCCCTCAGATACATGCCGCTGCCTATTGCCCCGAACTGGCCGGCGGCAGGCGGTAGATCCAGATCCGTCGCAGCACGCTGAAGAACTGGCTCGACAGTCGGCCAGTGTTATACACCTGGCCATAGCGCGCCGCGATCTCGCGTACCCGTGGCGCCAGCTCGGCATAGCGTCGCGCCGGCAGATCGGGAAACAGGTGATGCTCGATCTGGTGGCTGAGGTTGCCGGTAAGGATGTGCAGCAACTTGCCGCCCTGCAGGTTGCTGGAACCACGCAGCTGACGCAGGTACCAGCGACCACGGCTTTCGCCGACCACCGATTCCTTGCTGAAGACCGCCGCGCGCTCGGTGAAGTGGCCGCAGAAGATCACCAGGAAGGTCCACAGATTGCGCAGCAGGTTGGCCAGCGCATTGCCGGCCAGCACGGCCAGGGCATTGGCTCCTAACAGCAGCGCCAGCAGCGGAAACAGCAGGTAGTCCTTGCCCCACTGGCGCAGCAGCTTGGCACCGAACTGGCGGGCCAGCGGACGCACTTCGTCGCTGCCGATGCGGCCCTTGAACCACTGATCCAGGCGCAGGTGCTGGATGGCCACGGCGTACTGGAACAGCAGCGCCTGCAAGGTCACCCACAGCGGCTGCCAGCGGTAGAAGGGCTTCCAGCGCTGCTCGGGAAACAGCCGCACCACGCCATAGCCGACGTCGTCGTCCATGCCGATCACGTTGGTCCAGGTGTGGTGCATATGGTTGTGCGTGTGCCGCCAGAAATCGGCCGGGCCAACGATGTCCCATTCGTAGTCGCGACCACTCAACTGCGGGTCGTTCATCCAGTCGTACTGGCCGTGCATCACGTTGTGGCCCAGCTCCATGTTTTCCAGGATCTTGCCCAGCCCCAGCAGCAGCGTGCCGAGCAGCCAGGTCGGCGGAAACCAGCCCAGCATCAGCAGCGCCCGGCCGCTCCAGCAGCACAGGCGCACCACGCTGCGAACCCGGCGGATATAGCGGGCATCAGCCTCGCCCAGGTCAGCCACCACGGCCTGGCGCAAGCCGTCCAGTTCGGCGGCGAAAGCCTCCAGCTCGGCGCGGTTCAGTTCACGGTCGAGTCGCATCGCGATTCCTTACACATCGATTCGTACATCACCCAGCGGTGCGCTGACGCACAGGCGGATAGGTTGTCCCGGCTCGGAACTGACAATGCCGCTGCGCAGATCACGCACCGCACCACCGAGCAGCAGGCAGGTGCAGCTGGCACAGATGCCCTGACGGCAACCATGGGCCGGGCGCAGGCCGTGAGCTTCGGCCTGCTCCAACAGACTACGGGCGTTGTCACCAGCGCCCTGCAGGCGACTGCGCGCGAACTCCAGCCGCACCGCCTGACCCGCTTCACTGACCCGCCGCAGCGGGCTGAAGGCCTCGCTCTGCAGCGCAGCGCCGCAGCCCGCCCGCACGGCCTCGACGAAACCTGCCGGGCCACAGGCCAGCAGCGCGAAACCGCTCATCCCCTGCAGATGCTCAGCCTGAAAACGCCCCGCGCCCTGCCCGGTCAGCAGCCAGCGCACCTGCAGATTGGCATGCCGCCGCATCAGCGCCTGCAGCTCCGCCACATAGGCCCGCTGCCCGGCTTCACGCACGTAGTGCAGCAGGGTGATGGGCGCCGCATAGCCGCGGACCAGCGCCTCGCGCAGCAGGCCGAGCAGCGCAGTGATACCGCTGCCGGCCGCCAGCAGACCCACGCCCTCTGCCTGCTGCGGCCAATACAGCGCCCCCTGGGCCTGGCCCAGCTCCAGCACGCTGCCTACGGCCAGATGATCGAGCAAACGGTGAGAGATAACGCCGCCCGGCTGGCGACGGATACCCAGCTCGATCACCCCGCCGCGCTCAACGCGCGTCAGGCTGTAGCTGCGGCAATGGCGCACGCCGTCCAGCTCCAGGTACAGCTGCACATGCTGGCCCGCTCGCCAGTCGCGCTCATTGCCGTTGCAGCGCAGGCGCAACGCCAGCAGGTCATCACTGACCCAGTCGCGCCCGATCACCCGCGCCATCACCCGATTGAGCCGCCAGGCCGGGTGCAGCGCACCCAGCAGCGCATCCACTTCCGCCTCGCGCAGCCAGCGTCTGGCCACCAGCGCGCGCAGCGGACGCAACCCGGACGCCAGGGCGCGTACCAGAGAAAAAGGCAATACGGTCATCAAACCCATCCAGTGCACATTTGTTCACTAAACTGGCAGATGCCCGCAACTCAGTCAACACTTGTTCACTGACATCGGGTTCGACGCTGATCGAACGCTTTTGCTAGAGTGCGCCGCACCCTTACGAACAGCCTGAAGCCCATGTCGCCCCGCGCCGAACAGAAACTGCAGACCCGCCTGGCCCTGATGGATGCCGCCCGCAACCTGATGGACAGCGGCCGCGGCTTCGGCAGCCTGAGCCTGCGCGAGGTCAGCCGCACCGCCGGCATCGTGCCCACCGGCTTCTACCGGCACTTTCAGGACATGGACGAACTGGGCCTGGCCCTGGTCGAGGAAGTGGACGCCACCTTCCGCAGCACCCTGCGCGAGGTGCGCCGCAGCCAGATCGAGATGGGCAGCATCATCGAGGCCAGTACGCGCATCTTCCTCGACGCCGTGAGCGCCAACCGCAGCCAGTTCCTGTTCCTCGCCCGCGAGCAGTACGGCGGCTCGCAGCCGGTGCGCCAGGCCATCGCTCGCCTGCGCCAACGCATCACCGATGATCTGGTCGCCGACCTCAAGCTGCTCAACCGCACACCGCACCTCAACGATCCAGCGCTGGAAGTGGTGTCCGACCTGGTGGTAAAGACCGTGTTCGCCACCCTGCCCGAGCTGATCGATCCGCCGGCCGCCAATCTGCCTGCGCACCTGACCCCGGAAGCCAAGATGACCCAGCAGCTGCGCTTCATCTTCATCGGAGCCAAACACTGGCAGGGGCTCGGCCAGGGGCGCAGCTAGCGCACCACTTTTGCGCACGCGCGACCACCAAGCACCAATACAAGGCGCGACATAGCCCCAATATCAGGCATCAGGCCGCCAGAATGGGGCCGTGACGGCTTGGCAAGGGCCTTGCTCTAGCCCTGGGACATTTCCTGATCGGATGTCCACTATGTTGGTGATTCATCACCGCCTTGATCCTCAACCCCACTGGGACGAGGAGCTCCACCTGACCCACGAGGCCCGCAGCAAGAGCCGCCTGCGCTGCTTCAGTGCCGCCAACGAAGAAACCGGCCTGTTCCTCGAACGGGGCCAGCCGCCACTGCGCGATGGCGACTGCCTGCGCGCCGAAGACGGCCGCATCGTGCGCGTCTGCGCCCGCCCCGAAGCACTGTTGCACGTCACCTGCACCAGCAGCTTCGAGCTGATGCGCGCCGCCTATCACCTGGGCAACCGCCACGTCGCCCTGCAACTGGGCGATGGCTGGCTGCGCCTGCTCGACGATTACGTGCTCAGGGCCATGCTCGACCAGCTCGGCGCCACCACCTGCACGGTCGAAGCGCCCTTCCACCCGGAACACGGCGCCTACGGTGGCGGCCATCACCACTCGCACCAGGGCGATGCCGACTTCAACTACGCACCGCGCCTGCACCAGTTCGGCGTGCGCACATGAACAAGGCCTGGGCCCTGCTGCGTCTGGCCAGCCCGCAGCTACCCATCGGCGGCTACAGCTATTCGCAAGGGCTGGAAATGGCGGTGGACCAAGGTCTGGTCAACGACCAGAGCAGTGCCCGCCAATGGATCGCCGACCAGCTGCTGCTCAACCTGGCGCGCTTCGAGGCGCCACTGCTGCTGGCGCACTGCCAGGCGGCTGCCGACGCAGACTGGCCGGTACTGGCCGAACTGGCCGGGCAGCACCGCGCCAGCCGCGAGACCCGCGAGCTGGCGCTGGAAAGCCGGCAGATGGGCTACTCACTGCGGCAGCTGCTCGAAGGCCTGCCGGAGCTGGACGAAGCCGCCCGCGATTTTCTCGCCAGCCAGCCCGAACTGGGCCTGGCCCCGGCCTGGGCCCTGGCCGCCCGCGCCTGGCAGATCAGCCCGCAGGACGCCCTCGCCGCCTGGCTGTGGGGCTGGCTGGAAAACCAGCTGGCGGTGCTGATGAAGACCCTGCCGCTGGGCCAGCAGGCTGCCCAGCGCCTGACCAGCGAGCTGCTGCCGCTGCTGGAACAGGCCCAGCACCAGGCCAGCCACAAACACCCCGAACACTGGGGCAGCGCCGCTTTCGGCCTGGCCCTGGCCAGCATGGCGCACGAGCGCCAGTACAGCCGTTTATTCCGCTCATGAGAAAAGGAAACCCAAGATGAACAGCCAACCCCTGCGTGTCGGCATCGGTGGCCCGGTCGGCTCCGGCAAGACCGCCCTGACCCTGGCCCTGTGCCAGGCCCTGCGCGAGCGCTACAACATCGCCGTGGTCACCAACGACATCTACACCCAGGAAGACGCCCAGTTCCTGGTGCGCAACGAGGCCCTGGCGCCCGAGCGCATCATCGGCGTGGAAACCGGCGGCTGCCCGCACACCGCCATCCGCGAGGATGCCTCGATCAACCTTGAAGCCGTGGACCAGCTCAACCGCCGCTTCCCCGGCCTCGACCTGATCCTGGTCGAATCCGGCGGCGACAACCTGTCCGCCACCTTCAGCCCGGAGCTGTCCGACCTGACCCTGTACGTGATCGATGTATCGGCCGGCGACAAGCTGCCGCGCAAGGGCGGCCCGGGCATCTGCAAATCCGACCTGCTGGTGATCAACAAGGTCGACCTGGCGCCCATGGTCGGCGCCTCGCTGGAAGTGATGGACCGCGACGCACGCAAGATGCGCGGCGACAAGCCCTTCGTCTTCAGCAACCAGAAGGTCGGCCAGGGCCTGGACGAAATCATCGCCTTCATCGAACGCCACGGCATGCTGACCACCGCCTAAGCGCCGCGCCCTCACACAAGGAGAACCCCATGCAACTGCGCAAAGCCCTCTACGCCATCGCCCTGTTCCTCAGCCCGGCCGTGGCCTTCGCCCATGCCGGCCACGACCACGCCGGCCTGCTGTCCGGCGTCGCCCACCCCATCACCGGCCTCGATCACCTGCTGGCCATGCTCGCCGTCGGCCTGTGGGCGGCCCAGCAATCCGGCGCGGCGCGCTGGGCCCTGCCGCTGACCTTCGTCGCCACCATGCTGCTGGGCGGCGTTCTCGGCTTCGCCGGGGTGGAAATCCCGCTGATGGAAACCGGCATCGCCGGCTCGGTACTGGCCTTCGGCCTGCTGGTGGCCGTGGCGGCGCGCCTGCCGATGGCCGTGGCGATGGGCCTGACCGCGCTGTTTGCCCTGACTCACGGCGTGGCCCACGGCCTGGAACTGCCAGCGCTGGCCAGCCCCTGGGGTTATGCCGCTGGCTTCGTCGCCGCCACCGCCGTATTGCATGGTCTGGGCTACCTGGTCGCCCGCTACCTGCCGCGCGCTGCAGCGCCGCTGGTGCGCATTGCCGGTGGCGCCTCGGCCATCACCGGTGCCTGGCTGCTGGCCGGCTGAACCAGGTCGGCGTGCAAGGCGCCGGCTATCGGCATCATCGAAACAATCAACGGGCCGATTTCCGGCCCGTTGCCTAGGCTGAGGTTCATCGCCGTCGAGGAGCCCGCCATGCCCATCCATGA
Source organism: Pseudomonas sp. zbq_18 (assembly GCF_043102245.1). Classification (NCBI taxonomy): domain Bacteria; kingdom Pseudomonadati; phylum Pseudomonadota; class Gammaproteobacteria; order Pseudomonadales; family Pseudomonadaceae; genus Pseudomonas; species Pseudomonas sp. zbq_18. The sequence goes on along the minus strand of NZ_JBICIT010000013.1, from coordinate 211,791 downwards.
TTTCCTTCGCAGCCTGCTTGCCGCCTACGCAGCCGGCGCCTGCGGCAATTGCCCGCAAGAACTCGCTTGACCGTTCGGCCAGGGTTACCCTGTGGCCCCTTTTGCCCACGGGAGATCCTGCATGAGCCTGAAATCCGTCTGCGTGTTCTGCGGCGCCAGCCCCGGCGCCCGCCCGATCTACCGTGAAGCGGCCGAAGCCCTGGGCCGCGGCCTGGCTGAGCGCGGCCTGACGCTGGTCTACGGAGGCGGCGCAGTCGGCCTCATGGGCATCGTGGCCGACGCCGCCCTGGCCGCCGGCGGCGAGGTGATCGGCATCATCCCGCAGAGTCTGAAACGCGCCGAGGTCGGGCACAACGGTCTGACTCGCCTGGAAGTGGTGGACGGCATGCACGCGCGCAAGGCGCGCATGGCCGAACTGGCCGATGCCTTCATCGCCCTGCCCGGCGGGCTGGGTACGCTGGAGGAACTGTTCGAGGTGTGGACCTGGGGCCAGCTCGGCTACCACGCCAAGCCGCTGGGCCTGCTGGAGGTCGATGGCTTCTACAGTCGCCTGGGCGACTTCCTCGACCACCTGGTGGCCGAACGCTTCGTGCGCGAACCGCACCGCGCCATGCTGCAGATCAGCGAATCGCCGGGCGACCTGCTCGAACGCCTGGCCGCCTGGCAGCCCACGGTCGCGCCCAAGTGGGTCGACCGCGAGCCGAAGTGAGGGCGACCTAGCTGGACGACTGCTGCACGATGACCGTCTGCGCCGGCATCGGCGCCGGGTAGCCGGCCTCGCCGAGGGCATCCTTGATCACCTTGTTGGTGTCGAAATACACCTGCCAGTAATGGTCGGTGTGGCAATAGGGCCGCACCGCCAGCACAGGGCCGACCAGGTTGAACTCGAGGATTTCCACATCCACCGCAGGCGCTTCCAGCACATTGTCGAGGGCCGCGACCCGCTCTTTGAGCAGCGCCGCCGCGCCCTTCCAGTCGGCACTGCCGGCCAGCTGGGCCTTGAGGTCGACCCGGCGGAAGGCATTGTGCGAGTAGTTCTGGATGTTATCGCTGAAGATCTTGTTGTTGCCCACCAGGGTCAGCACGTTATCCGGCGTGTTGATCGCGGTGACGAACAGGCCGATCTCGGTAACGGTACCGGTGACCCCGCCGGCGCTGATGAAGTCGCCGACCTTGAACGGCCGCAGGATGATGATGAAGCCACCCGCCGCCAGGTTGGCCAGCAGCCCCGACCAGGCCATGCCGATGGCCAGGCCGACCGCAGCGATCAGCGCGGCGAAGGTGGTGGTCTGCACACCGAAGTAACCGAGGATGCCGATGACCAGCAGGATGTTCAGCGTCACGGTAATGAAGCTGCCCACGTAGCGCAGCACGGTCGGGTCCACCGACTGTCGGCCCAGGGCCTTCTGCACCATGCTCACGGCGAAGCCGATCAGCCAGCGGCCGATGACCCAGAAAGCGATGGCGGCAAGGATTTTCACGGCGAAGGCGGCGCCGTACTGCGCCACCATGTCCATCAGCTGGTTGACCTTGGTGGTGCCCACCGTGATCAGTTCTTTCCCTTCTTCTTCCATGACGCGATACCTGCAAATGGTGAGTGACCCGAGAAACGCTAGCACGCCTGGCGCAGACTGCCCGGTGGCGGCGCAAAGCAAGGCAGATTGCCATCGTATACACTGCACAGGCGCTCCCGGTTTTGGCCTCGTCCATGACGTACCTTCGCCTGCCACTGCTCATCCTCGCCAGCCTGCTCGCCCTGCTTCCCGCGCTGGCGAGTGCGGAGAGCAAGGTATTGCGCCTGCTGGCCTGGCCAGGCTATGCCGATCCGGACCTGATCAAGCAGTTCGAGAGCCGCCACGGCGCAAGGGTAGAAGTCACCCTGGTCGGCAACGACGATGTCATGCGCAGCAAGCTGGCCAGGCACAATGGAGCTGACTACGACCTGATTGCCGCCAACACCGCCGAGATCGCCCACTACATTGCGCAAGGCCTGCTGCAACCGCTGGACCCCACCCGCATCGCCAACACCACCCGCCAGCTCTGGCGATTTCGCGATTACCGCAAGATTCCCGGCATTCACCACAACGGCCAGATCTATGCCATTCCCTATACCTATTCGGACATGGGGCTGATCTATGACCGCAGCCAGTTCAGCAGCCCGCCACAATCCATCACCAGCCTCTGGGACCCGGCCCTGCGCGGCCGCGTGCTGGCCTTCAACGGCAGCAGCCACAATTTCTCCCTGGCCAGCCAGGCCCGAGGTCGCGCGCCCTTCGCCATCAAACCGGACGAGTTCCCGGCCATCACCGATCAGCTGATTGCCCTGCGGCGCAACGTGCTGACCTTCTATAGCCTGCCGGAAGAAGCCGCCGCGCTGTTCCGCGAGCACCGCGTGGCGCTGCTGTGGGCCAACTATGGCCGCCAGCAGCTCAAACAGCTGCGCGATGCCGGCGCCGATGTCGGCTATGTGATCCCCCGTGAAGGGGCGCTGGCCTGGCTCGACTGCTGGGCCATCAGCCGTGGCGCGCGCGATGTCGCACTGGCCGAGGCCTGGATCGACTTCAGCCTGGACGAGGCCATGAGCCGAGCCCTGGTCGAGCGCCAGGGCCTGTCCAATACCACGGAGGAAGCGGCCGATGTCGAAGTACCGGGGCGCATGCTCTGGCTCCGCCCGGTAGAAGATGCCGAGCGCCGCTCGCGCCTGTGGCAGCGCATCCTCTCCGGTGAGCGCCCACCGCTGGTGGAGGCGCCATGAAAACCGGCATCGCCTTCAAGCTCGGCTGCCTGCTGGCGGTGTTCGGCGTGCTGGTCAGCGGCCTGACCGGCTATTACTCCTACAGCAGCAGCCACAGCACGCTGCTCAAGGCGGCCGAGCGCGACCTGCTGACCGCCACCCAGGTTCTGGGGCGCAACCTGCGCGGCAGCCTCGACAACATTTCCCGGGAAGTACGCCTGCTGGCGGAGGTCAGCAGCGAGCGCGACCTCCCCACACTGACCGACACCTGGCGCCTGCAGCACAACGAGCGCGACCTGGCTGAACTGTTTCGCGCCGCCATGCAGGTACACCCGGAGTACCTACAGATCCGCCTGATCAGCGCAGCGGGCCATGGCCTGGAACAGGTACGCATCGACCGCCATGGCGAGCAACTGATTCGCATCGAAGATGCACAGCTGCAGGAGAAAGGGCATTTCGCCTACGTGTTCGACACCCTGCGCCTGCAAGCCGGCCAGGTACGCCTTTCGCCCATCGTCATCAACCGCGAGCTGGGCGTGCACTCCGGTCAGGGCAAACCCACCCTGTACGTGTCCAGCCCAGTGCTCGGCAGCGATGGTCAGGTATTCGGCCTGATCGTCATCAGTGTCGACCTGGATCGCCTGTTCGCCCAGCTCAAGAGCGACCTGCCGGACTATTACCGGGTGTACCTGAGCAACAACTGGGGCGATTTGCTGATCCATCCGGATCATCGGCGCACCTTCGGCTTCGACCAGGGCAAGCGCCTGCTGCTCCAGGATGAGTTTCCCCAGGTCAATCAGCTACTCGATCAGAGTGGCCCGGAGAACCTGGTCAGTCGCGGCAGCGAAGATCAGCGAACCCTGCTGGCCGCCTTCGTGAGGCTGCAGGTTGGCGATTATGATCCCAAGCGCTTTGTGGTGCTCGGCATGGCCCAACCGGAAGACCATGTCCTGGCGGAAACCCACCGGCTTGGCCTGCGCATCACACAGGTGGTGCTGCTCTCCAGCCTGGTCGCGGTGCTGGTCGCCATCTTCGCCTCACGGGCTATGACCCGTTCGCTGACCAGCATCAACAACGCAGTACAGCAGTTCACTCGCAACCGTCTGCGCAGCCCGTTGCCGGTGGAACGCCAGGACGAACTGGGCCAGCTGGCCCGCAGCTTCGCCCAGATGCAAGAGGAAATCCTCGACCAGCTCGACGAGCTCAGCCAGAGCCGCAATGCGCTCGAACACCTGGCCCGCCACGACCCACTGACCGGTCTGCCCAACCGGCGCATGTTCTTCGAGCGTCTCGACCACGCCCTGGCCACGGCACGCCGCAGCGCCCGCCCCTTGGCCGTACTGTTCGTCGATCTGGATCATTTCAAGGAGCTCAATGACAGTTTTGGTCACGGCACCGGCGACAGTGTGCTGCAGGCGGTAGCCAACCTGCTGCGCTCGGCTACCCGCGAGAGCGATACGGTGGCACGCCTGGGCGGCGACGAGTTCGTCATTCTGATCGAGCAGCTGGACGAGCCGCAGCAGGTACAGGCCGTCCTGCAGAAGCTGCATGAGCGCTTCCAGCTGCCCATGCTGATCGGCGGCCGGGAAGTACAGGTGCAGGCCAGCATGGGCGTTAGCCTGTTCCCCCGCGACGGCGACGATATCGAATCCCTGCTGCAACAGGCCGACCGGGCCATGTACGCGGCCAAGAACGCCGGGCGCAACACCTACAACTACGATCCACTCGGGCCACGCTGAAGGCATAAGGCTATGCTTGCTATGAACTGGAACCCAACAGGCGAACGACCCACGTGACTCCACTTCTGGTCTGCGATGACTCGGGCATGGCCCGCAAACAGCTGATCCGCGCCCTGCCTGCGGACTGGCCGGTGCAGATCACCCAGGCCGCCAATGGCGAGGAGGCCCTGGCGGCCATTCGCCAGGGCCTCGGCCAGGTGATGCTGCTGGACCTGACCATGCCGGTGATGGACGGTTACCAGGTGCTCGCGCAGGTTCAGGAGGAAGGCCTGCCGTGCAACATCCTGGTGGTCTCCGGCGACGTACAGGCCGAAGCCCTGCGCCGCGTACAGGAGCTGGGCGCCCTGGCCTTTCTGCGCAAACCGGCCGACCCGCAGGAGCTGCGCGACACACTGCTCCGTCTGGGGCTGATGAAGGAAGGCGAAAGCGTCGAAGCCGCGTCGACCTCTGCGGTGGACACCGGCAAAGTCGGTTTCCGCGACGCCCTGCGCGAGGTCAGCAACGTCGCCATGGGACGCGCCGCCGCCCTGCTCGCCGAGGAACTCGGCGTGTTCGTGCAGCTGCCGATTCCGGCGGTCAACCTGTTCGAAGCCAGCGAGCTGCACATGGCCCTGGCCGATGCCAACCGTGGCGACTGTCTCAGTGCGGTATGCCAGGGCTTTATCGGCGAGGCCATCGCCGGCGAGGCGCTGCTGCTGTTCCACGACTCGGAGATCGACGATATCCGCCGCCTGCTCGGCCTGCGCCCAGGCGATGAAACCGGCACCTCGGAAATGCTCCTCGACCTGGCCAGCATCCTCATCGGCGCCTGCCTTTCCGGCATCGCCGAACAGATTGACGTGCGCTTCTCCCTGGGCCACCCCCAGCTGCTGGGCCAGCACGCGCAAACCATTGATGAACTGATCCAGTTCAACCGTACCCGCTGGCGCCAGACGCTGGCCGTGGAAATCAGCTATGGCCTGGAGGGCCACGCCGTGCACTTCAACCTGCTGCTGCTGTTCACCGAAGACTCGGTGCCGCTGCTCAGCAGCAAGATCCAGTACCTGATGGAGTAACCAATGGCCGGCCAAGCCCAGATCGACATGCGTGAACTGCACTGGCTGCTGGACATCGTCCAGTGCCTGGACGTGGGCGTGCTGGTGATGAACCGCAACTTCCATATCGAAGTGTGGAACAGCTTCATGGAGAACCACTCGGGCCTGGGCGCCGACCAGGTGCAGGGCCGCGAGCTGTTTCAGGTTTTCCCGGAAATAGACCGGCCCTGGCTGGAACGCAAGGTCGGCACCGTGCTGCGCCTGGGCACGCGCGCCTTCAGCCTGTGGCAGCAGCGTCCCTACCTGCTGCACTTCAAGAGCTACCGGCCGATCACCGGCCAGGCCGATTTCATGTACCAGAACCTGACCATCCTGCCGCTGGCCGCCACCGGCGGCCAGGTCGAGCACGTGTGCCTGGTGATCTACGACATGACCGATGCGGCCGTGGCGCAGCAGCGCCAGGGCTGACCGGGCCGCACAGCCTTAAAAACTCTACTTGAGGTACCAGGCCCAGGGATCGGAGCTGCGGTACTCGGTGACCTGCTTCACCTCCAGGTAGTTTTCCAGCCCCCAACGCCCGAGTTCGCGCCCGATGCCGCTGTGCTTCATGCCCCCCCAGGGGGCCTGGGTGAAGGTCGGCTGCGAGCAATTGACCCAGACGATGCCGGCCCGCAGACCATTGGCCACCCGTGCGGCACGTTCCAGGTCGGCGCTCATCACCGCGGCGGCCAGACCAAAGCGACTGTCATTGGCCAGGCGCAACGCCTCGGCCTCGGACTTGAATCGCTTGACGCACAGCACCGGGCCGAAGACTTCCTCCGTCCAGATACGCGCCTGTTCGGCAGGTTCGGCGAAGATGGTTGGCTCGACGAAAAAGCCCTGCTCCAGATGCGCCGGGCGCTTGCCACCGGTCAGCAGCCGCGCCTCCTGGCAGCCCTGCTCGATCATGCCCATGACCTTCTGGTACTGCCCGGCACTGACCAACGGCCCCAGCAATACACCCGGTTCCAGCCCCGAACCGATGCGGATGCGCCGGGTCTCCTCCACCAGACGCTCGAGCAAGCGTGGGGCAATACCCTCCTGCACCAGCAGGCGCGAAGTGGCGCTGCACACCTGGCCCTGGTTCCAGAAGATGCCGAACATGATCCATTCCACCGCCGCATCGACATCGGCATCGTCGAAGACGATAAAGGCCGACTTGCCGCCCAGCTCCAGGCTGATGTTCTTGATGTCGGCGGCGGCGGCCGACATGATTTTCGCCCCTGTCGGCACGCTGCCTGTGAAGGCCAGCTTGTCCACCCCCGGATGCTGGCTAAGCGGCCCGCCGGCCTCGCTGCCCAGGCCGGTGACCACATTGAGCACACCAGCGGGCAGACCGATACGCTCGGCAGCCCCGCCCAGTTCCAGGGCGCTCAGCGGCGTCAGTTCCGAAGGCTTGAGCACGCAGGTAGCGCCCGCTGCCAGCGCCGGAGCGACCTTCCAGGCAGCCATCAGCAGGGGGTAGTTCCAGGGAATAATCTGCCCCGCCACTCCAACAGGCTCATGGCGAATACGGCAGCTGAAGCGCTCGTCGGGCAGCTCCAGCGGCTCGTCCTGGCGCTTGTCCAGTTCGCGCGCCAGTTCGGCGTAGTAGCGGAAACAGCCAATGGCATCGGCGATATCCCACTGTGCCTCGGGCAATGGCTTGCCGTTGTCGCGCACCTCCAGCACAGCCAGATCGCCCTGGCCGCTTTCCAGTTCGTCCGCCAGGGCGTCCAGCCAGACGGCCCGCTGCGCTCCGCTGCTTTGCCCCCAGCCACGATTGAAGGCCTGGCGGGCCGCATGTACGGCGTGATCGACATCTTCCTCGGTGGCGGCCGGTACGCGCTGGATCGACTCGCCAGTGGCGGGATCGACAACCTCGAAATAGCCGCCCAGATCGGGACTGACCCACTGCCCGTTGATATACAACTGGTCACGCATGACTCTGCTCCCTAGGCGCTCAGGCGCCGCTGCGGCGGTTCTGCAAGTGGCGGGAGGTGAACAGCAGCGCCAGCGAGACGCAAATGATCACCGTGGAGATAGCGTTGATCTCCGGGGTGATACCCCGGCGAATGGACGAGAAGATGTAGATCGGCAGTGTGGTTTCCGAACCCGCGACGAAGAAGGCGATGATGAAATCGTCGAAACTGAAGGTGAACGCCAGCAGGAAGCCGGCCATGATCGCGGGAGCGATCTGCGGCAGGGTCACCCTCAGGAAGGTGTCCAGCGGCGGCGCGTAAAGATCGGCAGACGCTTCCAGCAGGGACTTGTCGAGGGCCTCGACGCGGGTGCGCACGATCACCATCACCAGCGCCATGGTGAACATCGAGTGTGCAGCGATCACCGTGAACAGGCCCATGCGCAGGCGCGGCAGACCCGCCCCCAGCAGCATGTCCAGCAACGGATTGACCAGCTCGAACAGGCTGATGAAGGCGATCAGGGTGGCGATGCCGATGACGATGCCGGGAATGATGATGGCGCAATAGATCAGCGCATCGAAAACCATACGCAGCCGCGGCCCTACCCGCTGCAGGCCGAACACCGCGAGGGTGCCGAAGACCGTGGCCAGCAGCGCCGAGCAGAAGGCGATCAACGCGCTGGTACCCAGTGCCTCCATGATGAAGGGATTGCCGAATGCACGGCCGAACCACTGCACCGAGCAGCATTCGAACGACAGCCCGCTGCGCCCGGCGTTGAAGGAAAACAGCACGATCAGGGCGATCGGCGCGTAGAGGAACAGGTACAGCGAAGTGGAGTAACTGCGCAGCCACATCAGAGCATGCCCTCCGTGCCACGCTTGCCGAAGCGCGCCACCAGTTTCAGGTAAACGGCGATGATCAGCAGCATCATCGCCACCAGGGTCATGGCCACCGCACTACCGAACGGCCAGTTGCGCGATTGCAGGAACAGGTCGACCAGCGCGTTGCCGACAAAGAACACCTTGCCGCCGCCGAGGATGGCCGGGATCAGGAACTCGCCCATCAGCAGGATGAAGACCAGCATCGCCCCGGTGATCACGCCTGGCGCCGACAGCGGCAGGGTCACCCGGCGGAAGGTTTCGAAGGCGCTCGCGCCGAGGTCGGAAGAGGCTTCCAGCAGACGCTTGTCGAGTCTTTCCAGGCTGACATAGATGGGGAACACCATCAGCGGCAGGTAGCCGTAGACGATGCCGACCAGCACGGCGGTGGGCGTGTTGATCAGCCGCACGTTCTCCAGCCCGACCATGGCCAACAGCGCCGGCAGGCCCTTGCCGCCGAGAATGAAGATCCAGGCGTAGGTGCGGATCAGGAAGCTGGTCCAGAACGGTACGATCACCAGGGTCAGCAACAGCGAGCGGTTGCGCTGAACCTTCACCGCCAGGAAGTAGGCCAGCGGGTAGGCCGCGACCAGGCACACCAGGGTGCCCAGCGGCGCCAGCAGCAGGGTGTTGTAGAACGCCTTGGCCCGCGAGCCGAGGTTCAGGTAGTTGTCCAGGGTCAGGGCGGCGCTATAGCCGCCGACCGGGCTGCGTTCGCCCAGGCTGAAGACCAGGATGATCGCCAGCGGCAACAGCAGCAGCAACAGAAACCACAGGGTCGAGGGCAGCAGCAGAAGCAGCGTGATGCGGCGACCGAGGCTTTGCCCCGTGCTCGGCGCGGCCTGGCCCACAGCGGCCGGCACAGGGGCACTGAGTGCAACGTTCATGCGAGAGTCCTTACGAGTCATGGATGCGGCCACTGCAGGAGCGAGCCCGGCCCGCCCCTGCAACGCCCCGCGTCAGGCGGCCTTGAAGCGCGCCATCAGCTCGGCCCGCGCCGGGCTGGTGAGGGTGGCTGCGGCGCCGAACTCCAGCGCGCTGAGCAGCTCGGCGGCCGGGTACATGATCGGGTCTTCGAGCATCTCCTTCGGCAGCAGCGCGTCGACACGCTTGTCACCGCTCGGGTAACCGTGAGCCTCGACTTCCAGCTTGTTGACCTGCGGATCGAGCAGGAAGTTGATAAAGGCATAGGCGGCATCGCGGCGCTCGACGCTCTTCGGAATCGCGAAGAAGTCGCTCCACAGCTCGCCACCCTCGCGCCCGAGGACGAACTGCATCTGCGCCATATCGCGGTGCAGCTGGGAGCCGTCGCCGGTCCAGCACATCGACATCCAGGCATCGCCGCTGCGCATGGACGGCTGGTAGTCGGAGTTGATGGCGAACAGGTGCGGTTTTACTTCCAGCAGCAGCTTCTCGGCATCCGCCAGCTCCTTCGGGTCCAGCGAGTTGAAGCTGTAGCCAAAGGCCTTGAGGGCGTTGCCGATCGCGGTGAGCTGGTAGTCGTGGACCATGACCCGGCCGGTGGCCTCACCCTTGGCCAACTCCCAGAATTCCTTCCAGGTGGTCGGGCGCGACTTGATCTGCTCGCTGTCATAGACGAAGCCAGTGGTGCCCCAGTTCTTCGGCACGGCGTAGAGCTTGCCGTCGACCACGCCCTGCTCCATGAAGCGTTTCTCGAAGGCCGCCGGGTCGAAGTTGGGCAGGCGGGAGAGATCCAGCGGCTCGATCAGCCCCAGCTCGACATAGGTGCTGATGGTGTAGTTGGTCGGCACGAACACGTCCCAGCCGCTGCCGCCGGCCTGCAGCTTGGCGAGCATCTCCTCGTTGGAACCGAAGACGTTCATCTGCACGCGGGCGCCGGTCTGCTCGGCGAAGGCGGCCAGGTTGTCGGCGTTGTGGTAGTTGGGCCAGGTGGCCAGGGCGACCCGGTCGCCGATGCTGCCTTTCTCGCCGGCGAAGGCACTATTACTAAACAAAAGACCCGGCATATTCGCGGCGGTCACCGCCATGGCCATGCCTAGGCCGGTCTTGCCGAGAAAATCGCGACGGCTGATAGAGCCGTTCTGCCAGCTGCGCAGTTGCTTGATGAAGTCTTTCCGATCCATTGCTGCCACCTGCCTTTCAAGGGTTGATAGTTGTTATTGCCGGCCAACGGCCTACAGCGTCATGGCCAAACCGCTGGCCTGATCCCAACCGATGCGCACCGGTGCGCCATGCTCGAAGGCCGAGCGCTCGGCCAAGCCATGACGCGGCACCCGCACGCACACGATGCCAAAGGTGTCGGTTCGCACCCGGTACTCAGTGAGGTTGCCCAGGTAGATGCGGTCCACGACTTCGCCGGGCAGGCTGACCTCGTGAGGCAACGTCTCGCTACCCGCGCCGATGGCGATCAGCTCCGGGCGCACCGCGATGCAGCCCGCCTCGGCCGCCTTGAGGGCCGGGCCGGAGGGTGTCTGCGGGCTCGCCAGTTGCAGGCCCTGGGCGGTTTCCAGCAGCACGCGACCGTCTTCGATACGGCGTACCGTGCCGTCGAACAGGTTGGATTCGCCGATGAAGTCAGCCACGTAGCGGCTTGCCGGAGTCTCGTAGAGTTGTTCGGGACTGGCGTTCTGCAGGATGCGTCCGTCCTGCATGACGCTGATGCTGTCGCTCATCGACAGCGCCTCTTCCTGGTCATGGGTCACCAGCACGAAGGTGATGCCCACTTCCCGCTGCAGACGCAGCAACTCGGACTGCATCTCCTTGCGCAACTTGCGATCCAGCGCCGCCAGCGGCTCGTCGAGCAGCAGCACCGTGGGCTTGTTGACCAGCGCACGGGCCAGGGCCACACGCTGCTGCTGGCCACCGGACAACTCATGGGGCTTGCGCTGGCCGAAGCCGGACAGCCGCACCATCTCCAGCGCCTCCTCGGCCATACGGCGCTGCATGGCCTTGTCCGGGCGCGGCTGCAGGTAGCGCAGGCCGTAGGCAATGTTGTCCAGCACCGAGAGATGGGGGAACAGCGCGTAGCTCTGGAACACCATGTTGACCGGGCGCTGGTGAGCGGGCACCCCGGCAACCGAACGCCCGGCCAGCAGCACCTCGCCCTCGCTGGGCTGCTCGAACCCGGCGATCATGCGCAGGGTGGTGGTCTTGCCGCAGCCGGAGCTGCCGAGGAAGGAGTGAAAGGCGCCGCGGCGCACCTTGAAGTCCAGGCCATTGACCGCCGTCACCGCGCCATAGCGCTTGACCACATGGCGGAACTCGATATCGAAGGTGTCGCGGGTATCACTCACGGCCTGCCCCTTTTCCAGATGTGCTTGGCATGTGGTAACAGGCTAGCGAGGGGGCTTTTCGGCTGTATATATCCCTTGGGGGATAGACCGCCGGGGAAAGCAGTAGAGGACGGACGTGATGGACTTACCGGCGACCGACATGCGCCAGATAGCACGCCACAGGCCGCGTAAGGAGTTGTGCAGAGAGAGTTAAGGAGTGTTCAGACCGCTGCGCGCAGAGGCTCCGGTTCGTCGCTCAGCCCGGCAAGATCGCGCACGAAAAGCCCCAAAAGCTCCGACTGGCTGGAGATACCCAGCTTGGCGTAGATGTTCTTGCGGTGGATCTTCACCGTACCGGGACTGATGGCCAGTTGCTCGGCCACCGAGGCACTGGAGTGGCCGCGCAGCAGCATCTGCACCACCTCCTGCTCGCGCGCCGTCAGCACCTGGGCACCGAAGTGGTCGAAGGCCTCGCGGATCTTGAAATCCAGATCATGGGCAGGGCGCGGCGCCTGAACCCGTGCCTGCTCCCAGGCCTGGCCCACCACCTGTTCCACCACGCTCTGAGCGCAATCCAGCAACTGGATCTCGTCGCGGCTGTAGGCCGGGCTGCAGGCACTGCGCATCAGCGACAGTACCGCCTTGGCGCCGTCGGCCAGGTCGACGAAAAAAGCCACTTCCTCTGTCAGACCGGTCTGTTGGTAGTAGGTCAGGTAGTACTCACCCAGGTAGAAATGGTCCGGCGCGAACTGGCGCAGACGCCAGAGCCCCGCGGCCTGGTTACGGGTACAGGCCAAGTAGAACGGATCGAGCAGATAAGGCCCGACCTGGTAATCATCCACATACACATGCCGCTTGTCCGGCGGAAAAGTATCGAACAAGGCCAGCGGCCGGTGATTCCCCTCGTAGACGAACAGGACAAAATGATCGACGGGACAAATCTGTTGCAACCACTGACTGAGCCCGAGCAGACGCGGTCGTCCCGCGGGTTGGTCCAGCAGTTGGGCGACGCCGCTGGTCCAGTGTTTCAAATCCTTGTAACGCATGGTGATACTGCCTTAGGGCAGGCTTGGCCTGCACAGCAGGCGTTCAGTATTCCACACAGAAATGCAGGAAATGAGCCAATCCGCTGAACCCCCATGCCTCCCGCGCTGCCCGGGGCATGCGCCATCCAGCCCTGCCCCATTCTGGCCACCCAGCACACTTGGGCGTCACCATATGCCTCAAAAAGGTAACGCCGAGGCCACCTCAGAAGGCGATCACGGCTTCTTCTTCGGGCGCGGCTTCTCGCCCAGTTTGGGCACGGCGCGCACCGCCTTGACCTTGGGCTTGCTGGTGTCTTCCTCGAACCAGTTGCCCATGTGGATCTTGCCCTTGGCACCTGCACCCGGAATGACCTTGACCTTGGGCTTCTTCGGCTTCTTCAGGATCGCGCCGCCCGGCGCGGTCTGCGGCACCCTGTGATCCGGCTCGAAGCCCGGCTCGTCCTCGCGGCGGATGATCTGGCCGATCAGCGTCTCGATGGCTGCCAGCTGATCCACCTCATCGGCACAGACCAGCGACACCGCCTCGCCACTGGCGCCGGCACGGCCGGTACGGCCAATGCGGTGCACATAGTCCTCGGCAACGATGGGCAGATCGAGGTTGACCACCCGTGGCAGCTCGCTGATGTCCAGGCCGCGTGCGGCCACGTCGGTGGCCACCAGCACGCGCACCTCGCCGGCCTTGAAGCGCTGCAGCGCGCGCAGGCGCGACGGCTGCGGCTTGTCGCCGTGGATCGAGTCGGTGGCGATGCCTTCGGCCAGCAGCAACTGCTCCAGCTCGTCGACGCCTTTACGGGTCTTGCCGAACACCAGCAGCTGGTCCCAGCCGCGCTCGCGGTAGAGGTGCAGCAGCAGTTCGCTCTTGCGCTTCTTGTCCACCGTCACCAGCCACTGCTTGACGCTCTTGGCCGTGGTGTTGCGCGGGCTGACCTCGATGTTCAGCGGGTCGCGCAACAACTCCTTGGCCATCTGCCGGATGGCATCGGAGAACGTCGCGGAAAACAGCAGGGTCTGGCGCTTGCGCGGCAGCGCGCTGAACAGCTCGTCCAGCTCCCTGGCGAATCCGAGGTCGAGCATGCGGTCGGCCTCGTCCAGCGCCAGCGCCTGCAACTGGTCGAAGCGCACCGCGTTCTGCCGGTACAGGTCGAGCAAACGGCCCGGGGTGGCCACCAACAGGTCGATGCCCTTGCGCAGCTTCATCATCTGCGGGTTGATGCTGACCCCGCCGTACACGCAGTAGGTGCGCAGCGGCAGGTTCTGCGCGTACTGCTGCACCGCCTGCGCCACCTGCTCGGCCAGCTCGCGGGTCGGCACCAGCACCAGCGCGCGCACCGAGTTGGCCGCCACCTGCGAGCCTTCCATGGTCAGTTTCTGCAGCAGCGGCAGGGCGAAACCGGCGGTCTTGCCGGTGCCGGTCTGCGCCGCGGCAAGCACGTCGCGGCCCTTGAGTACGGCAGGGATGGCCTGCTTCTGCACCGGCGTCGGCTCGCGGTAGTCGAGTGCCTCAAGAGTGCGCAGGATGGAATCGATCAGGCCAAGGTTGGCGAAGGACATGGTGGGTAACCGGATAAAGGCAAAGTGCACAGTTTACCCGCCCCAGGCTTATGATGCGTGTATGCACCTGATCGACACCCACACCCACCTCGACTTCCCCGATTTCGACGCCGACCGCAGTGAGCTGCTGACCCGTAGCCGCCACCTGGGCGTGGCGCGACTGGTGGTGCTCGGCGTCTATCGCGACAACTGGCAGCGCCTGTGGGACTTGTGCCAGCAGGAGGTGGGGCTGTACGCCGCCTTCGGCCTGCACCCGGTCTATCTCGGCCAGCATAGTCCCGAGCATCTGGCCGAGCTGCGCGACTGGCTGCAGCGCCTGGCCGGCGAGGAAAAACTCTGCGCGGTGGGCGAGTTCGGCCTGGACTACTACGTGGAGACGCTGGATCGCGAGCAGCAGCAGGCGCTGTTCGAGGCACAACTGCAGCTGGCCATCGAGTCCGAGCTGCCCGCCCTGCTCCATGTGCGCCGCGCCCACGCGGCCACCATCGCCACGCTCAAGCGTTTCAGGCCGCCACGCGGAGGTATTGTTCACGCCTTTGCCGGGAGCTATGAAGAAGCCCGCGAATACATACGACTTGGCTTCAAGCTGGGCCTGGGCGGCGCAGCAACCTGGCCGCAGGCGCTGCGCCTGCGCAAGGTGATTCCACGCCTGCCGCTGGAAGCCATCGTGCTGGAGACCGATTCACCGGACATGGCCCCGGCCATGTACCCGGGCCAGCGCAACAGTCCTGAGCATCTACCGGCCATCTGCAACGCGCTGGCCGGGTTGCGCGGCATTTCGCCGGAAGAGCTGGCCAGCGCCAGCAGCCGCAACGCCGCCGAGCTGTTCGGCTGGCAGCTGTGAGCCTGCCGGAAACGACGAGGCCCGCCGATTGGCGGGCCTCGCAGCTTGCAGGCTGAAGATCAGACGCGGAAGGCGCTGATCAGCTCCTTCAGGCGCGACACCTGATCAGACAGCTGGCGGCTGGCCTGCTCGGTCTGCACCGCGCCCTCGGCAGTACGCTCGCCGGCCTGGTTGATCTCGACGATGTTCATGTCGATGTCATGGGCCACGGCCGTCTGCTGCTCGGCAGCAGCGGCGATCTGCTGGTTCTGGTCGACGATCATGCCAACTGCGCCGAGGATGTTCTCCAGTGCCTGTTGCACCTGAGCCGACTGGCTGACGGTGCTCTCGACCATCTGGTGACTGCCGTTCATGGCGGTCACCGTGGCGCTCACGCCATTCTGCAGGCGGCCGATCATCTGCTCGATTTCCTCAGTGGACTGATGCGTGCGCTTGGCCAGGTTGCGCACCTCGTCGGCCACCACAGCAAAACCACGGCCCTGCTCGCCGGCCCGCGCCGCCTCGATGGCCGCATTGAGTGCCAGCAGGTTGGTCTGCCCGGCAATGCCCTTGATCACTTCCAGCACCTGGCTGATCGAGGCGCTGTCGGCGGCCAGTTGGTTGATCACGCTCACCGACTGGTCGATTTCGCTGGCCAGGCGCTGGATGCTGCCCACCTGCGAGCCCACCAGTTCACGGCCACTGACGGTTTCCTGATTGACGCTCTGCGCACTGTCCACCGCAGCAGCGGCGCTACGGGCCACTTCCTGGGCGGTTGCGGACATTTCATTCATCGCCGTGGCCACTTGCTCGATCTGCCCGCGTTGGGCGCTGACCGCCTGGCTGCTCTGTCCGGACACCAGCTCCACGCTGTCGGCCTGGCGTTCCACTTCGATGACCGTCTTGCCGACCAGATCGATCAGGTCGCGAATCTTCGCCACCGTGCCGTTGAACACCTGCCCCAGCTCGCCCAGTTCGTCCCGGCTGCGCACATTGACGCTCACCGTCATGTCGCCAGCCGCCACCTGGTTCAGGGTCTTGCCGAAGCCCTTGAGGGTCGCGCGGGTAGAAACGTAAAAACCGCCGTACAGGTAGCCGATCAACAGGAACACCAGAAGCAGGGCAGCCACCAGAAGCACCATCTGCAGACGCTTCTGTTCCAGACGCTGACTCAGATCCTGCTCGAGAAAGCGCAGGATCCCGTCATTCAGTGCATAGGTTTTGTCGATAGCTTGGGTAAAGCCGTCATAGAAGCCGCGCCAAGGGGCATCCAGGCTGTCGGACATGAGCAGCTGCTCTTCCAGCACCACGCTGCTCTCGGTCAGGCTGCTGCGACTGGTCTCAGCCAGTTGTCCCAGGCTGCTCTGCGCCTTGGGGTTGGCCTGCAGCGCACTCTGCAACTTGAAACCGTACTCGGCATGCAGCTTCTCCATGTTCAGCATCATGTCGTCGAGCTTGGTGCTGTCGGCAGAGCCGAGAATGCCCTGTCCGAGCGTATATGAACCGAGCGCACGCCCTTCGCTGAGCACCTTGGTCACGGGCAGGGTGACATGGGTCATCAGCTCGGCCATCTGGCGCACGGTCAGCTCGCTGTCCTGGCTGAGGCCGGACTGGCTGGCGACAAACTTGATGAACACCTCAGCATTGTCCAGCGCCTTGACCACCAGACCAGCCTTGCTGCGCAGGGAGCTCTCCGCCTGTACGGCGGCCAGGGCCGTCTTGATCGAGTCGCGCTGGTTGTTGAATTCCTCGACCTGCTGGGCATCGTTGCTGGTTGCTTCCAGCCCTTCCAGGGTCGCGGCTACGCTCTTTTCCAGCTCGACAATCTGCGCGCCAAGCTGCTCGGCCTGGCCAGACTGCCCAAGGACGGCATTGATCTGATAGAGATCGTTGAGCTGCTCCAGCTGCTGACGCAGCTTCATGCTGGTGCCCAGCACGCCGAGGCTTTCCAGCTCGGTGCGGGTATCGACGAAGGCGTCATAGGACTCCTTCACCAGGTAATAATTGGTGACCAGCATAGGCAGGAAGAACAGCACACTGATCAGGCTGAACTTCATGCCGAAGCTCAGGCGGTTCATCAGCGCGATGGCAGGGTACAACACGCTATTCACTAGACGTCTCCTGTTGCCATTATTGTTTTATGCCAGCCGGGAGCAGGCTGATCTATTGAACGGCAAGGTAGCGGTATTCTGGAATCCAGCGGAAGTGGCCATTGGCCAGACAACATCCCCCGGACGGCCATGTATACCGGATATCGACCTCAACCTCTGTAACTTAAGGTAAAGAATGCGCGCGCCATTTCGCTTCGGCATTGACCTGGGTGGGACCAAGACTGAAATCATCGCACTGGAAGGCGCCGATGAGCGGTTACGCGAGCGTCTGCCCACGCCACAAGGCGACTATCAGGCCACGCTGGAAACCATAGCCTGCCTGGTACGCGACGCCGAGCAACAGCTGGGAGGTACCGGCAGCGTTGGCGTGGGCATCCCTGGCACCCGCTCGCCGGACCACGGGCGCATCAAGAACGCCAACTCCACCTGCCTGATTGGCGAGGATCTGCAGGGTGATCTGGAAAACCTGCTGCAGCGCCCGGTGCGCCTGGCCAATGACGCCGACTGCTTCACCCTGTCCGAGGCCAGCGACGGCGCCGCTGCCGGCGCCAGCAACGTGTTCGGTGTGATCCTAGGCACAGGCGTTGGTGGTGGCATCGTCATCAATGGGCAACTGCTCAGCGGCCCCAACGCCGTGGCCGGCGAATGGGGGCACAACCCCCTGCCCTGGCGCACCGCGGCAGACGGTCCGCCGCGCCGCTGTTACTGCGGTCTGGACGACTGCATAGAAACCTTCCTCAGCGGCCCCGGCTGGGCCGCACGCAGCAACCTGGGCGTGAATGCCACGCACCTGGCCGAGGCAGCCTCGCGCGATGAGCCCAGCGCCAGCCAGGCCATGCAGCGTTACTGCGAGCAGCTAGCCCGCAGCCTCGCGTCGGTGATCAACTTGCTCGATCCGCAGGTAATCGTGCTGGGCGGCGGCCTTTCCAACATGCCGCAGCTGTATCAGCAGGTGCCACCTCTGCTCGTGCGCCACGTGTTCTCGGATCGGGTCAACACGCGCCTGGTACAAGCCCGTCATGGCGACTCCAGCGGTGTGCGCGGCGCAGCCTGGCTGTGGCCGGAGCACACCCAGGGGTAAGCCCTGTCCTTACAGCAGAAGAATCCACACGGCGAACGCCGCATACCAAAGCACAGCCGCGCGAATCAGCAACTGCCAGAGCTCGTCCAGGGTACTCACCCCAGACTCGCCCGGTTGCGGCTCGGGCAACTCGCTGGCCGCCCGCCCCGCGTTGGCGACCAGCTGCGAGGCGGAAATATCCCACGCCAGCAAATCATGCAGCACCGTCCGGCTGACGGCGGCGAAGTTACCCACCAGAGCGAAACTGGCCGCCAGCACCCTTACCGGCAGCCAGTCCATGGCGTGGCGCAGCTGCGCAGCGCGTTCTGCCACACCGGGCTGGGCGGCATGCTCGGCGCACAGGGCAAACAGACGGTAGGCCAATGCCGGCAATGGCCCTAGCAGGGCATACCAGAAGATCACCGCGAAGAAGCCCTGATAGGCCTGCCACAGCTGGTAATCCTGTACCCGCAGCAACAGTTCGGCCTCGCCGTCGGCTTCAAGCCCCAAGTCGCGCTCGGCCACATGCAATGCAGCCTGATCGTCACCACGGCGCCAGGCATCGCGGAACGGCCCCAGGGCCACCAGCACATCCCCCCGCCCCAGGCTGTAGACCAGCACCAGCAGGTGCACCGGCAGCAGCAACAGGCCATAAGCCAGAGGCTTGAGCGCCAACAGCAGCAGACCAAGCAGCCCCACCGGCAACAGCACCGCCAGCAGCAACGCGGGCCAGGGAGCCTGCCGCTCACAACGGCTCAACCAGTGCAGCCAGGCGCCATCACGCTGAACACGCTGCCGACCGGCGGAGAATTTCTCCACCCACAGCACCAACAGCAGCACCAGAAAATTCATGTCCCACTCTCCTCACACTGCAGCCCCGCACGCAGACGCGGCCAATCGAAACAGGGGCCGGGGTCGGTCTTGCGCCCCGGTGCAATATCGCTATGGCCGCAGATGCGCTCGACACTCATCTGAGGATAGGCGCGCAACAGCTGCCGCGTCAGCTCGACCAAAGCCTGGTACTGCGCATCCGTGAAAGGCAGATCATCTGTGCCCTCCAACTCGATGCCGATGGAAAAATCGTTGCAGTTCTCCCGCCCGGCATAAGAGGACACCCCGGCATGCCAGGCCCTCTCAGCACACGAGACGAACTGAGTCACCCCGCCATCGCGCTCGATCAGAAAATGCGCCGACACCGTCAGCTGGGCGATACCGGCGAAATAGGGATGCTCGTCTACCGGCAGACAGTTCTGGAAAAACTGCTGCACCCTGCCCGTGCCGAACTGCCCCGGCGGCAGGCTGATGTTGTGGATGACCAGCAGGGAGATTTCGCCCAGAGGCCGGGCATTACAGTTGGGCGACGGGCAGTGCCGCACGCCGTCACACCAACCACTGTCGGGATCCAGCTGCATAGAGGCTCCTAAAAGACTGGCGCCACTCTAGCAGCACGCCAGGCCGAAACGAAAACGCCCGGCATAAACCGGGCGCTTCGCATCAAATAGGATCAGGTGCCTTTGAGCTTGCGTAGATTGCCGATCACCGACTCCAGCGCCCGGTCGAACAACAACGCATCGTCCAGCAGACGAATGGCACCGCGGCGGAACTCCACGGCCAGCCCCATGCGTGTCTTCTCCATGACCTTCATGCCGGTACGGTTGACGAAGATGAACTTGCCCGTGGGCTTGATGATGGCCGCCAGCTTGCCGCGCAGCTTGTGCTCCTCGTCCTCCTGGATCTCCACCCAGCTGCCAACACGCAGACTGTCGACATGCTGCAGCGCCTCGTCGTCATCGGGGAGGCTAACCTCGGGCTCCTGCACACGGGACTCGCCCGGCGCCAGCAGGACGATTTCCTCGACCACCTCGACCATGGCCGGCGCCTCAGCCGGCGCATCCAGCTCGACCGGAGGCAGCTCGAGCAATGGGCCAGCCCCCAGATCCACCAGATTGTCGTCGCTACCCTGTTCGACAGGCTCCGGCTCGGCCATCTCACGCTTGAAACGCTGAAAGGCCTGCACATGCACAGCTTCCAGCTTGCTGAAGAATTCGCTGGTGACAAAGGGGTCGATCGCCGCACTGGCCAGCCCCTCGCGAAGGGACTTGAGCAAGCTCGGCACCAGCTCCAGCAGACGCAGGCGATCCTCCGCCGCCTCGTGCACCTCGACGCTCCACACCAAATCATCCATCACCGTCAGCGCCGCCTGCCACTCGGCGGAGTCGGTGCCATGCTTCAGGCTCGTCAGCTGCAGAACCTTGCTCCAGCCGTCCTGCAGCAGACGCACCACCACTTCCGGCAAGGTCTTGCCCAACAGACGCTCATTCAGTGCCTGCTCGACCTGCTGGCGCGCCATTTCCGCCTTGGCACGGCCCTCCTCAGCATCGCGCGTACGCTGTTCCAACAGCTCACTGCGGCGCTTTTCATCACCAGTGAAGGCAATGAACTCGGCGAGCACATCGGAGAAAATAGCGGGGTCATCGGTGAAGTCATTGAGCAGCCGCTGCACCACCTGTTCGATGCGCTGATACAAGGCGTCACGCTGCTCGTCGCCCTGAGCACTCCAGCCGAGCGCCGCCGAGGCAATTTCGTTAAGCAGGCGCCGCGCCGGATGGCTGCCACGACTGAAGAAGGTCTTGTCCAGTACCGCGACCTTGAGCATGGGAATCTGCAGGCGGCCGATCAGCGCCTTGAGCGAGTCCGGCAAGGTCCGGTCATCGAGAATGAACTCGAACAACATGGCGACCAAGTTGATGACATCCTCATCAACTTCACCCACCACACGCGCCTTGCCACTCTTGGCGCTGGCTCGCGCCAGCAGATTTTCCAGCTGGTTGCGCAGGTCGAAATCATCGACTACCTGGCTGGCCGGCAACCGCTGCTGCATATGCGAGAGCAGGCGCATCAGATCATTGCTGGAGATCGGCAAGGCACCAGCCGGCACCTCCCGGCGCGGCAACACGGCAGTGCCGCGCACCTGCGACAACAGCTCCTGCAGCGCACCGAATACCTCCTGCACGCCTTCGTCGGCATAGCCACCGGCCTCGCCAGCGGCCGCGGCCGATACGGCAGCCTCATGCACCTCGCGGCTCGCCGCAGCAGAGCGCCCAGGCTGGCGCCGTACAGGTAGCGCGGACTTGAGCTCCGGCAGCACACCAGCCTCGACCAACTTCTGATTGGCCGCGGCGTAGAGTTCACCCAGGTCGGTGAGCACGTATTTTTCGAACAGCTTGAGGATGATCAGCTTGACGCGAATCTCCACGCCCAGCCCTTCGCACGCCTCGAGGAACTGCTCGCAGAGCATGCGCGGCCCGAGTGGATTGCTCTTGTCCTCAAGCTTTTTACTGATCACCGCATTCAGGCGCGTGGTCAGATGACCGAGCGACATGCCATCGCGACTGACCACCCTGGCGACCATGGCATCCAGAGCAACGCTCTCCTCCAGCGTATCGTTGTTGACCAGGCTGAGGGAGTCGGAAGATATCGTATCGAGCACCGGCGCCTTGCCGATCTCGTACTGATTCAGGGTGGAGAAACTTTCGAAGACTTTCTGCAGAAAGCCGCGCTCGATGCTCTTGCGCTTCAGACGCAGATCACGCATCGCTTCGAAGAAGGCATTCTGCTCGGCATTACTCGCCGCACGATCCGCCATCTCGAAGAGGGTATCGTCCGCATTGTCGAACAGGGCCTGCATGGCCTGCTTGAGCTGCTGGGCAGCCTTGTCGCGTACCTGGATGAGGGCCACGGGAAGCCTTCCTGCCGGCGAAGTTGGCGAATGCTCAGGGGCGACCTTGTTCAGGTGCACCACGTTCGCGTCGGTCTTCATTACGAGTCTCTCCCTCAGGCTTCCCGGGATGGGTACAGGCCTGCAAAACGATCAGCTGGGCGTTATCCGTAACGTCAAAGGCATGGCGTCAAAGTTTATGGCCAACCTTATTATAGGGGGAGGCGAATGATGACCAAGTACCCTCTATCACAGACATGATCCAGATCACAGAGCCAACAGACAGAGGCTACGAACGGTCATTTACAGCCGACCAGAACGCCTCAGACACCCCGCAGAAGGTACAGGGCACTCCACAGCCCCTCGCCAATCCCTATAATCGCGCCACTTGATTGCGGAGGCCACCATGCCCAACCTGACCCTCGCCGACCTCGGCGCCGAAATCGAAGCCAACGCACGCGCCGCCCTGCGCGAAGACATTGGCAGTGGCGACATCACAGCCCAGCTGATTCCCGCCGAGCGTCTGGCACATGCGACCGTGATCACCCGCGAAAGTGCCATCGTCTGCGGCACTGCCTGGGTCGACGCCGTATTCCGCCAGCTCGATCCACGCGTCGCCGTACACTGGCATGTACGCGACGGCGAACGAGTCAGCGGCAACCAGACACTCTTCGAACTCCAGGGCCCCGCCCGCGCCCTGCTCAGCGGCGAGCGCGCCGCGCTGAACTTCCTGCAGACACTCTCCGCCGTCGCCACCCGCTGCCGCCACTTCGCCGACTTGGTCGAAGGCACCGGCGTCAAACTACTCGACACCCGCAAGACCCTTCCTGGCCTACGCCTGGCGCAGAAGTACGCAGTCACCCAAGGCGGCTGCCACAACCACCGAATCGGCCTCTACGACGCTTTCCTGATCAAGGAAAACCACATCGCCGCCTGCGGCAGCATCGCCCAAGCCATCACTACCGCCCACAACATCGCCCCAGGCAAGCCGGTAGAGGTGGAAGTGGAAAGTCTGGATGAACTGAAAGAAGCACTGGAGGCTGGCGCCGATATCGTCATGCTTGACGAACTCAGCCTAGAAGACATGCGCAGCGCAGTTACCATCAACGCTGGCCGCGCCAAGTTGGAGGCCTCGGGCGGCATCAACGAAGGCACCTTGCGCACCATCGCTGAAACAGGGGTGGATTACATCTCTATCGGCGGCCTGACCAAAGATATCAAGGCGACTGACCTATCAATGCGACTGAGCCTGTAAGCAGGGCGCACTCAATACAAACAGAATGAATAAAGCCTGCGCGCTGCGCTACTAGTACGCCGGCCTACCAACAACGCCTGCAACGTAGTAGTTATGCCACTACCAGAGAAAGGGGGCACCAATAGAGGCCTGTCAGTTACTGCAGAAACCGCCGGTAGACATATTACAGGTAACCAAAGCCGTACCAGGCGAACGCGGAGTAGCCGTGAATGAGCCACTAACTGTCAAACTTGAATCAAGCCCTGCATATGCAGAACATGCACCAACAGCAGATGGCGCAACAGGGGTCTGAGAGTTATTCAGCCGTACCAAGGCTTCATTAGCATAGCTTTTAGCCTCAATTAGGCATGCTCTATCGGCAGAGCGTCGCGTGTAGTCTTGATAAGCTGGTAGCGCGATAGCAGCAAGAATGCCAATGATCGCAACAACAATCATCAACTCAATCAAGGTAAAGCCATTAGAACCATGAGCTTTCATTGTTCACTCCAGACTGAGCCTACCCATCGGTAAACTCATCACCGCACCATCTAAAAAAGCGCCCCGCATCAGCGGGGCGTTTTTAGCAAAACCTCAAGAAAGAGGCCTTACAGGGAGCAAGAAGCGCTAGCGGTGCAAGTAACAGTGCCAGTACCAGGAGCTTTCGCGGCAACGGAGAAGGCAACACTGGTGTTAGGAATTGTTGTGGCACAAGCCTGCGCAGTATGGGTAGGCTGGCCAGCAGCAGTACTGTCAGGATCAGATTCCCACACCAGCAGAGCACCGGAAAACGCTTTTGCCTCGGCCAAGCAAGCTTTATCTGCAGCCGACCGGGTGTAGTCTTGATACGCTGGCAGAGCGATAGCCGCCAGAATACCGATGATCGCAACTACGATCATCAGTTCGATAAGGGTAAAACCTTTTTGGACTTGAGCTTTCATGAGTATCTCCTTGGAGTGTTTAGGCGGGAGCCTGTACACCTACAAGCAGCTTGCATGCCAACTTAAGAACCCCTCGAATCCAAGCCACTGCGCATGCAGCGGATAACAACCCTAAACATAACCAAGCCACTTCCGACAATTTTTGTCACCCAACCTCGTAAGGTTTGGCAGCTTAGGGCAACTAGGCTATAAGGCATCGATATCTGCCTCCGGCACGGACCCTATAAATGAATGATGCAGTTTCCCTCTCAGGCCTTGCTCGTCAGGTAGCCCAAGCCGGGCTACTTGATGAGAAAGCAGCACAGCAGGCGCAAGTACAGGCTGCACGTAACAAGCTCCCTTTAATCACGTATCTGGTACAGAACAAACTAGCCAAAGCTCGCGATCTGGCAGAGCTGACCGCAGAGCAGTTTGGCGTGGCCTTCTTCGATTTGAGTGCATTGGATAAGGAAGGCCAACCACGTGACCTGGTCAGCGAAAAACTGGTTCGCCAACACCGTGCCCTTCCCCTCTGGCGTCGCGGCAACAAGCTCTATGTTGGCATCTCCGACCCCAGCAACCACCAGGCTATCACCGATATCCAGTTCAGCACCGGCCTCAATACCGAAGGCGTGCTGGTCGAAGATGACCGCCTGGGTGACGCCATCGAGAAGTTCTTCGATAGCGCTACCAGCGGACTGGATGACCTCGGAGACATGGACCTCGACAGCCTTGATGTCGAAGCCGTCGACGATGACAAACAAGACGCAGGCCAGAACAGCGACGCTGACGATGCCCCGGTAGTTCGCTTCGTCAACAAGATGCTGTTGGACGCGATAAAAGGCGGCTCTTCCGACTTGCACTTCGAGCCTTACGAAAAAGCCTACCGGGTGCGCTTTCGTACCGACGGCATACTGCATGAAGTGGCGCGCCCACCGATCCAGCTGTCACCGCGCATTTCCGCACGCCTCAAGGTGATGGCCAGCCTGGATATTTCCGAGCGACGCAAGCCGCAGGACGGCCGGATCAAGATGAAAATCTCCAAGAACAAGGCTATCGACTTTCGCGTCAATACCCTGCCCACCTTGTGGGGCGAAAAGATTGTGATGCGAATTCTCGACCCATCTAGCGCACAGATGGGCATCGACGCGCTCGGTTACGAGGAATTCCAGAAGGATCTTTACCTATCTGCGCTGAAACAGCCCCAAGGCATGATCCTAGTCACCGGCCCTACCGGCTCAGGCAAAACTGTATCCCTCTATACCGGCCTGAACATCCTCAACACCGTGGATGTGAACATTTCCACAGCCGAAGACCCGGTGGAGATCAACCTGGAAGGCATCAACCAGGTCAACGTCAACCCCAAGCAGGGCATGGACTTTACTCAGGCTCTGCGCGCCTTCCTGCGTCAGGACCCCGACGTGATCATGGTCGGCGAGATTCGCGACCTTGAAACCGCCGAAATCGCCATCAAGGCCGCACAGACCGGACACATGGTAATGTCCACCCTGCACACCAATAGCGCCGCCGAAACGCTCACACGCTTGCGCAATATGGGCGTCCCCAGCTTCAACATAGCCACCTCGGTCAACCTGATCATCGCCCAGCGCCTGGCCCGCAAGCTTTGCCCCAACTGCAAGAAGGAAGTCGCTCTGCCACGCGAAGCATTACTGGAAGAGGGTTTCCGCGAAGAAGAAATTGGTACCTTCAAAATCTATGGGCCGGTAGGCTGTGAAAACTGCAAGGGTGGTTACAAAGGACGCCAGGGGATTTATGAAGTAGTTAAAAGCACCCCTGCGCTACAGCGGATTATTATGGAAGACGGCAACTCCATCGACATTGCCGCGCAGATGCGCAAGGACGGCTTCAACGACTTGCGCCGCTCCGGCCTGCTCAAGGTGATCCAGGGCGTGACCAGCCTGGAAGAAGTCAACCGCGTGACCAAGGACTAAACCATGGCGGAAAAAGCCCTAAAAACCAGTATTTTCAGCTGGGAAGGCACAGACAGAAAAGGCGCCAAGATCAAAGGCGAAAGCTCCGGGGTCAATCCGGCCCTGGTCAAGGCCCAGCTACGCAAACAGGGCATTAACCCCCTCAAGGTACGCAAAAAAGCCCAGCCGCTATTTGGCGCAGGCAAAAAAATCAAACCTATGGATATCGCCATCTTCACTCGACAGATGGCGACCATGATGAAGGCAGGCGTACCGCTGCTGACCTCGTTCGACATCATCAACGAAGGCTTTGAAAACCCCAATATGCGCAAGCTGGTGGAAGAACTGAAGCTGGATGTTGCCGCCGGCAACAGCTTTGCCTCCGCACTGCGAAAACGCCCACTGTACTTCGACGACCTTTACTGCAACTTGGTGGACTCCGGCGAACAGTCCGGCGCCTTAGAAACGCTTCTAGATCGCGTCGCAACATACAAAGAAAAAACCGAGGCACTAAAATCAAAAATCAAGAAAGCAATGAACTACCCTATAGCGGTAATAGTAGTAGCTTTAATTGTTTCAGCGATCCTACTAATTAAGGTAGTACCGCAATTTGAACAAGTATTTTCCAGCTTTGGAGCCGAACTCCCTGCATTTACCCTTTTGGTAGTCGGCCTTTCAGAGTTCCTTCAAGAGTGGTGGCTGTTAGTGCTCCTGGGAGTTGGCGCTTCTATATTTTCCCTATCAGAATTTCATAAGCGATTTGAAAAATTCCGCAACTGGGTCGACCGGGTGATATTGAAAGCCCCTATTATAGGCAAGATCGTTTACATGTCCTCTGTCGCTCGCTTCTCACGAACACTAGCTACGACCTTTGCAGCAGGTGTGCCCCTGGTTGACGCTCTCGATTCCGTATCTGGCGCAACCGGAAACGTAGTATTCCGCACAGCCGTGAACAAGGTTAAGCAGGACGTATCCACCGGCATGCAGCTGAACTTCTCCATGCGTAGCACTGGAGTCTTCCCCAGCCTGGCCCTGCAGATGACCGCCATCGGCGAAGAGTCTGGTGCTCTGGACGAGATGCTGGACAAGGTCGCCACCTACTACGAAACCGAAGTAGACAACATGGTGGACGGCCTAACTGCCCTAATGGAGCCCATGATCATGGCGGTGCTCGGCGTACTGGTCGGCGGCCTAGTGATTGCCATGTATCTACCAATCTTCCAATTAGGCCAAGTTGTAGGCGCTTAAGTTATGCAGTTAAATTTTCTGGCCGGCAATTTGCCGGCCTTTGTTTTGCTTGTAACTCTGCTCGGTCTTTTGATCGGTAGCTTCCTCAATGTCGTGATCTACCGCCTGCCCGTAATGATGCAGCGCGACTGGCGCCAGCAAGCGCGGGAGATTCTTGAACTACCGGAGGAACCTAAACAGGGCACATTCAATATTATTCTGCCCAACTCCTGCTGCCCGCATTGCCAGCATCAAATCAAGCCCTGGGAAAACATCCCGGTCGTCAGTTATCTGTTTCTGCGTGGCAAATGCTCCAACTGCAAAGCGCCGATCAGCCTGCGCTATCCGCTGATCGAACTAGCCTGCGGCCTGCTCTCCGGCTATATCGCTTTCCACTATGGATTTGGCTGGCAAGCCGCGGGGATGCTGATCCTGACCTGGGGTCTGCTGGCGATGAGCATGATCGACTGTGATCATCAGCTGCTACCAGACTCTCTGGTACTGCCACTGTTGTGGCTGGGCCTGATCGCCAACCATTTTGGCCTGTTTACCAGCCTGGAAGATGCTCTGTGGGGTGCCATTGCTGGCTACCTGAGCCTATGGTCGGTGTACTGGCTGTTCAAGCTGGTGACCGGCAAGGAAGGCATGGGTTATGGCGACTTCAAGCTGCTGGCCATGCTCGGCGCCTGGGGTGGCTGGCAGGTATTGCCGCTGACCATCCTGCTGTCTTCGCTGGTTGGCGCCGTGCTTGGCGTGATCATGCTGCGCCTGCGCAACCAGGAAACCAGCACGCCCATCCCCTTCGGCCCTTACCTGGCTATTGCGGGCTGGATCGCATTGCTCTGGGGTGATCAAATAACCGGGACCTATCTGCAGTTCGCCGGTTTTAGATGAGCAAACCCTGGATTCTCGGCCTCACCGGAGGCATCGGCAGCGGCAAAAGTGCCGCTGCCCAGTACTTTATCGACCTTGGCGTGCATCTGGTGGACGCCGACCACGCTGCCCGCTGGGTGGTCGAGCCGGGGCGCCCGGCCTTGGCGCAGATTGCCGAACGCTTCGGCGAGCAGGTGCTACAGGCTGACGGCAGCCTGGATCGCGCAGCACTACGCCAACGGGTATTTCAGGACGCAGAGCAGCGACGCTGGCTGGAAAGCCTGCTGCATCCGCTGATCTTCCAGGAGATAAACCAGTATCTGGCCCGCGCCGAATCGCCCTACGCCATCCTGGTTTCCCCCCTGCTGGTCGAGTCTGGCCAGCACAGAATGACCCAGCGCGTGCTGGTGGTGGATGCCCCCGAACACCTGCAACTCTCACGCAGCATGAGCCGCGATGGCGCCAGCGAGGAGCAGATCCGCGCCATCCTCAAGGCCCAGAGCGATCGCGAGGAGCGCCTGAGCCACGCTCATGACGTCTTGGTCAATGATCGGGATATGGCCTGGCTACAGCAGGAAGTCGAACGCCTGCACCACTTCTACCTGACCCTGCGCGGAGGCCAAGCATGAGTACCACCGTGGAATGCCCAACCTGCGGCGCACCCGTCGAATGGGGCCCGCAAAGCCCCAACCGCCCCTTCTGCAGTGAACGCTGCAAGCTGATCGACCTGGGCGCCTGGGCCTCAGAAGCCCATGCCATTCCCGGCGACTCGCTGGAAGACTCGCCCTTCTCGGAAGACCTGCCGCCGCGCGGGCATTAACTACACAAGAATGGTGATCGACTGGGTCGAGCGACGCAGCCCCGAAGCCCAGAGCGATTCAGCCAATACGCAGGGTTGAAGCCCCCATATGAGCTTCTGTGGGAGCGGCTTTAGCCGCGATGCAAGCAGCACAAAAGCCTCGCGGCTAAAGCCGCTCCCACAGAAGCAGGGCACTGCGGGCTAAGCGCTACAGCCGCTACGGCCGCATAAAGGCGTAGTCACGCTCCGGATCCAGGTTATCCGCAAGAAACTGCAGCTCCTGGGCCAGATCAGCCACCTCTCGCTCCAGCCGGTTCAATTCCACTGCCTCGCTGAGCAGCGCTCGCAGACTGAGCAGGGGATCGAACCCACACTCCAGCGCCCGCTCCAGGCAGGCCTCCAGCTCCTGTCGCGCCCACTGATGCACACTCATCGCCTCGCCCTCCTGAGTTTTCGCCAGCATGAGCGCTGCAGGCAGCGGGTTATTGATTCAGATCAGCATCCATCACGGGATAAAGGATATTTATGGCCGCCGATCCGTATCGCTGTCCTTCCACGGCGCCGAGAGATAGCGCGTGCGATTGAAGGTTTCCAGCCAGTCCGGATAGAACACCACCAGGCCGGTCACCAGCATTCCATTGATAAAGGCTTCAGGAAACATCACCAGCCACAGGTAGCCAACAAAGTCTTCCAGCCAGGGCGGCATGACATACAGGCCGTCGTGCCAGAGCAACACCAGGCCACCCAGCAGACAGGCTAGCGCCGTCAGCGCCGCGGGAAAGAAGCCACAGCAGAAGATGTAGACGAACAGATTTCGTGGCTGACGGCGCTCCACCTGGATGGCGCAGAACTCGGCAATAGCCACCGGCAGCGCGACCAGCAGCAGGCCATTAATGCCCAGGGCGGCCAGATCAAGGCGCCCTAGCGCCAGCAATCCAAGCTGCGCAGCAAAACCACCCAGCAAGGCCAACGGCCAGTCCAGCAACAACGTCACGACGGTCATGCCGATAAAGTGAAAGGACAGCCCCGACGCGAAGTCGCGACGCACCAGCCACAGCAGAAACAGCGCCAACACGGTGCCAAACAGCAGATGCTGACGCCGCTGGTCACTGCACAGCTCAACCCAAGGTGTATGCCATACGGCCCACAGCAGCACCGAGACATAGGCTACCCAGCCGAGCCATAAAGTGGCGGGCTGCAACAACTCGGCGGCGATCATGCTTGCGCCTCCCGGGTAGAAAACACACGAATATCGCTGCGAAGCCCCCAGCGCGACTGCGCCTGCCAGAAGGCCAGGGCCTCAGGCGCATCATCCAGCACGAACACATGCGACTTCACCACCCCCTGCTCCGCCAGCCGGCGCAAGGCCTCATCCACAAGCGCCCGCGCCAGACCACGACCACGCCAAGGGACATCGACCACCAGGTGCTGGAGGTAGCCGCGCCGCCCGTCATGCCCAACCAATAAGCAGGCCACTGGAACACCCTCTGCCTCGACCAGCAGACTCAGCCCGGGATTACGCGCCAGATATCGACAGAACGGTGCGTACTCATCGTCACTGCGCAGCTGGATGCCTGGAGTACGCCGCCACAGGGCGCACAAGACCGCATGATCGTCAGGCGTAATGGCGCGAATCTGCATGATGGTTCCTCGGCTGGCTGGCGCAGTTTACACCGCCCGATCCATGACAGCTTTACGCTATGCTGCGGCCATGGATGACTCCGACTACCTGCGCCTGCTGACTCGCCAGGCAGAACAGGCCAACGACTTTCTCTCCAACGCGCGCAAGTGGGAACGCGAGCGCTGGGTATGCCAACGCCTGCTGAGCGCACTCAACCTGCGCCATCGACAGGAGGAGTTCAGCGCCGGCCAGGAGCCGCCCGACGTGCTGTTCCGCGACGCCAACTTTGAGGTGTTCTTCGTCCTCGACAAAGGCCGTCGACTCAACGACGAATGGAAGGAAGAGCTGCAGCGCCGACGCAGCGCCCTGTCTCTCAGTCAGCTACTGCGCCGCGAGGCGCGACCAAAACGCATCCCGGTAGCAGAGTTGCAGGCACGACTGGGCCCAACCCTGCGCAAGAAGGCACACAATTACAGCGAGCGCGGCCTAGACCCCAGCGAATTGGACCTGCTGGCCTACGTCAGCCTCAAGCGCGAAGTGCCTGACCTCAACAGCCCCTTCCCGCCGCCCGGCGAGTACCTGCGCCAAGGCTGGCGCTCGCTGTCACTGGTCGGCCCCAACTATGCGCGGGTTCTGTTCGCCCATCGCGATGCACCGGACTTCCTGCGCCACAACCTGGGCCGCACCGTACTCTTCGATGTCGGAATCAGCCTTTGAAAACCCTAGCGGAATTGCTTGCCGAAGTGCCGCAGACAGGACACGTGCGCTGGATAGGCGTGCGCCCGGAATCGCGCGGACACATGCTCGAACTGGACGCCGTCGAAGCCCGCCGCGAAGCAGGATTGACCGGCGACCATGCCCGCCCCGGCCCGCGCAACGCACGCCAGGTGACACTGATCCAGTGGGAGCACCTGGCCGTCGCCAGCGCCCTGCTCAGCCGCGAGCTATCCCCCGCTGACCTGCGCCGCAATATCGCGGTCGCCGGGATCAATTTGTTCAGCCTCAAGGGCCGGCGTTTTCGCATCGGCCAGGCATTGCTGGAAACCACCGGCTGGTGCCAACCCTGCGCCCGCCTGGAAGAACGGCTCGGCCCAGGCACCTTCCAGGCCATGCGTGGCCACGGCGGTATCACCGCCCGCGTGATCGAGGGCGGGATCATCCGCCTGCAAGATCTCGTGCGCGTTGAGCCGGCATGACCGCCCCGTCTAGAATGGCCGCATATTAGAGAGGATCGCCATGTCCAGTCGCCTCAGTCCCGAAGATCAGCAACGCGTCGAGCAATATCTGAGCGCTCCGCAGCACCAGGTGGAGCGCAAGCCGTTTCGCCCCTGGCGCCTGTTGTTGATGGTGATCGCGGTGACCATCTGCCTAGGCCTCCTCTCCCGCCTGCTCGCCGGACTGGTGCTATGAGCCGCCTCGCGCTCGCCCAGCCGGGCCTACCGATTTCTTTAAGCCTTATGAGATCCCTCAATGAGTCATCGCATCGTGATCGTCGGCGGCGGCGCCGGCGGCCTGGAGCTTGCCACCCGCCTGGGTAGAAGCCTGGGCAAGCGCAAACAGGCCAGCATCGTACTGGTCGACGCCAACCTCACCCACATCTGGAAACCGCTGCTACACGAAGTGGCGGCCGGCTCACTCAACTCATCTGAAGATGAGCTGAACTACGTGGCCCAGGGCAAGTGGAACCACTTCGAATTCCAGCTCGGCCGCATGAGCGGGCTGGATCGAGCGCGCAAAACCATCAAGCTGGCCGCCACCCTCGACGAAGACGGCCACGAGCTGCTGCCCGAGCGTGTGCTGAGCTACGACAGCCTGGTGATCGCCGTCGGCAGCACCACCAATGACTTCGGCACTCCCGGCGCGGCGGAGCACTGCATCTTCCTCGATACCCGCGAGCAGGCCGAGCGCTTCCACCGGCAGATGCTCAGCCACTATCTGCGCGCCCATGCCAGCAACAGTGACGATGGCCGTATCAGCGTCGCCATTGTCGGCGCAGGCGCCACCGGCGTGGAACTGGCCGCCGAACTGCACCACGCCGCCCACGAACTGGCGGCCTACGGCCTGGATCGCATCCAGCCGCAGAACATGCGCATCACTCTGATCGAGGCAGGCCCACGGGTACTGCCGGCCCTGCCAGAGCGCATCAGCGGCCCGGTGCACAAAACCCTGGAAAAACTCGGCGTCACCGTCCTTACCGGCACCGCGGTGAGCCAGGTCACCCACGAGGCCCTGCTCACCGCCCAGGGCATGGAAGTGCCCGCCAGCCTCAAGGTATGGGCTGCCGGCATTCGCGCACCAGCGTTCCTCAAGGACCTGGACGGCCTGGAGAGCAACCGCATCAACCAACTACTGGTGCGCCCGACCCTGCAGACCACGCTGGACGACAACATTTTCGCCTTCGGCGATTGCGCCGCCTGCCCCCTGGGTGACGGCAGCGAACGCAACGTACCGCCACGCGCCCAGGCCGCGCACCAGCAGGCCTCGCTGCTGGCCAAATCACTCAAGCGCCGCCTCGAAAACCAGCCACTGGACGCCTTCGCGTATCGCGACTACGGCTCGCTGATCTCGCTGTCACGCTTCTCGGCGGTCGGCAACCTGATGGGCAACCTGATGGGCAGCGTCAAGCTGGAGGGCTGGCTGGCGCGGATGTTCTACATCTCGCTCTACCGCATGCACCAGATGGCTTTGTACGGGGTACTGCGCACCAGCCTGCTGATGCTCGGAGACCGCATTGGTCGCAGCACCGAGCCACGCCTGAAACTGCACTAGGCAGATAGCCACCTGCGCATGGCCAACCATGCGCAGGACGCGCCAGAGATAAAAATCGTAGACAACAAAAAGCCCGCACAAGGCGGGCTCTTTGTTTGTGGTGGGTCGTGTAGGATTCGAACCTACGACCAATTGGTTAAAAGCCAACTGCTCTACCAACTGAGCTAACGACCCAAAAATGGTCGGGGTAGGGGGATTCGAACTCCCGACATCTTGCTCCCAAAGCAAGCGCGCTACCGGACTGCGCTATACCCCGATAGGAAGTTGGCTCCGCGACCTGGACTCGAACCAGGGACCCAATGATTAACAGTCATTTGCTCTACCGACTGAGCTATCGCGGAACTTCGGTCTTCCAGCCTCTGACACCGTTTCCCGTATCAGAGGCGCGCCATTTTACGTAGGGAAAGTTTTCTGTCAAGCCCGATAATCACTCTATTGCAGTATGCGAATACCGACGATTAACAGCTAATCTATGTTGAGCAGCTTGAAACAGATCACAGAGCCCGGATGCAGGGCTGCCGCGCAGGATAACGCATGAGTTCGCAGGATCTTCCCCCATCCCATCCCATCCCCGGAGTCGCCAGCCGCGCCATCCAGCCGCGCTTCGGCGAGCTGGTGCAAGATTGCCGCAAGCTGGTGATGAACAACCTGGCCGAGTACCTCACCGATCTGTTCGCTCAGGTAGATGACACGCTCTTCGAAGGTGCCGAGAAGGCCGAGAACAACAAGGTACAGACGCTATTCTTCGACGCCATGCGCGATGTACGGCGCATGCGTCCACAGATCGAACGCAGCTATCACCAGCGCATCGCACAGAACTTCGCCGATTTTCTCGAAGGCAAGCTCAAGGACAAGGCCCCGCAGGCTGAGACCAACAGCGATAGCCTTTCCTTGATCCAGAACGAGGAATACGAGGAAAGCCTGCAGGTCACCAATATGGTCAGCAAGGTCAAGGCCCGCAGCACGCGTACGCTATTTGCCCTCGAACAGCGCCTGGCCCTGCTCAACAACGGGCAAAAGCTCGGTGAAGACAGCAACCCCTTCGGCCCGCAGGCACTGGCCAATGCCTTTCGTGAGGCACTGGCGCCTCATCCTTTGCCGCTGCGGATCAAGGTCATTCTTTATATGCTGTTCGAGCGCAATGTGATGCAGGGCCTCGACACCCTGTACGAGATGCTCAACCAGCGCCTGATCAATGCCGGCATCCTGCCAAACC
Source organism: Pseudomonas sp. zbq_18 (assembly GCF_043102245.1). Classification (NCBI taxonomy): domain Bacteria; kingdom Pseudomonadati; phylum Pseudomonadota; class Gammaproteobacteria; order Pseudomonadales; family Pseudomonadaceae; genus Pseudomonas; species Pseudomonas sp. zbq_18. Next base: position 177,316 of record NZ_JBICIT010000013.1, on the reverse strand, counting down.
TGAAGTTCACCGCCCAGCGCGCGCCCTCCTCCGCGCCCAGCCCACAGAGCCCGCCACAGGAGGCTGAAACTGCCCCCCACGCCGCTCAAGCACCTGCTGCACAGGCAAATACGCAACAGCGCACATCCGCAGGCAGTAGCCCGACGGCTAACCGGCCATCGGTCAACCAGGGTGGCGCACCACAGATCCAAGTACCTGCCGATCTCAGTGCCCCGCCACCGCAGGACCCCGGCCAGCTGTTGGGCGGTCTGGCGGCGCTACTCAGCGAGCGCCGCGAACGCGACCTGGACGCTCCGTTGCCCGGCGGTGCCCGCAGCATCGCCAGCTTTGCGCCGCGCACAGCCAGCAGCACCTATAGCGCTGGCGAGTTACTGGAAGCGCTGACCCGCCTGCAGCAGCAGTCTGCCAGCACCCTGAGCCAGCGCCTGCAGGGCCCGCAGCCGGTCGAAGAGCTCAAGGTCAGCCTGCACCAACAGCTGGAAGCCCACAGCAACCTGCCCGGGCAACAGAAGCTGGCAGACCAGGAAGCTGATGTAATCGACCTGGTCGGCATGCTGTTCGACTTCATCCTTGACGATGACAACCTGCCCGATGCCTGCAAAACCGCCCTCTCCCACCTGCACACGCCGTATCTGAAGGTGGCCCTGCAGGACAAGGCGCTGTTCACCCAGCACCACCATCCGGCCCGCAAGCTACTCAATGCCATGGCCCAAGCCGGGGTCCTGTATGGCAGCGAAGGTGATGAGCGTGGCCTGCTGGCGAAGATCCAGTGGGTGGTGGAGCGCGTGATTCACGGCTTCTCGGGCGACCTGCTGCTGTTCAACAGCCTGCTCGAAGAATTCGACGAATTCGTTGCCACGCTCAAGCACAAGGTCGAACTGCGCGAGCGCCGCGCGGTGGAGGCCGCCAAGGGCCGTGACAAACTGCTTGGGGCGCGGCAAATGGCCGTCGACGTCATCAACAAGGTGCTCGCCGAACGCCAGCTACCCAGCGTGATTCACAACTTTCTCGAACTGACCTGGGCCGATGTGCTGGTGTTCGTCCTGCTGCGCCATGGCGAGCGCAGCAACGAGTGGCAACGGGCCAGCGAAGTGGCCGAGCAGCTGGCCTGGAGCGGCACACCGCTGGATGACGAAGGGCGCACTCGCCTGCAGGGCTTGCGCGTTGGCCTGCTCGACGAACTGCGCAAAGGGCTGGAGTTGCTCGGCGGCTATCACGAAGATGGCATCCGCCGCCTGCTGCAGGACATCGTGGCCTGCCAGCACGCCGTACAGGCCCAGCAGCCGCAGGTTGCCGCTCAGATCAAGAGCCAGCTGCGGGAAAGTCCGCTGGGCGCCATGCTCGGCGAAGATGCCGTACTGGCAGAGCCGGTGAAGAAGGACGAACAGCGCCTGTCGCCGCGCGCCCAGGCACTGATCAAGGAGCTGCAGCAACTGGAGTTCGGCACCTGGTTCGAATTCGTTCAGGGCGACAGCATTCAGGTGCTCAAGCTCTCCTGGTTCAGCCCCACGACCCACAACTACATGTTCGTCGACCACAGCGGCCAACGCGTGGCGGTCAAGCCCATCCGTCAGCTGGCCAGCGAGATGGAGCAAGGCCGGGTGCGCATCCTCGCGCCGGAGCGCAGCGCGCCCCTGGTGGACCGTGCGCTCAATGCAATCTACCGCGTCCTGCAACGCTTTACCGGGCGCGCCAACGAAGTCGGACAAGGAGCCTGAATGGACGACCGCCGGCAGCACAGCCGCCATACCACACAACTGAATATCGAAGTGCTCGATCTGCACAGCGGACGGCGCCTCGGCCGTGTCGTAGACCTGTCCGAAGATGGCTTCATGCTGGTCAGCGATTGCCCGCCGGAAGCCGACTCGGTGTGGGAATGTCGCCTGGTACTGGAGCCGCCACTGGACGGCATCCACGAGGTTCGCCTGGGCGCCGACTGTCTGTGGAGCCGCGTCGATCCGGGCCACAGCGGCTGGTGCGGCTTCCATATCATCGACCTGGCCGAAGACCAGATCCCAGCCCTGGCCCTGCTCCTGCGCTACCTGCAGGACTGAACAAAAAAGCCCCGGCATGCCGGGGCTTTCCCATTCGCCGCCTCACTCAGGTGAAGACAATTTCCTCACCTTGCACACCGGCCTTCACCTGGGCGCCAGGAGCGAAGTCGCCGGACAGGATCCGCTGCGCCAGCGGGTTCTCGATCCAGCGCTGGATCGCGCGCTTCAGCGGCCGCGCGCCATACACCGGGTCGTAACCGACTGCCACCAGCTTGTCCATCGCCTCACTGGATAGCTCCAGCGACAGCTCACGCTCAGCCAGGCGACGACGCAGACGCTGCAGCTGGATCTCGGCAATGCCGGCGATCTGCTCGCGGGCCAGCGGCTCGAACACCACCACCTCATCGATACGGTTGATGAACTCCGGACGGAAATGGCTGCTCACCGCATCCAGCACCGCCGCACGCTGCGCCTCGCGGTCACCAGCCAACTCCTGAATCTGCGCCGAGCCCAGGTTGGAGGTCATCACGATCACGGTGTTCTTGAAGTCCACGGTGCGCCCATGGCTGTCGGTCAGGCGGCCGTCTTCCAGCACCTGCAGCAGCACGTTGAATACATCCGGGTGGGCCTTCTCGACCTCGTCCATCAACACCACCGAGTAGGGCTTACGGCGCACCGCCTCGGTCAGGTAACCGCCCTCCTCATAGCCGACATAGCCCGGCGGCGCGCCGATCAGACGAGCCACGGAATGTTTCTCCATGAACTCGGACATATCGATGCGCACCAGCGCTTCTTCGGTATCGAAGAGGAATTCGGCCAGCGCCTTGCACAGCTCGGTCTTGCCCACTCCGGTCGGGCCGAGGAAGAGGAAGGAGCCACTGGGACGGTTGGGATCGGCCAGCCCGGCGCGCGAACGACGTACCGCGTTGGCCACCGCCACTACCGCCTCGTCCTGGCCAATGACCCGCTGGTGCAGCAGGCCCTCCATCTTCAACAGCTTCTCGCGCTCGCCTTCGAGCATCTTGCTTACCGGAATGCCGGTCCACTTGGACACGACTTCGGCGATTTCCTCATCGGTGACCTTGTTGCGCAGCAGCTGGTTTTCACTCTTACCGTGCTGGTCGACCATCTGCAGGCTGCGCTCCAGATCCGGGATGATGCCGTACTGCAGCTCGGCCATGCGTTGCAGGTCGGATTTGCGCCGCGCGGCTTCGAGGTCGGCCTTGGCCTGCTCGATCTTCTGCTGGATCTGCGCCGAGCCCTGCACCTCGGCCTTCTCCGACTTCCACACCTCTTCCAGATCGGCGTATTCCAGCTCCAGGCGGGCGATGTCCTCCTTGAGCTTTTCCAGGCGCTTGAGGGCGGCGTCGTCGTCTTCCTTTTTCAGCGCCTCGCGCTCGATCTTCAGCTGAATCAGACGACGCTCCAGACGATCCAGGGCTTCGGGCTTGGAGTCGATCTCCATGCGGATGCGGCTGGCCGCTTCGTCGATCAGGTCGATGGCCTTGTCCGGCAGCTGGCGGTCGGTGATGTAGCGGTGGCTGAGTTTGGCTGCGGCGATGATCGCGCCATCGGTGATAGTCACACCGTGGTGCACCTCGTAGCGCTCTTTCAGGCCACGCAGGATGGCAATGGTGTCTTCCTCGCTCGGCTCATCGACCAGCACTTTCTGGAAGCGACGCTCCAGTGCGGCGTCCTTCTCGATGTACTGGCGGTACTCGTCCAGGGTGGTGGCGCCGACGCAGTGCAGCTCGCCACGGGCCAGGGCCGGCTTGAGCATGTTGCCGGCGTCCATCGCGCCCTCGGCCTTGCCGGCACCGACCATGGTGTGCAGCTCGTCGATAAACAGAATGATGCGTCCTTCCTGCTTGCCCAGCTCATTGAGCACAGCCTTGAGACGCTCCTCGAACTCGCCACGGAACTTGGCACCGGCAATCAGCGCGCCCATGTCCAGCGCCAGCAGGCGCTTGTCCTTGAGGCCGTCGGGCACCTCGCCGTTGATGATGCGCTGGGCCAGGCCCTCGGCGATGGCAGTCTTGCCCACACCGGGCTCACCGATCAGTACCGGGTTGTTCTTGGTGCGCCGCTGCAGCACCTGGATGGTGCGGCGAATTTCGTCGTCGCGGCCGATCACCGGGTCGAGCCGGCCGTCTTCGGCACGCTTGGTCAGGTCGACGCAGTACTTGTCCAGCGCCTGGCGCGACTCTTCGACATTCGGGTCGTTCACCGCCTGGCCGCCACGCAGGTTGGCGATGGCATTCTCCAGGGCCTTCTTGCTCACCCCCTGAGCCAACAGGAGCTTGCCCAGGCGGGTGCCGTCATCCATCGCCGCAAGCAACACCAGCTCACTGGAAATGAACTGGTCACCCTTCTGCTGCGACAGGCGGTCAGCCTGGTTGAGCAGGCGCGCCAGATCCTGCGAGAGGTTCACATCCCCGGTGGGATTCTGCAGCTTGGCCAGGCCGTCGAGCTCCTTGGTCAGTGCCTGGCGCAGTGCATTGACATCGAAGCCGACCTGCATCAGCAGTGGCTTGATCGAGCCGCCCTGCTGCTCCAGCAGCGCCTGCATCAGGTGCAGCGGTTCGATGGCGGAATGGTCGAGGCCCACGGCAATGGATTGGGCATCGGACAGGGCAAGCTGCAGCTTGCTGGTCAAACGGTCGATTCGCATGAATAAGTCCTTCCTCTGAAAGCGGGCCGGAGCGCTGAACTGCTCCCGATAGTGAAGCCCGGTATTGCACTGTAGATAAGGACAGTTTTGCCCGATTCAAGCAGGGCAGGGTTGATGCGGATCAGTCGACCCGCCAGATCAGCGAAGCGAAACGCCCGGTCCGGGCAGCGCGTCGGTAGGAAAAGAAACGCGGATCGGTATAGGTATCCAGGCCACCACCATACACAGCGGTGACACGGGCAGCGGCTAGACGGATCCGTGCCAGGCTGTAGAGGTCGGCCAGAAACTTGCCGGGATTGGCACTGGCTCGAAAGGCCAACGCGGCCTGTGGATGGCTGGCCAGAAAGGCGTCGCGCACTTCCGCGCCCACCTCGAAGGATTGCGGACCGATGGCCGGCCCGAGCCAGACCAGCACCTCGCTTGCCGGCATGTCCAGGGCCGCCAGGGTGTTTTCCAGCACGCCGCCAGCCAAGCCACGCCAGCCGGCATGGGCCGCCGCGACACGGGTGCCGGCACGATCGCAGAACAGCGCCGGCAGGCAGTCAGCGGTCAACACCGCACAGGCACGCCCCGGCACATCCGTCCAGTTGGCGTCCGCGGTCAGCACCTGAGTGCAATCGGCCGGCACCGCATCAGGGCTGTGCACCTGACGCAGCCAGGCCGGCTCGCAGCCCAGCGCTGCACGCAGGCGCTGACGATTCGCCGTCACGGCCTGCGGGTCGTCCTCGACGTGGTCACCCAGATTGAAGCTGGCAAAGGGTTCGGCGCTTACACCGCCGGCACGCGTGGTGACACAGGCACGCACATTGGCCGGTGCGGGCCAGTCCGGCAACAACCACTCAGACGAAGGATTCATTGTCCTGACGCAGCAGCGACAGCAGCCAGACCAGATCTTCCGGCAGCGGCGACTCCCACTTCATGCGCTTGCCGGTTTCCGGGTGCTCCAACTCGAGGAAGCGTGCATGCAGCGCCTGGCGCGGGAACTCACGCAAGGTCTGCACCAGGGTCGGACTGGCCGCTGGCGGAATACGGAAACGCCCCGCGTAGAGGGGATCGCCCACCAGTGGGTAACCGACATGGGTCATGTGCACGCGAATCTGGTGGGTACGCCCGGTCTCCAGCTTGACCCGCACGTGGGTGTGCGAGCGGAAGCGCTCCAGCACGCGGTAGTGGGTGATCGCCGGCTTGCCGCCATCGATCACCGCCATACGCTGGCGGTTGGCCGAGCTGCGCCCGATCGGAGCGTTGATGGTGCTGCCGGCGGTAATCACGCCAATGCTGATGCACTCATAGATACGGCTGACGCTGCGTTTCTGCAGCTGATCGACCAGCTTGGTCTGCGCCTGCAGGGTCTTGGCCACCACCATCAGGCCGGTGGTGTCCTTGTCCAGGCGATGAACGATGCCGGCGCGCGGCACGTTGATGATGTCCGGCACATGGTGCAGCAGGGCGTTGAGCAGGGTGCCATCGGCGTGCCCGGCTGCCGGATGGACAACCAGCCCCGCCGGCTTGTCGATCACCAGCAGATGCTCGTCCTCGTAGACGATGTTCAGCGGGATGTCCTGAGCCAGCCACTCACCCTGGGCCTCCTGTTCGGCCTCCAGGGCCAGCACAGAGCCGCTGTGAACGATGTCCCGAGGCCGCAGCACGGCACCGTCGACGGTCAGGCGACCATCCTTGATCCAGCCGGACAGGCGCGAGCGCGAATACTCGTCGAACAGCTGAGCGGCGACCTGGTCGAGGCGCTGGCCACCGAGCTCGGAAGGGACTTCGGCGGAGAGTTGGATGAGCTGATCGGAGTCTTCGGACATGGGCTACTGAGGCGGGCTGTGCGGCTTTTGGTTTCGGCGACACGCTGTGGTTAAATACGGCGTCTTTGTCCCGGCGTTTCCGGGGCGCCCATCATAACAGGACGGTAGAGGCCTAGACAGCCGCCGTCACAGGGACGCAAGCCACCATGCAAGTGAAACACCTGCTGCTGATCGCCACCCTCGCCATCACTGCCGCCTGCTCTTCCAACAAACCGGAAGTGGACGAGAACCTCAGCGAGTCCGAACTCTACCAGCAGGCTCAGGAAGACCTCGATAACAATAGCTACAACAACGCCACTGCCAAGCTGAAAGCCTTGGAGTCGCGTTACCCGTTCGGTCGCTATGCCGAGCAGGCCCAGCTCGAACTGATCTACGCCTATTACAAGAACGTCGAGCCCGAAGCCGCCAAGTCCGCCGCCGAGCGCTTCATCCGCCTGCATCCGCAGCACCCCAACGTCGACTACGCCTACTACCTCAAGGGCCTGGCCTCCTTCGACCAGGACCGTGGCCTGATCGCCCGCTTCGTGCCGCTGGACCTGACCAAGCGTGATCCCGGTGCCGCCCGCGACTCCTACAACGAGTTCGCCCAGCTGACCAGCCGCTTCCCCAACAGCCGTTACGCCCCGGACGCCAAGGCGCGCATGGTTTACCTGCGCAACCTGCTGGCGGCCTATGACATCCACGTGGCCCACTACTACCTGACACGTCAGGCCTACGTCGCTGCGGCCAACCGTGGTCGCTACGTAGTGGAAAACTTCCAGGAAACCCCAGCCGTGGCCGACGGTCTGGCCGTGATGGTCGAAGCCTATCAGCGCCTGGAGCTCAACGACCTAGCCGCCACCAGCCTGGAAACCCTCAAGCTCAACTACCCGGACCACGCCAGCCTGGTCGACGGCCAGTTCGTGCCGCGCGAAGAAGAAGCCGACAACCGCTCCTGGCTGGCCAAGGCCACCCTCGGCCTGATCGAAACGGACGCTCCGTTGCCGCCAGGCGAGACCCGCGCCAGCCAGGATGTCATTCGCCAGTACGAAGATGCCCAGGAGGCCATCCCGGATGAACTGCTGCCGGAAAATCAGGACGAGGCTGCTGAAGATCTGCAGTCCGAAGCCGAAGGCAACAACGCTGACCGCTCCTGGTTCAGCTACATGACGTTCGGCCTGTTCGACTGAACTCAGCGAGCACAAACGAAGGGAGGCCTGGCCTCCCTTTTTCATGCCTGCAAGCCGCGTAGCCGCGCACGTGTGCGCGTTTTTCCTGCTGCACCGCACCTGCCTCCTTGGCTAAACTGACCACTTGCCCACAAGAAGAGTCCGCTATGGTCCGCCTGCTGTTCTGGATCGCCCTGATTGCCGCCGCCGTGTGGCTCTGGCGCCGCATCAACCGCCCCAAACCCGCCGCCACCGAAGCCGAACAGCCAGCGCCAATGGTGCGCTGCGCACACTGCGGCGTGCATGTCCCACGTGACAAAGCCCTGCCACAAGGCACGCGCTGGTATTGCAGCCAGGCCCACCTGAACCAGGACAGCAGCCACAGTGAGCGCTGAAGAGCTGACGCTCGGCGGCAACCCAGGCCGCCGCGTGCTGCGCCTGTATAACCTGTACCGGGTCACGGTCGGCCTGGCGCTGGTTCTGCTGATTTCCAGTCAACTGGACAGCGAGTTGCTGCAACTGGCCCATGAGCAGCTGTTCCGTTACGGCAGCTGGGCCTACCTGATCCTCAATGTGCTGGTGGCCGCATTACTGCAGCGTCCGCGCCACCCCGCCCAAGTCTTCACGCTGGCACTGACCGACGTGCTGATGCTGAGCGCCCTGTTCTTTGCCGCTGGCGGCACGCCCAGCGGTATCGGCAACCTGCTGGTGGTCGCCGTGGCCATCGCCAACATCATGCTGCGCGGGCGTATCGGCCTGTTTATCGCCGCCGTCGCCGCCCTGGGGCTGCTGGCACTGACCTTTTACTTAAGCCTGCTGCGCCCAGCCTCGGCCACCCAGTTCGTCCAGGCCGGCGCTCTCGGCGCCTTGTGCTTCGCCGCCGCCCTCTTCCTTCAAGGCCTGACCAAACGCCTGCAACAGAGCGAAACACTGGCCGAACAGCGCGCCGTTGATGTCGCCAGCCTGGAGGAGCTCAACGCGCTGATCCTGCAACGCATGCGCACCGGCATCCTGGTGCTCGATAAGCAGCACCGCGTGCTGCTCGCCAACCAGGGCGCTCTGAGCATGCTCGGCCGCCCCGCTCTGGAAGGCAAAGTGCTGGACCCACACAGCCCGGAGCTGGTCAAGCGCCTGCAGCAATGGCTGCACAACCCGACGCTGCGCCCACAGAGCCTGCACGCCGTGCCGGATGGCCCTGTATTGCAGCCAAGCTTCGTGCCCCTGCAGCGCGGTGAAGAACAGCACACCCTGGTGTTTCTCGACGATATCTCGCAAATAACCCAGCAGGCCCAGCAACTCAAACTGGCCTCTCTTGGCCGCCTGACCGCCGGCATCGCCCACGAAATCCGCAACCCGCTGGGCGCCATCAGCCACGCCGCCCAGCTGTTACAGGAGTCGGAAGATCTGGAGGAGCCGGACAGGCGCCTGGCCCAGATCATCCAGGATCACTCGCGGCGCATGAACATGGTCATCGAGAACGTTCTGCAACTCTCAAGACGGCGCCAGGCCGAACCCCAGTTGCTGGACCTGAAGTACTGGCTGCATCGCTTCGCCAGCGAATTTCGCAACTCGGCACGCCTGGATCAGTCCCTGCATCTGGAGGCCACCGGCGGCGGCCTGCAGACCCGTATGGACCCCCACCAGCTGACCCAGGTGCTGACCAACCTGGTGCAGAACGGCCTGCGCTACAGCGCGCAGACTCACCAGCTCGGCCAGGTCTGGCTCAAGCTGTATCGTGATGAGGACAGCGATCTACCCACGCTGGAAGTGCTGGATGACGGCCCCGGGGTACCGCCGGAGCAGGTGCAGCACATCTTCGAACCCTTCTACACCACCGACAACAAGGGAACTGGCCTGGGCCTGTATATCTCTCGCGAGCTGTGCGAGAGCAACCAGGCACGCCTGCACTACCAACCACGCGAAGGTGGCGGCAGCTGCTTCCGCATCACCTTCGCCCACCCACGAAAATTGAGCTGAACATGAGCATCCGGCAGAGAGCCCTGATCGTCGACGACGAACCCGACATCCGCGAACTCCTGGAAATCACCCTGGGGCGCATGAAGCTCGACACGCGCAGCGCGCGTAACGTCAAGGAAGCCCGCGAGTGGCTGGCCCGCGAGCCCTTCGACCTGTGCCTGACCGACATGCGCCTGCCCGACGGCACGGGCCTGGAACTGGTCCAGTACATCCAGCAGCGCCACGCCCAGGTACCGGTGGCGATGATCACCGCGTACGGCAGCCTGGATACCGCGATCAACGCACTCAAGGCCGGCGCCTTCGACTTCCTGACCAAGCCGGTCGACCTCGGTCGCCTGCGCGAGCTGGTCGCAACGGCTCTGCGCCTGCGCAGCGGCGAGGAAGCGGAAGGTCCGGTGGATACCCGCCTGCTCGGCGAGTCGCCGCCGATGAAAACCCTGCGCAACCAGATCCAGAAGCTGGCGCGCAGCCAGGCGCCGGTCTACATCAGCGGCGAATCCGGCAGTGGCAAGGAGCTGGTGGCCCGCTTGATCCACGAACAGGGCCCACGGGCGGAAAAACCCTTTGTGCCGGTCAACTGCGGCGCCATCCCTTCGGAGCTGATGGAGAGCGAGTTCTTCGGCCACAAGAAAGGCAGCTTTACCGGTGCCATCGAAGACAAGCAGGGCCTGTTTCAGGCCGCCAACGGCGGCACCCTGTTCCTCGACGAAGTCGCTGATCTACCCCTGTCGATGCAGGTCAAACTGCTACGTGCCATTCAGGAAAAAGCCGTGCGCGCCGTGGGCGGCCAGCAGGAAGTAGTGGTCGACGTGCGCATCCTCTGCGCCACCCACAAGGATCTGGCGGCAGAAGTCGCCGCCGAACGCTTCCGCCAGGACCTGTTCTATCGCCTCAACGTCATCGAACTGCGTGTTCCTGCCCTGCGCGAACGCCGCGAAGATATACCACTGCTGGCCGACACCATGCTCAAGCGCCTGAGCGAAGGCAGCGGCCTGGCGGCCGCCAAGCTCACCGATGAAGCACTGGACAAGCTCAAGTGCTATCGCTTTCCCGGCAACGTGCGCGAATTGGAGAACATGCTGGAACGCGCCTACACCCTGTGCGAAAACGACCAGATCCAGGCGCACGACCTGCGCCTGGCCGACGCCAGCCCTGCCACGGAAGCCGGCGAAGCCTCGCTGGCGCAGATCGACAACCTCGAAGACTACCTGGAAGAGATCGAACGCAAGCTGATCATGCAGGCCCTGGAGGAAACCCGCTGGAACCGCACCGCCGCGGCCCAACGCCTGGGTCTGACCTTCCGCTCGATGCGCTATCGACTGAAGAAGCTGGGCATCGACTAGGTCTAAACGCCTACAGCCACTGTAGGCCGGGCTGAGCCCTGCGAAGCCCGGCACGCGATCTAGGACACTCTGCTGTAGGCGCTATTGGCAACCCAGCGTCAGCGCAACCACTCCGCTCACAATCGCCCCAAGCGCCCGGCGGGCGCATAGGGGGCCGGATCAATGATAGGCGCCTCACCCAGCATCAGGTTCTTCAGCAACTCGCAAGACGCCGGGGCCAACACCAAGCCATTGCGGTAATGGCCACAGTTCAGCCACAGCCCCGGGTACTCCGGTACTTCACCGATGAAAGGAATCCCCTCAGGCGAGCCCGGGCGCAAACCAGCCCAATGCCCGACCACCTCGGCATCCGCCAAGCCCGGCAGCAGCTCTTCGGCAGAAGCCTTCAAACTCGCCAGCGCCTCCTCGGTCGGGGTTTTGTCAAAGCCGGCGTGCTCCAAGGTGCTGCCCACAAGAATATGCCCATCCCTGCGCGGAATCGCATAACGCCCCTTGGCCAGCACCATGGACGGCAGGAAGTCATCGGCACACTTGTAAAGAATCATCTGGCCTTTGACTGGCTCGACCGGGAGGTCGAATCCAAGCTCACTTAGCAGCCGACCACTCCAGGACCCTGCTGCGATGACAACCCGCTCCGCCTTCAGGCTCCCGCTCTTCAGCAAGAGCCGAAAACCATTCGAGGGTAGCGGCTCCAAACCCACCAGCCCCACATCCTCCAGCAAGCTGAAGCCCGGCATCGCCAGCAGCGTAGCGCGCAGTGCCTTGAGCAGCCGGGGATTGCGAACGTTGGCCACGCCCGGCATCCACAGTGCACGGGCGAAGCACCGCCCCAATGACCCTACTCGCGATACGACTTCGTCGATATCTACCGCGTGTAAAGGCTTGTCTGCACGAGCCGCCCATTCGAGCGCGGACGCTTCGTCCTCCAGGTCAAGCCAATAGAGTCCCGTCTCGTGAACCTCTGGATCAATACCAACAGCCTCAAGCAACTCCTCCGCCAGCACCGGGTAAACATGCTGTGAAAAGGCGGAAAGCGCCGTCACTGCGGGGCTGTAACGCCAAGGATAGAGAGGCGAAACGATACCTCCCCCCGCCCAAGAGGCCTCAAGACCCAGCTTCGTGCGCTCGATAAGTGTGACCTGCTGCCCAGCCTGCAACAAACGTAGCGCGCTGAGCATGCCAATGACACCACCGCCAACAATAATCACTTTCGACGCAAAAGGACTTTGCACGCTCGACTTTCCTTCCGAACTCGACAACCAGCAAGGATGCTGACGATGAAAGACAACCAAGGCATGAGCCTGGTTGAGTTGATGGTCGTTTTGACGATTCTGTCCATTGTACTCACCCTCGCTACCCCCTCACTGGCGAATATCGTCCAGAGCAATAACGAAACGGCCGCCATCAACCAGATGCTCGGAACAATCAACCACGCGCGCAGCACGGCTGTTTTCAGTCGCCGCCTCATGCTGCTGTGCAGCGGCGATTGTTCGAGCCGTGTCTGGAAAGGCCGAATTGAGATCTTTCATGATGCAAACCGCAACGGCCGCCGGGATGCCGGCGAGCATCTCGATCACACCGCCGAGTTGCCTGATGAGCTGCACTGGCATTGGAATAGCTTCCGTCACCTGAGCTACCTGGCCTATGAGCAGGACGGCACAACCAGGGCCAGCAATGGAACCATGACCTTATGCAGAGGAGGAAAACCGCTTCGCCAGGTCGTCATCAGCCTGGGTGGCCGGGTGAAACAGAGAGCGCCGATTGCAAGCGCGCGATGCGGATGAGTCATTCATCGCACTTTTGCTACGCCTGTCCGCGAATAATAGCGATGCCATTAGCCGTTGATTACCTTGAGACTCAGATAGCCCTAAATAGAGACAGCCATGTCCAGCATTTGCAGCCCCCATTTCCAGTGCCCCCGAAGCGACAAGGGCTTCACGCTCATTGAGCTTATGGTCGTGCTCGCCATCGTGGCCATCGTCGCCCTCGTGGCTCTCCCTAACTACGGCCCAATGATGCAGTCCAGCAGAGAAACCTCTGTCAGCAACGAACTACTCGGCGCGCTTATGGTGGCCCGCAGCGAAGCTGTAACAAGACGAACCAGTGTTACGGTCTGCGCCAGTAACGACCAGAGCGCCTGCGGCGGGTCATGGGCAGATGGAGGCGTCATACGAACCGCCGCCGGAACCGTTATCCGCGCCATTTCTGCGATAGATGGTGTCACCGTTTCCGGCAACGCCATCACCTTCCGCAGTGATGGCAGATCAGATGGCGGCACACTGACAGTCGGCAGCCATAACGTTGTCGTCAATACCATCGGGCACGCCAAGGTCGACTAAGCATGACAAGCAAAGCAATGGATAACCGAAGCCGAGGATTCACCCTGATCGAAGTGATGGTCGCGTTGGTCGTGCTTGCCGTCGGGCTTCTGGGCATGGCCAGTTTGATGGTACGCAGCCAGCAATCCAACGAAGGGGCTTACTCACGCAGCCAGGCCTCGATCCTGGCCTACGACATTGTCGAGCGCATGCGTGCCAATAAGGTGCTGGCCAACTCGCTGGAAACACGCAAAGTCAGCTACGCAGTGCAAAACGATGCCTATGCGCTATCGGCTTTGCCAACCTGCGCAACCCCTGCCGGTGGCCAACAGGCTGCCGGCAGCGCCCAGGCAGTTCAAGATCTGGCGCAATGGTGCCAAATGGTGAGAGCCAGCCTGCCAAACGTGGACAGTGCCAACACCAGCATCGTCCGCACTGCAGGCAGCAATCTGTACACCATCACCATCCAGTGGCAGGACGCTACTGCCGATGGCGATAGCACGCAGAACATTCAAGTGGTGGCCGAACTATGAAGCACAGAGAATTGGGCATGTCCCTCGTTGAGGTCATGGTGGCAGTGCTGATCAGCACCATCCTGATACTCGGCGTCACTGACCTGTTCGGCAACTCGTTCTTTTCCAGCCGCAGCAACAACGAACTGGCACGCATGCAGGAAGCCGGGCGCGTTGCCCTCGAGATCATTGGCGCAGATGCGCGCCGCGCCGGCTACCAGGGCTGTACCGCTGCGGACGCCGAGTTTGTCCTTGCTGACGGATCAACCCTGCCGGATGACGCCGTAACCAGCAGCAGCGCAACTACAGTGACGTTTCGCTTTGCCGACCCGGGAACCGGCTGCACCGACAGCGCAGGCACTTATCAAGAGCTGACCTGGAATGAACCAGCCGTCACCTACAGCAACGCCAATGGCGGCATCTCGCGTAATGGAGACCCCATCCTGGACAACGCCAGCATGGCTGTCGCCTTCATCCCCACCGGGAGCCCTATTACGTCAACAGCGGTGCGCATCAGTATTACTGTCAGCGACTCGCGAGGCGCAACCTCTCAGTCTTTGAACAACCGAACATTCAGCGGCACCTATGAACTGAGGAATAAACTGCTATGAGCCTGCATAAACAACAAGGCATGGTGCTGGTCGTCAGTCTACTCCTGCTTCTGATGCTGACCTTGCTGGCCATCAGCGCCGCCAATCAGTCCAGCCTGCAACTGCGCATCGCCTCGAACAGCGAACAGCAGAACGCAGCATTCCAGGCGGCCGAAAGTGGCCTGCAGCGATGGACAACCCAGTACTTTGCTGCCAGCGACAACTCCGCTTTCCCCGAAGATTGGAGCAATCAGCAAGTTGGAACGCCGAGAACTGGCTATCCAGCCGAGCTGTCCACTGTCGTCACCACATACTCTGGTCCCTGCCCAGGATCGGGTGTCGGAAGAATCTCCCTCAACTGTTTCAGCTTACACAGCACCGGCCAAGTCTGCGCTTCGGGCGACTGCACAGCGACTGCAATCCACATGCAAGGCGGCCAGCGTCGCCAACTCAATTAGCAATTGCAGTCGGGACTATTAGCGGCCCGACCGACCAAGGAACAGACAAATGAACAACAAGCATTTTCTTCAAAAAACGCTTTCATCGGCCCTAGCCTGCAGCCTGATATTGCACAGCGCCTTCAGCCAAGCGGACGACACAGAGATTTTCTTTGGTGGCCCCACAGCAAACTCAGGCGCCAAGCCAAACGTACTCTTCATTCTCGATAACTCAGGCTCTATGGCCTGGCGCCTGGACAGGGACTCAACGCCGACTCAGTCCTCCCATGGCCCAAGCCGAATGGAAGTACTCAAACAGTCTTTCAACGACATCATTACCAACACCAACGGAGTGAACGTTGGTGTAATGGCACTTAACGCACGCTCGGACTACGGAAACACACGAACAGTTTATCCCGTTGAGTTCATTGACGGCCCTGTCGGCATCGCAGCGGCCACACCAGAAATCCTAGTTTCTGCAGATGATGCCAGCCGTCTATCCGGCAGCACCAACGTCACGAACCCGACGCTGGTCATGGGCAATCTAAGTGCTCACGCCGGCAACACCGTGACTCGCGACCTGGGCAGCAACAGCACTTACTCAAACGACAACTCCAGTTACTACATAAAGAGTAACTACAGTTGCTCCGTCAAGATTGGCACGACACGAGATAACTGCGACAGCGGGACCAAGACGCAACTGAACGCGCAAAGCAGTGGTGGCCAAACCGGTCTTTTCCTGTTTCGCAACCTGAACATTCCGCAGGGGGCAACCATTACTTCCGCCGTACTGAGCGTGACGGCAGTGAACAGCCCAGGCAACAAGCCCGACCTCAATATCAAACTTGAGAACACCAAGACACCGGCCGCTTATAACGACGCCACGACCATTTCAGATCGCGACTTCGGGCTGTCGCTCAACATCAGCCGCAATGATGCCGCAAGGCTCCCTGATAGCTGGACAGCTGGAAACAAGTTCCGAATCGATATAACAACTCTACTGACAAGCCTCCAAGGCGTGGCTCCATCCACTGACCCTATTGGAGATTTGGGACTTCAGCTACGAGCAACCCGCAACAATAACTACAGTTATTACGTCGGCGATAGCGCCAATGCACCTACTCTGACGGTGCAGTATACGGGCGGCACCAACGCCTCCCGCACAACTGGCCTGAGATTCCAGAACGTCGCCATTCCTCAGGGCGCGACTATTACTTCAGCTCGCATCGACTTTGTACCTGCAAGCTCCGATGACCGCCCCGTAACCTTTTCCGTCAGCGCACAGAATACGGGCAATGCCACTCCCTTCAGCAGCGCGGAAGACTTTACCAGCCGAAACAAAACTTCCAGCGCCACATGGACCCCCGCAGAGTGGCGTACAGAGAACCCGCCTCGTTACATAGAAGGCCCTACGGTTCTCCAACAGGCTCAGGAAATCGTCAGCAATAGCGCTTGGTGTGGCAACAACGCCATGGCCTTTTTCATAGAACCAACAGCAGGTGACGGCACTCGCACTACCTACAGTGTCGATGGATCATCTCTCAAACCGGTTCTTAAAATTACCTATCAAGGTGGGGAGAACGGCTGTTTCCGCCCGGTTTTCGAAGCACGTGTCACTGCCCCCAAGAACGATGCACGTCAGTACACGAGTCAATCGTGCAATTGGTGGGGCTGCACGACCAGCAATCCGGTGTCGGTTAACGACAATTTCATGCCCCTCGCCAATCCGACCACTCACATTGGCGCCCGTTACGAAAACATGCCTGTGATACGCGGTGCACAGGTGCTAGACGCCCAAGTAATCGTCACGCGCGGCAGCGGTAGCGGCAGCGCTGACGTCACCGTCCACGTTGAGGACACGGCAAACTCATCCGAGTTGCTGACCAACAACGACAACCTCGGCTCCCGCAGTCTCGTAGGTGGTAACGGAGGAGGCACTGCGTGCTCTCTTAGTGGAGAGCAGACCATCTGCTCGGGTGCAGCGCTCAACACTGCCCTGCAAAACGTATTCGCCAAAAGCGGCACAAATGGCTGGAATGACGGGAACGCACTATCCATCATCCTCAAATATTCCTCCGGTAGTGATTACGGCGTAACGGCGTACGACAGCAGCCCAGCAGATTCGATCAAGCTGCGCATCAAGCTGGAAAGCGGCGGCATGGGCACCAACTATCGAACTGTACGCACTCAGGTGAATAGCCTTGTGCAAGGGATGAACGCCAGCGGCGGCACGCCGATAGTGCCTGCTTTGTATGAAGGGGCTCGTTACCTGTCCGAGCGCTATCACAGCAACGCTAACCCCAGCCCAATTACTAGTGCGTGCCAGCCCACTCACATGGTGCTGCTGACCGACGGTAAACCTGAAGGTACCAGCACCACGGCGACTACCGGGATTGCCGGACTACCGGGCGTAGGCAGCTGCAGCACTAGCGGCATCGGCTTTAATGACGAACTATGCGGCCGCGAACTGGCTCGCTGGCTGGCCACCACCGATCAGTCCTCTTTCGAAGGCGACAACTTCGTCACCACACATACTGTCGGTTTCGCTCTCGATGCTCGAAATGAAACCGAACGTGGTTTCATCAAGAACTTCCTTCGAGATTTGGCCTCACAAGGTGGCGGTGGATTCTATTCTGCTGAAAATGCCTCTTCGCTCTCCAAAGCATTCAACGCGATCCTGCAGCAAGTGCAGGCCACTGACACGACCTTTGTCAGCGCCAGTGCTCCGGTGAACTCCTTCAACCGACAGGACAACAAGGACGAACTCTATTTCTCGCTCTTCCGCCCGGCACTGTCCGATCGCTGGACTGGTAACCTGAAACGCTATCGAATGGCTACCGCCAATGGTCAGGCCTGGATCGTAGACCAGGATGGCCTGGCAGCCATTGATACCAACACCGGATTCTTCCGAAAAGACGCACGCAGTTGGTGGTCCGAAAGTAACGATGGTAACCAGGTAGCCGCTGGCGGCGCTGCATCCCGTCTCCCCTCACCTGACTCGCGCCGTCTTTACACCAACGTAGGCAGTGGCCTCAGCGCACTAGCCACTAGCAACACTGCGTTGACTGCGGAAAAACTTGGCGTAACAGCCCCCCAGGAACGGCAAGACCTGATCACTTATATCCGCGGCTATGATCCGAATGATCCGGGTGTGAGCCGGCAGGCAATGGGCGATCCAATCCACGCCACACCCAGCTTGATCACTTACTCGGCGACAGCCCAAAGCGCGATTCTCGGCACCAACGAAGGCTTCGTGCAGATGTTCGACACCTCAACGGGGCAAGAACAGTTTGCTTTCATGCCAGAAACCCTTCTACCGAATATCAAGCGCCTCAGAGCCAATGCCAATATTGGTACTAATACCCATATCTACGGCATGGACAACACCGTCACCGTCTGGACTAACGATGAGAACGGCAACGGTGTGATCGACACTGGTGAGTTTGTTTATGCCTATGCCAGCATGGGCAGAGGTGGTCGCGATATATATGCATTAAATATCACCAACCCAACTTCCCCGAGCCTGCTGTGGAGCATCTATGGGGGCAGCACTGCTGGCTTTGAACGCCTGGGGCAAACATGGTCTGCTCCGGTAAGAGCCAAGATGAAAGTAGGCACGACCATTAAAGATGTACTGGTCTTCGGTGGCGGCTACGATCCAGACCAAGATAACGCCACCATCCGCACCACTGACGACCAAGGTAACGATCTCTTTGTCGTAGATGCCCGGACCGGAGATTTGCTCTGGTCCGCATCGGGTGCCGGCATCAATATGCAGTACAGCGTTCCGAGCGGCACCACGGTGATCTCGCTACAAGTCGACGCAAACGGCGTCCCTTATACCGACCCTCAAGGCCTGGCCGGTCAGATATTCGTTGGCGATATGGGCGGCCAGGTTTGGCGCTTCCATGTGAATAATGGCAGCACAGGTAATGGCCTTGTTTCCGGTGGCGTTTTCGCCAGCATTGCAGGGACTGGAGTAACGGATGCCCGGCGCTTCTATCACGAACCCGAGATCGCCCTGGCGACTGTCGAAAATGAGCTCAACCTGACAGTCAATATCGGCTCTGGCTATCGCGGCCATCCACTCAACAAAGTAATTGATGACCGCTTTTACTCGTTCCGCACAGCCGACCTCGGCAATACAGGCGGAGTCCTGACAGAGGCTGATCTCTATGACGCCACAAGCCTTGTTACAGCGACAGAGGAGCAGGAGGCAGCGCTTCTGGAGAAGTCAGGCTGGTTTATACGTCTAACTCGCGATGGCGAAAAAGTGCTCTCACGACCGCTTGTTATCAATGGTGAGCTTTATTTCAACACCTATGAACCAAGCGTGAACCAAAGTGCCTGCCAAGCCGCGGCCGGTACAAGTCGCGCTTATGCCGTCAATCTGATCAATTCCACTGCGCTGTATGAAAGCCGCTACGAGGTCATCAAGGGCAGCAGTCTGCCATCCAACCCTCAACTCTACTGTCAAGGCAACAGCTGCTGGGTATACAACGACCCCTCACAACTCGTACCTCAAGGTGATCCCACTACGCCACCGCCTAGCTGTGCCACATCGCCAAACCCGGAAAAATGCCGCTGCGATGCGAACCCAAATTGCAAATGGGTCCCTAGCACCCCACGCACCTACTGGACCGACGAAAAGGCCGAATAATGTATATCGACATGAAAAAGCAGACAGGCTTTACGTTAGTTGAACTAGTGGTAGCTGTTGCCATCCTGGCAATCCTGGCGGCGATTGCCATACCCAGCTACACCCAGTACATAGAGCGCGCAGAATGCGAGGATGGGAAGGCGCTCATTACGGGGGCAGCAAACTTTATGGAACGCTATCGCGCGCAAAATGGCGGCACCTACACCAATGCGTCACTGAATGGCTTTGGATCCAGTAGCCAGAAGTTCGGGGTTGCCATCACTGCAGCAGCGGCAGCGACCTACACCCTTACAGCAACAGCCACTGCCGCGGCCCGTCTGAACGGCAGCCTAACGCTGACACAAGCCAATGTGCGGGGCGGCACTCTAGCCAATCAATGCAACTGGTAAAGCAGTAAAAAGAAAGGGGCAGGCTCTTAATGAGACTGCCCCTTTCTTTGCTCGAAAACTAACTTCTCTCGCTACAGCGCCTTAACCCGCAACTCTTTCGGCATCGAAAAGGTTACGTTCTCCGGCCGGCCATCCAGCTCTTCTGCGCCAGTCGCGCCCCAGCCGCGCAACTTCTCGACCACCCCCCGCACCAGCACCTCGGGAGCGGAGGCGCCCGCCGTAATACCTACGCGCTGAGCACAGGTAAACCACTCCTGCTGCAGGTCTTCTGCACCATCGATCAAATAGGCTGGGGTTTCCAGGCGCTCAGCCAGCTCGCGCAGGCGATTGGAGTTGGAGCTGTTGGGGCTACCCACGACAAGCACCACATCGCACTCGGCGGCCAACTGCTTGACCGCATCCTGGCGGTTCTGGGTGGCGTAACAGATGTCATCCTTGCGCGGGCCGCCGATGCTGGGAAACTTGGTACGCAGAGCATCGATAACCTTACTGGTGTCGTCCATCGACAAAGTGGTCTGGGTCACGAAGGCCAGGTTCTCCGGATTACGCACCTGCAGAGCCGCCACATCAGCCTCGTCCTCGACCAGGTAAATCTCGCCACCATTGCTGCGGTCATACTGCCCCATGGTGCCTTCGACTTCCGGATGACCCTCGTGGCCGATGAGGATGCACTCACGGCCGTCGCGGCTGTAACGGGCTACCTCCATATGCACCTTGGTCACCAGCGGGCAGGTGGCATCGAACACCTTGAGACCACGACGCTCAGCTTCCTGGCGCACCGCCTGGGAAACGCCATGCGCACTGAAGATAACGATGACATTGTCGGGGACCTGGTCAAGCTCCTCGACAAACACGGCACCACGGGCGCGCAAGTCTTCGACGACAAACTTGTTATGCACCACCTCATGACGCACGTAGATCGGCGCGCCAAATACTTCCAGGGCGCGATTGACGATTTCGATGGCGCGGTCGACGCCTGCGCAAAAGCCACGTGGGTTGGCAAGTTTGATTTGCATGCTGGAAGTCTCGACGGCGCGATGAAGGCAATGGGGAGAGTGTACGCCTCTCCCCGGTGAAGCAGGTCAGACTGGACGAACCTCGATGATTTCCACATCGAAACTCAGGGTCTTGCCGGCCAGCGGGTGATTAAAATCGATGGTCACCTGCTGCTCGTCGAAGGCTTTGACGATGCCCGGCAACTCGGCATTGGCCGCATCGTTAAAGATGATCAGCAGCCCTTCGGACAACTCCATGTCGGCAAACTGGCCACGGGGCATCACCTGCACGTTCTGCGGGTTGGGCTGACCGAAAGCACTCTCTGGCTCGATCTGCAGGCTGCGCTTGTCGCCGGCTTTGAAGCCATAGAGCGCGGCTTCGAAACCCGGCAGCAGGTTGCCATCGCCGACCTTGAAAGTGGCTGGCTGCTTGTCAAAGGTGCTGTCGACCACATCACCGTTTTCCAGCTTGAGGGCGAAATGCAGGGTGACTTCCTTGTCCGGCCCGATACGCAGATCAGTCATGGGCGGGTTCTCCGGACTTCTTGCTCTTGAACATATCCAGCGCCAGCATGATGGCACCGACGGTGATGGCGCTGTCAGCCAGGTTGAAGGCAGGGAAGTAATGCACGTTACGCCAGTGCACCAGGATGAAATCAACCACATGACCCAGCACCACACGGTCATACAGATTGCCCAACGCACCACCGAGGACCATGGCCAACGCGACGGCCAGCCAGGTCTCGTCGCGCTTGAGGCGCGTCAGCCATACCACTAGTACGGCGCTGACACCAACGGCGATGGCGGCGAAGAACCAACGCTGCCAACCGGACTCACCCGCCAGGAAGCTAAATGCAGCACCACGGTTGTAGACGTGCACCCAGTCGAAGTAGCCGTCAATAACGGTCACGCGCTGGCCATATTCCAGGACCTGCAACACCAACTGCTTGCTGCCCTGATCAAGAAACAACACCAGCGCGGCCAGCCACAGCCAGGCCAGGCGCCCAAAGCGCGAAGTATCAGACATGCTTGCGCACCTCACCGTCACCCTCGATGTTGCTCACGCAACGACCGCACAGTTCCGGGTGGTTGGCATGACTGCCGACATCGGCCACGAAGTTCCAGCAGCGTCCGCACTTGGCGTGTGTCGATTTGACGATCTTCAACTTCAACCCCGGCATCTCGGTAGCCACCGCATCGGCCGGCGCATCGGCCAGCGGCGCAACGGTCGCAGCGGAGGTAATCAGAGCAAAGCGCAGTTCGTCGTCAAGCTTGGCCAGGGCTGGTGCCAGCGCCTCATCGCCGTACAGCGTCACCTCGGCCTGCAGGTTGCCACCGATGGCTTTGCTGTTGCGCAGGTTTTCCAGTTCCTTGTTAACTGCGGCCCGCACCTCGGTGAGCTGCGCCCAGTAGGCGACATCCAGCTCGAAGCCCTGCGGCAGGCGCTCAAGACCTTCGTACCAGGTGTTGAGCATTACCGACTCGTTACGCTCACCCGGCAGGAACGACCACACCTCATCGGCGGTGAAGGCGAGAATCGGCGCAATCCAGCGCACCAGCGCCTCGGCGATGTGGTACTGGGCGCTCTGGCAGGAGCGGCGCGCCGCGCTATTGGCGGCAGTGGTGTACTGGCGATCCTTGATCACGTCCAGGTAGAAGCCGCCCAGTTCCTGCACACAGAAGTTGTGCACCTTGGAATAGACGTTCCAGAAGCGGTATTCGCCGTAGGCTTCGATGATCTCGGCCTGCAGGCGCGCAGCGGCATCCACCGCCCAGCGATCCAGGTCGAGCATCTGCTCGGCCGGCAGCAGGTCCTTGGCCGGGTCGAAGTCACCAAGGTTGGCGAGCAGGAAACGCATGGTGTTACGGATACGCCGGTAGGCGTCGGCGCTGCGCTGCAGGATGACCTTGGATACGGCCATCTCGCCGGAATAGTCGGTGGAGGCGACCCACAGGCGCATGATGTCGGCGCCCAGGCTGTCGTTGACCTCCTGCGGCGCGACCACGTTGCCGAGCGACTTGGACATCTTGCGGCCGTTCTCGTCGACCACGAAGCCGTGGGTCAACAGCGCCTTGTAGGGCGCGTGGCCGTCGATGGCGCAGCCCGTCAGCAGCGAGGAGTGGAACCAGCCACGGTGCTGGTCGGAGCCTTCCAGATACAGGTCGGCACGCGGGCCAGCCTCATGGCCCAGCGGGTGCGAGCCACGCAGCACGTGCCAGTGGGTAGTACCGGAGTCGAACCAGACGTCCAGGGTGTCGCTGATCTTGTCGTAGTCGGCCGCCTCGGCACCCAGCAGCTCGGCGGCATCGAGCTTGAACCAAGCCTCGATACCCTGCTCTTCAACGCGTTTGGCCACGTCCTCCATCAGCTCGACGGTACGCGGGTGCAACTCGCCCGTGGCCTTGTGCAGGAAAAACGGGATCGGCACGCCCCAGTTGCGTTGGCGCGAGATGCACCAGTCCGGGCGCCCGGCGATCATGCCGTGCAGGCGCGCCTGACCCCAGGCCGGGACGAACTGGGTCTGCTCGATGGCGGCCAGGGCACGTTCACGCAGGGTGGTGCCGTCGTGAGCCTGCTTGTCCATGCCGACGAACCACTGCGCAGTGGCGCGGTAGATCAGCGGGGTCTTGTGCCGCCAGCAGTGCATGTAGCTGTGCTGGATGCTCTCGTGCTTGAGCAGCGCACCGACTTCGCCGAGTTTTTCAACGATGGCCGGGTTGGCCTTCCAGATGAACTGGCCGCCAAAGAACGGCAGCTCGCTGACATACACACCGTTGCTCTGCACCGGGCTGAGGATGTCATCGTTGCTCATGCCGTACTGCATGCAGGTGCGGAAGTCGTCCTCGCCGTAGGCGGGCGCGGAGTGCACCACGCCGGTACCGGCACCCAGCTCGACGTATTCGGCCAGGTACACCGGCGAGAAGCGCTCGTACAACGGATGACGGAAGCGAATCAGCTCCAGCGCACGACCTTCGGCGCGACCGATGATCTCGCCAGCCAGGCCATAGCGTTGCAAGCAAGCCTCGACCAGCTCCTCGGCCAGCACCAGCAGGCGCTCGCCGGTATCGACCAGCGCGTAGCTGAATTCGGGATGGACGTTCAGCGCCTGGTTGGCCGGGATGGTCCAGGGGGTGGTGGTCCAGATCACGATGGCGGCGGGCTTGTTCAGCTCACTCAGACCGAAGACAGCCGCCAGCTTGTCGGCATCCTCGATCGGGAAGGCCACGTCGATGGCATCGGACTTCTTGTCCTGATACTCCACCTCGGCCTCGGCCAGCGCCGAGCCGCAGTCGAAGCACCAGTTGACCGGCTTCAGGCCCTTGAACACGAAGCCCTGCCTGACCATCTCGGCCAGGGCACGGATTTCGCCGGCCTCGTTGGCGAAGGCCATGGTCTTGTACGGATTGTCCCACTCGCCCAGCACACCCAGACGGATGAAGTCGGCCTTCTGCCCCTCGATCTGCTCGCCGGCATAGCTGCGGCAGCGCTCGCGGGTCAGGTCAGACGGCTGGTTCTTGCCGAAGGTGGTCTCCACCTTGTGCTCGATCGGCAGGCCGTGGCAGTCCCAGCCCGGCACGTAGGGGGCGTCGAAGCCGGCCAGGGTCTTGGAGCGGACGATCATGTCCTTGAGGATCTTGTTGACCGCGTGACCGATATGGATGTTGCCGTTGGCGTAGGGCGGGCCGTCGTGCAGGACGAACTTCGGCCGGTTGGCGCCGATCTCCCGCAGCTTCTGGTACAGGCCAATGCTGTCCCAGCGCGCCAGGGTCTGCGGCTCGCGCTGCGGCAGGCCGGCCTTCATCGGGAAGGCAGTTTCCGGGAGGTTCAGCGTGGCTTTGTAGTCGGTCATCTCAGGCTCTTCGATCAGTCAAGCGGTTGGCCAAGCCAGTAGGCCCGGGCGGCGGCGACATCCGCGTCGATCGCCATCTTCAGCGCCTCCAGAGAGGCGAAACGCTGCTCGTCACGCAGCTTGTGGTGGAATTCCACCGTCAGGCGCTGGCCATACAGGTCACCAGCGTATTCCAGCAGATGCACTTCCAGGTGCGGGCTGCCGTCTCCCTCTACAGTCGGGCGTTGGCCGATATTGGCCACGCCATGCAGACGCTGCCCTTGGTGCAGCACACTGACCAGAAACACGCCCTGCAGCGGCGGCTTGCGCCGCTTGAGCTGCACGTTGGCCGTCGGCGTACCCAACTGGCGCGCCAGCTTCTGGCCGTGCAACACGCGACCCGCCAGGGCATAGGGTCGCCCCAGCAGGCGCTCGGCCAGTTCCAGCTGGCCGGCCTGTAGAGCCTGGCGCACACGAGTACTGCTGATGCGCTCGCCATCCAGCCCGACGGTCAGGGCCGCCTCGACACTGAAGCCCTGCTGGGCGCCGGCTTGCACCAGAAAGTCGAAGTCACCGCCACGCCCTGCACCGAAGCGGAAATCATCACCCACCTCCAAGTGCTGGATACGCAGCCCCTCAACCAGCACCTGACGCACGAACTCGTCGGCCGACAGCTCGCGCAGACGGCGATTGAAGGCCAGACACAGGACGAAATCGACGCCCTCGCTGGCCAGCAGCTCCAGTTTTTCGCGCAAGCGGGTCAGCCGCGCCAGCGCAGTATCCGGGCCGAAAAACTCGCGCGGCTGCGGCTCGAAGATCACCACGCAGCTCGGCACACCCAGCTCAATGGCGCGCTCGCGCAGGCGCGCCAGAATGGCCTGATGGCCGCGATGCACGCCATCGAAATTACCGATGGTGGCAACGCAGCCTTGGCTGAATGGGCGTAGATTGTGAAGGCCTCGAACCAGCTGCATAGCATGCTACTTGCTTACAACAAAGTCGCCGATTATACGCACAGGCAGCCAACGGGGACAGGCAGCACGTCCGCCATCAACCCACCGCCCGCCGCGCGAAGTCGCGCGGGCGAAAGCCGAGCAGCGCGAGCATGGCGAAATAGCTCAGTAAACCGGCCAACACCACCCCCCCCAGACGCAACAGGCGCACCCACATATCGCCCTGCCCCCAGGCCGGCATGACAGACAGCAGCGCCAGAAGCACGGCGACCATCACCACCACCGCCACGACCACCTTGAGCAGGAACAACAGCCAGCCCGGCTGCGGCTGATACATACGCCGGCTACGCAGCTGCCAGTAGAGCAAGCCCGCATTCAGACAGGCCGCCAGACTGATGGCCAGGGCCAGCCCGGCATGCTTCAGATCCAGACCAAACACAAACAGCGCATTCATCGCCTGAGTGGCCAACAGGCTGACGATGGCAATGCGTACCGGCGTCTTGATGTTCTGCTGGGCATAGAAACCCGGCGCCAGAATCTTCACCAGAATCAGCGCCAGCAGGCCAATCGAGTAGGCCACCAGCGCCTGCTGGGTCATCGCCGAATCATGTGCAGTGAACTTGCCGTACTGAAAGAGCGAAACGATCAGGGGTTCAGCCAGGATTGCCAGCGCCAGCGTACAGGGCAGCACCAGCAGAATGCACAAGCGCAACCCCCAGTCGAGCAGCCGCGAATACTCCTCACGGTCGGCGCTGGCGTAAGTCTTGGCCAATACCGGCAACAGGATGGTGCCCAGCGCCACACCGAGCACGCCAGAGGGCAACTCCATGAGGCGGTCTGCGTAGTACATCCAGGATACTGAGCCAGCCACCAGGAATGAGGCGAAGATGGTGTTGATGATCAACGAGATCTGGCTGACCGACACCCCAAAGATCGCCGGCCCCATTTGTTTAAGCACCCGCCATACACCGGTATCGCACAGACTCAGGCGCGGCAACACCAGCATGCCGATCTGCTTTAGCGCCGGCAGCTGCCAGAGGAACTGCGCCAGCCCTCCCACCAGCACTGCCCAGCCCAGCGCCATGATCGGCGGATCGAAATAAGGCGCAAACCAGACCGAGAACACGATCATGCTGACATTCAGCAACGTCGGGACGAAGGCCGGCACCGAGAAGCGATTCCAGGTATTGAGCACCGCGCCAACCAGCGATGACAGCGAGATCAGCAATATATAAGGAAAGGTCACCCGCAACAGATCGGTAGTCAGCGCAAACCGTTCGGGCTCGTCAGCAAACCCAGGAGCACTGACCCAGACGATCCAGGGTGCCGCAAGAATCCCCAGCAGCGTGATCAGCGCCAGCACCAGCGTCAGCAGGCCCGCCACGTAGGCGAGGAAGGTACGCGCCGCCTCCTCGCCCTGCTGAGCCTTGTATTCGGCCAGAATCGGCACAAAGGCCTGGGAAAATGCGCCCTCGGCAAAAATACGGCGCAATAAATTGGGCAACTTGAAAGCAACGACGAAGGCGTCGGAGGCCGCGCCAGCACCAAAGGTTCGAGCAATGATGGTGTCGCGAACGAAACCCAGCACGCGCGAAAGCATGGTCAGAGAGCTGACAGCGGCCAGGGATTTGAGCAAATTCATGGAGCCTCGGAGATCGGCAATGCCGGCGCGGGGCCCCGGCGAATTAGAGCCTGGAGTGTAACCAGCCACCGCTGGTCAGGCCAGCTTGGCAAAACGCTTACAGGCTTGACAGATGCGCCAGGCATCGGAATAATTCGCGGCCTTATTTGTTTGCAACCCCCTTCTTTTCAAGGAGCTTGACGGTGGCCAATACACCTTCTGCCAAAAAACGCGCCAAACAGGCTGAGAAGCGTCGTAGCCATAACGCCAGCCTGCGCTCCATGGTCCGTACCTACATCAAAAACGTGGTCAAGGCCATCGACGCCAAGGACCTGGAAAAGGCTCAAACCGCCTACACCCTGGCTGTCCCCGTGATCGACCGCATGGCCGACAAAGGCATCATCCACAAAAACAAGGCCGCTCGTCACAAGAGCCGCCTGAACGGTCACATCAAGGCCATGGCTACCGCCGCCTAAGATGTAGCGTTCACGAAAAACCGGCCTTCTGGCCGGTTTTTTATTGTCCGCGACTTCTGTACACATGAAAAAGCCGGGAACACCCGGCTTTTTCTTACTGGCTCGCCCAGGGCCGGATCGGAATCGCCGTCACCGCATTCTGCGGGCTCCCCTCGATCACGCGGTCGCTGTACACCAGATAAACCAGGGTATTGCGCTTCTCATCAAAAAAACGCACTACCTGCATGGTCTTGAACACCAGCGACGTACGCTCCTTGAACACCTCCTCACCATCCTTGAGCTTTTCCGCAAAGCGAATCGGCCCAACCTGACGACAGGCAATCGATGCCTCTGCGCGATCCTCAGCCAGACCAAGGCCGCCCTTGATGCCGCCCGTCTTGGCACGCGAAAGATAACAGGTCACACCGTCGACCTTAGGGTCATCGAAAGCCTCAACCACAATCTTGTCGTTCGGCCCCATCCACTTGAACACGGTAGAGACCTCACCGATCTCCTCCGCCTGCACCAACACCGGCAGCAGAACGCAAAGCCCGAGCAATAGCTTGATGCGCATGGACACCCCCTCAGACCAGAATCAGGTTGTCGCGATGCACCAACTCCGGCTCATCGACATAACCCAGCAATTTCTCGATCGACTCGGAAGAGCGCCCTGCAATCTTCTGAGCCTCCAGCGCACTGTAATTGACCAGACCACGCGCAATCTCGCGACCGTCCGGCGCCACACAGACCACCATCTCACCACGGCGGAAGCTACCGCGCACCTCTTTAACCCCAACCGGCAGGAGACTCTTGCGATCCACCGTCAACGCTTTGACCGCACCGGCATCCAGCACCAGAGTGCCGCGCGTTTGCAGGTGACCAGCCAACCACTGCTTGCGCGCCGCCAGCAGACCACGCTCGGGCGCCAGCAGGGTACCCAGCCGCTCACCCGCCTTGAGACGATCCAACACCCGCTCAATACGCCCACCCACGATGACCGTATGCGCCCCAGAGCGTGCCGCCAGGCGCGCCGCACGCAGCTTGGTCTGCATACCGCCGCGCCCCAGCGCACCGCCAGTGCCTCCCGCCACCGCATCCAGAGAAGGATCATCTGCGCGCGCTTCGAAAATCAGCTGGGCATCGGGGTTGTGCCGCGGATCAGCATCGAACATGCCATCACGATCGGTGAGAATCACCAGCAGGTCAGCCTCGACCAGATTAGCTACCAACGCTGCCAAGGTGTCATTGTCACCAAAGCGGATCTCGTCGGTGACCACGGTATCGTTTTCGTTGATCACCGGCACCACCCCCAGATCGACCAGGGTGCGCAAGGTGCTACGGGCATTGAGGTAACGCTTGCGATCCGACAGATCGTCATGGGTCAGCAGCACCTGCGCCGTATGACTGCCATGCTCGGCGAAGCTGGACTCCCAGGCCTGCACCAGGACCATCTGTCCGATGGCAGCCGCCGCCTGCAATTCATGCATGGCACTGGGCCGGACAGGCCAGCCGAGGCGACTCATGCCTGCAGCTACGGCACCAGACGACACTAGCACCAGCTCAATACCCGCCGCCCGCAGGGCATTCATCTGCTCAACCCAGACCGCCATGGCAGCACGATCGAGACCGCGCCCGTCAGCCGTCAACAGAGCACTACCAATCTTCACCACCCAGCGCTTCGCGCCGGTCACCTTGTCCCGCATGATGCCCTCTACCCCAAGCCAGTCAGCACAACGCCGCTATAAAGCGGCGCTGCACAATACCTACTCTCAATCCCTGACGTAAATGATCTCAGGACCGTCTTCATCGTCCTCGAAATCATCCCAGTCATCGTCATCGCCAATATCGTCAATGCTCTTCAAGCCAGCACGACGCAGGGCACGCTTATCATCCAGCGCCTGCAGACGGGCGCGCGCCTCATCCTCGATACGCTGATTCAGCACAATCATGGCCTCGGCAAACGCCGGCTCTTCCGCCATGCGTTCGTCACGCTCATCCATGTAACGCATGATGGCCTGCGCCAGCGCCTCGGTGCCCTCGCGCTCCAGCGCCGAAATAACGAAGACCGGCCCCTTCCAGTCAAGGCGCTCAACTACCGCACGCATGCGCTCCTCACGCTCATCATCGAGCAACTGGTCCGCCTTGTTCAAAACCAGCCAGCGCTCACGCTCGGCCAGGGCCGGGCTGAACTTCTCCAGCTCAGTGATGATGATCTCAGCAGCATCGGCAGGGTCACTCTGATCCAGCGGCGCCATATCGACGAGGTGCAACAACAAACGGGTACGCGCCAGGTGCTTGAGGAAGCGGATACCCAGACCGGCGCCCTCGGACGCCCCCTCGATCAAGCCGGGAATGTCGGCGATGACGAAGCTCTTGTAACGCCCGACACTGACCACACCCAGATTCGGCACCAGGGTAGTGAACGGATAGTCCGCCACCTTAGGCTTGGCCGCCGACACCGAACGAATGAAGGTGCTCTTGCCGGCATTCGGCAACCCCAGCAGACCGACGTCCGCCAACACCTTCAGCTCCAGCTTGAGGTCACGCTGCTCGCCCGGCTTGCCCGGCGTAGTCTGACGCGGCGCTCGGTTGGTGCTGGACTTGAAGCGGGTGTTACCCAGACCATGCCAACCACCCTGCGCTACCATCAGGCGCTGACCGGCCTTGGTCAGGTCACCGATGACCTCCTGAGTGGCCGCATCGATCACCGTGGTGCCCACCGGCACCGGCAGGATCAAATCATCACCCTTGGCACCGGTACACTCAGTACTACCACCCTTCTCACCGTTCTTGGCATGGAAGCGACGGGTATAGCGATAGTCGATCAGAGTGTTGAGGTTTTCATCGGCCTCCAGGAATACGGAGCCGCCATCACCACCGTCGCCGCCGTTGGGGCCACCCTTCTCGATGAATTTCTCCCGGCGGAAACTCATCATGCCGTTACCGCCGTCTCCGGCTTTTACAAATATCGAAACTTCATCGACGAATTTCATTGGCTCGCCTCCCGCCGCGACAGCGGGTTAGTGAACAGAAAACACAGGATACACAGAAACAAAAAAGCCCCGTCGCAAGACAGGGCTTTTTCAGCAAACGCGACCTTAGGCGGTCACGATGCTCACGTAACGGCGGTTGAACTCGCCCTTTACGTCGAACTTGATCACACCGTCGACTTTCGCGAACAGGGTGTGGTCCTTGCCCATGCCAACGCCGTAACCAGCGTGGAACTGGGTGCCGCGCTGACGCACGATAATGTTGCCGGCCTTGATGACCTGACCACCGTACATCTTCACGCCAAGGCGTTTACTTTCGGAATCGCGGCCGTTACGAGTACTACCGCCAGCTTTTTTGTGTGCCATGAGTCAAATCTCCTAAAAAGGGATCAGGCCTGGATGCCAGTGATCTTGATTTCGGTGAACCACTGACGGTGGCCCTGACGCTTCATGTGGTGCTTACGGCGGCGGAACTTGATGATGGTCACTTTGTCGTGACGACCCTGAGCAACGACCTCAGCGACAACCTTGGCACCATCAACAACCGGAGCGCCGATTTTGACGTCGTCGCCGCTGCCAACCAGCAGAACGCGGTCGAAAGTCACGGATTCGCCGGTGGCGACTTCCAGCTTCTCGACCTTGAGGAATTCACCTTCGGCGACTTTGTACTGCTTGCCACCGGTAACAATTACTGCGTACATGGATATATCTCCGTTAAACCTGCTCACCCGACTCTTTATAGGAAGAGTTATTGGCCGGCATGGCTGCATGGGGCCGGAACTGACGCCCGTGCAATTGCGTAAGGCAGGGAGTGCCCATAGAAGTTAGGGGCCGCGATTGTACGGAAAGCCTTAAACCGGCGCAAGCCCCGCCAGCCCTTGCCTTGACAGCCCCCAGCCCGCCACCTAGCATGCCGCGCAGCCCGATTCTTGCGGGCGCGCACCGCAAAATCTGCAGCCTCATCGACGAGAGCTGCAGATCCCCAGCTTCAGGAGCCCCCCTCACCGATGCAACCCCAGGCCTTCTACAGCGTGGTAGCGGACGATTTCGCCGCCGTCGACGGCATCATCCGCCAGCAGCTGAAATCCCGCGTCCCCCTGGTGGAAAAGATCGGCGACTACATCATCTCGGCTGGCGGCAAGCGCCTGCGCCCGCTGCTAGTGCTGCTCAGCGGTCGCGCCTTGGGCTACCAGGCCGACGACCTGCGCCTGCTGGCCGCCACCATCGAGTTCCTGCATACCGCTACTCTGCTGCATGACGATGTGGTCGACATGTCCGGCATGCGCCGCGGCCGTGCCACTGCCAACGCCCAGTGGGGCAATGCACCGAGCGTGCTGGTCGGCGACTTCCTCTATTCGCGTTCGTTCGAAATGATGGTCGAACTCGGCTCCCTGCCGGTGATGCAGATTCTCTCCCGCGCCACCCGCGTGATCGCCGAGGGCGAAGTGCTGCAACTGTCCAAAGTACGTGACGCCAGCACCACGGAAGAGACCTACATGGAGGTCATCCGCGGCAAGACCGCCATGCTGTTCGAAGCCTCGACCCACAGCGCTGCCGCCCTGGCCGGCGCAAAGGACGGCGAAACTCAGGCCCTGCAACGCTTCGGGGATCACCTGGGCATTGCCTTCCAGCTGGTCGACGACCTGCTCGACTATCAGGGTGATGCCGCCACCCTGGGCAAGAACGTCGGCGACGACCTGGCCGAAGGCAAGCCGACCCTGCCGCTGATCTACACCATGCGCGAAGGCACTGCCGAGCAAGCCACACTGGTGCGCAGCGCGATCCAGAAAGGCGGCATCGAGGACCTGGAAAGCATCCGCGCCGCCGTACAGGCATCCGGTGCGCTCGACTACACCGCACGCCTGGCCCGCGAGCATGCCGACCAGGCCATCGCCTGCCTTGACGGCCTGGCACCCAATGCGCACCGTGACGCCCTGATAGAGCTGAGCAAGTTCGCCGTCGCCCGCACTCACTGAACCATGCCGCCACAAAAAAGCCCGTCCTTGTGACGGGCTTTTTGCATGAGCCGACAAAAGGCACGATTGAGGCTTGCTATTTAGATAATAAGAATTATTCTCATCTCAACCGGAATTCACAAGGAGATG
Source organism: Pseudomonas sp. zbq_18 (assembly GCF_043102245.1). Lineage (NCBI taxonomy): Bacteria > Pseudomonadati > Pseudomonadota > Gammaproteobacteria > Pseudomonadales > Pseudomonadaceae > Pseudomonas > Pseudomonas sp. zbq_18. The sequence goes on along the minus strand of NZ_JBICIT010000013.1, from coordinate 144,517 downwards.
AGCCATGACTTATTTGATCGACGCCTGGCTGGATCGCCCGCAGCCCTACCTGCGCATTCTCAACCGCGAAACAGGCGAGGTTTGTGCTGTGCTGGAGGAAGAGGCCATAGACGAACTGCGCGACCAGGGCGACCTCGACCTGACCAGCCTCAACTCCAACGAGCCGGGCGCACTCAAGGAGCTGGTACGCAGCCTGTTCCTGTTTTGCTATGCGCGAGCGCTGCGCCCGCAGGGTGAGACGCACTGAGCCAAGTACACAGCCGACACTGCGGGCGAGACCAGCGGCGGCCCACTCGGCAGGATCACACCGATACGGGAAGGAGCGGAGCATGGGCACCGCGCCCCATGCGCAAGGGTGCCTTAGCAGGTGCCCGGTGCGCTCAGGACGAGCGCCCGGGCATCGCTTCTTACAGGATGTCGAGCAGCTCGACGTCGAACACCAACACGCTGTGCGGCGGGATGCTGCCGGCAGCCTGGCCACCATAGGCCAGCTCGCTCGGCACGTGCAGACGCCACTTGCTGCCGGTATTCATCAGCTGCAGGGCCTCGACCCAGCCAGCGATTACACCGCCGACCGGGAATTCCGCCGGCTGGCCGCGCTCGTAGGAGCTGTCGAACACGGTGCCATCGATCAGGGTGCCGTGGTAATGGGTGCGCACGTGATCCTCGCGGGACGGCTTGGCGCCCTCGCCCGCCACCAGCACCTCGTACTGCAGGCCCGATTCCAGCACAGTCACGCCGTCACGCTTGGCGTTCTCAGCCAGGTACTCGCGCCCTGCGGCAGCGGCCTTCTCGGCCTTGGCAGCCGCCTCGGCCTGCATCACTTCGCGGATCACGCGGAAGCTGGCATTCAGCGCCTCGGGGGAAACCTGGCTCGGCTGGTTGTTGAAAGCATCACGCAGGCCCGCCACGATGGCTTCCAGGCTGGCGCCCGGTGGCGGGTTGTCGCGCAGCTGGTCACCCAGTTGACGGCCGATACCGTAGCTGACGCGTGCTTCGTCGGTGGAAAGATTCAGTTCGGACATGGCCGGGCTCCGCTAGGGGTCAAAAAAGGCCGGCCAGACTAGCACAGACACCCAGAAACGAAACCGCCCGGTCGCTTGGCAACGACCGGGCGGCAGATCAGGCAGGCACGCTTCAGTGATCGTGCTTGGTCAGCTTATCCAGATAGCCCATGGCAAAGGCCGAGACCACGAAGGTCATATGGATAATCACGTACCACTTCAGATGCTCGGGCTCGATGTTTTGCGCATCCATAAAGACCTTTAGCAGATGGATGGAGGAAATCGCCACGATCGAGGCTGCCACCTTCATCTTCAGCGAACCGGAGTCCATCTTGCCCAACCAGCTGAGCTTCTCCTTGCTGTCATCGATATCCAGCTGAGACACGAAGTTCTCGTAGCCGGAGATCATCACCATCACCAGCAGGCCACCGACCAGCGCCATGTCGATCAGCGACAGCAGCACGAGGATCAGGTCAGCCTCGGCCTTTTCGAAGACATGCGGCAGGATGTGAAAGACTTCCTGGAAGAACTTCAGCGCCAGGGCAAGCAGGGCCAGCGACAGGCCGAAATAGATGGGTGCCAGCAACCAGCGCGCTGCGTACATCGCATTTTCGATAAAGCGTTCCATGAGGCCTCGCCGAGTTAAAAAATCGCCGGCGAGTATACCCAGCCGAACGTGACGGACAAAGACGAAAAGTGTGGCGTATGTTATCCCCGCAATCTGTGGATAAACCTGTGTGCAGCACCTGAGAAAAGTGCGCTGTCGCCCGCCAGCACAGGGAGCACGACAGGTTGGGCAAAAAGTGCGCTTAATTCTCCGGACGGAACATCCGGCTATCGATGCCCTGGTTGCGCTCGCCGTTCTGCCGGCGCAGCTCGGCCTGCAGATGCAGACGCCAGATAAGGGGTTCCGAACAGGGCTCATAACCTTGCACAGCTAAACACCGTGCTATCGAATCGAGCACTTCCTCAGCCATCAAAGGCCCATGGAATGGGCCTTGCGCCTTGATCGCCGAGGGTTGCGCCGCCGTCATGCCGGCGGCGCAGAGCAGCGTCCACAAGCCACGCTCACCGGCAAGCGGGCGCACTTCACACTCGATACGGGTGGTCAGGCCAAGGCACTGACGGGTAAGACAGAGGCTGCGCGGCATGGCGACGATCCTCGCGAGGTCTGGTCTTCAGACTACACCCCGACGCCGCACGAGGAAAAGATCAAAGTTATCCCCGCGGACTGTGGATAACTCTGTGGAAGATGGGTGGGAGAAATGCGCGCGGCGACGCCCCATGCAGGCGCCGCCGAGCTGGTCAGCGAGTGATCACTCCTTAACGATCTTCGGCGCCGGCTTTGCCCGTGGCTTGCTTGCCTTGGCCTTGGCTGGCTCCTTGTCCTTCTCTTCCTCCTCCATGCCCTGCTCGGCAATGCTGCGCAGACGTTCCACCACCCGCGCATTGACACTGCCCTTGGCAAACTGGCCCTTGGCATCCTGAGCACCAGCCGGCTCACCGAGCAACAGGCCGAGTGCGTCATCGACATGGCGCACGGCATAGACGTGGAACTGCCCGGCACGCACGGCCTGCAGTACTTTCTCGTCAAGCATCAGGTTGCTGACATTGGAGTGCGGAATGATCACGCCCTGCTCGCCGGTGAGACCGCGCGCCTCGCACAGACGGAAGAAGCCCTCGATCTTCTCGTTGACCCCGCCGATCGCCTGCACCTCACCGAACTGGTTGATCGAACCGGTGATGGCGAAGCACTGCTTGAGCGGCATACGCGCCAGCGCCGAGATCAGCGTGCAGACTTCGCCCAGCGAAGCACTGTCGCCATCGACATAGCCGTAGGACTGCTCCAGAGCGATGCTGGCGGAGATTTCCAGAGGGAATTCCTGGGCATAACGGCTGCCGAGGAAGCCGGTGAGGATCATCACGCCTTTGGAGTGGATCGGCTGGCCGAGACTGACCTCGCCCTCGATATCGACGATACCGCTGCCACCGGGGTAGACAGTGGCGGAAATCCGCGCCGGCACACCAAAGGCCGAGTCGCCGACTTCCAGCACGGTCAGGCCATTGCATTTGCCGATCGCCGAGCCCTGGGTGTCGATCAGAATGATGCCGGCCAGCATGTCGTCGATGATGCGCGCCGACACTCGCCCAGTGCGATCGGCCTTGGCCTTCAGCGCCCGCTCGATATGACCGACATCGGTCACGCTGTCGCTGGCCAGCTGGCGAATGAAGTCTGCCTCGCTGACCAGCTGAAACAGATCACCGATGCGCGCTGACAGGCGCCCCTGGTGCTCGGCCAAACGCGCGCTGTAGGTGGCCAGACGCGCTACCGCCGCAGCGGTCAGTGGCGCCATGCCCTCTTCCGAGGTGCGGGTTTTGAGCAGCTGGGCGAACTGTTCGAGGCTGTCGTCGCCGACGGCAATCTCCTCGTCGAAGTCGACCAGGACACGGAACATCTCCTGGAAGTCCGAATCCATGTCCTGCAGTGCGTAATACAGCTGGCGCGAGCCGATGATGATGACCTTGAGATGCAGATCGATCATCTGCGGACTGAGCGTCACGGTAGCGACCCGCCCGAAATCACCCAGTGGCGACTCCATTTTCAGCTGGCGCGAATGCAGCGCACGCTTGAGGGCGTCCCAGACGAAGGGCTCGCTCAGCAGCTTCTCCGCCTCGACGATCAGGTAGCCGCCATTGGCCCGGTGCAACGCACCAGGGCGCAGCTGACGATAACTGGTGTAGAGCGCGCCCTGGTCGGTGCTGTACTCGATGCGGCCGAACAGGTTGTCGTAGGTCGGGTGTGGCTCGAACACCACGGGCACGCCACCGTCGACATGGTGGCCGACGACCAGGCTGGGGCTGTACTGTTCTTCGAGCATCTCGCGCCGCTGGGCGTCCGGCTTATCGTCCAGCAACTGGTCGACCACGGTTTTCAGCAGGTTGACCTGGACCGCCTGCAGGTAGGCGCACACCCCGGCATTTTCCGCGTACTGCTGCGACAGCGGCGCCAGCAACGGCTCCAGGGCAAGGCTGATGGTTTCCTCGTTGAGTTTGCGCAGCTGGTTGCTGCTCTCACGCTTCCACTGCGGCAGGCTGGCCAGCTCCTCGTTGAGGCGCTCCTCCAGCTCGGAGATGTCGCGATGGAAACGCTCGCGCTCGGCATCCGGCAACTGGGAAAACTCGGCCTCGTCGAGGGCCTTGCCGTCCTTCATCGGGGTGAAGGCGATGTTGCTGCTGTCGCGGTAGAGCGCGACCTCCTTGTCCAGCGCCAGCTTCTCGATCAGGTCCAGGGCCTTGTCGTAGCGCTGGTTGAACACGCGATCGATGGCGCTCTTCTTCTGCTGGTAGGTCGGTGTCTCGAACACCGCCGGGAAGGTCGCCAGCAGGTTGTCGATCAGGTGGCCAATGTCGGCGATGAAGGCCGCCGCGCTACCGGCCGGCAATTGCAGGGCACGTGGCTCGCGAGGCTCGTCGAAGTGGTTGACGTAGACCCAGTCCACCGGCGTCGGTTGACGCTTGGCCTCGGCCTTAAGGTAGCGCTGCACGAAGGAAAAGCGGCCGGTGCCCGGCTCCCCCATCACGTAGACGTTATAGCCGGGGCGCGGCATCGCCACGCCAAATTGCAGGGCCTCCACCGCGCGCTCCTGGCCGAGCACGCCGCGGAAGGGTTCGAGATCATCGGTGGTGGTGAAATTGAACTGGTCGGGAGCGCAGGGACGGGTCAAAGCATCGGGCGCCAGGCGCAGGCTGGCAGCGAAGGATTCGGGCATCGGAAGTCCTTGTCGAAGCGGCAGGCCGCAAGATGGAGCCATTCTGGCGCCGCCCCGGCGCCCCTGGCAAGGCTCATTGCCGACTCACACCTCGCTCCGTTCAGCACAGGCCAGGCAACACTCCGCAGCCGGCCACGCCTGCAGTCGCGCAGGTTCGATAGGCTCGCCGCAGCGCAGGCAAAGTCCGTAGCGGCCCGCGGCCAAACGCTGCCGCGCCAGGCCAACCTGACGCAGCCCCGCCTCGGCTTCCGCCAACAGCGCCTGCAGCACTTCATCGTTCTGCCGCTCCTGCGCCTGCTCGGCGAAATCAGCGTTATGCGGCAGGCCCAGATCGTGGCGAATGGCTCTGGCACGCTGACTGTACTCATCGAACAGCAGCTCCAGCGCGGGTCCGGGATCAAAACTCATGGCACACCTCCGGTTTGTTTCGTTTCAGTGTGGACGCTGCGCACGCACTTGCATTGACCACGATCAGCAGCTTGCTTGACAGGCGCCCGCCGAGCCTGCAAAAAGCTCCAGCAAAGCCCCGGAAGAAGGCGTCACGCTTGAAACGGAAGTTGCCCTGGCTGGCCCTGTGCCTGGCCGCCCCCCTGTACGCCAACGCGGCCGACCTGGCCCAACTGGCCAACGACCCCTACTGGATTTCCCTCGGTCACTACGAGCGCGGCACGCTCGGCGGCTGGCGCAGCTATGTCGACGACCGTGACTTCTTTCTCGCCGCCGGTGGCGAACACGACCCGCAGGCCGAGCTGCTGGCCACCCGCGACGCGCTCTATGCCTCGCCAAGCCTGGGCGACAAACACCCGCAATGCGTATTCCCCGCGCGCACCCGCTGGTTGCGCGAGCGCCTGAACCTGCACGACTTGCCCCAGGTCGAGTGCAGCGAGTTTCGCGCCTGGTACGGCGACATCAAGCCGCACAGCACCGTGCTGGTGTTCCCGGCCGCCTACCTGAACAGCCCTTCTTCGATGTTCGGCCACACCCTGCTGCGCATCGACCAGGCCGATATCGATAGCGACAACACCGCCATGCTCAGCTACGCGGTGAACTTCGGTGCCTTTATCGAGGGCGCCGACAACAGCATCCTCTACGCCTGGAAAGGCCTGATGGGCGGCTACCCGGGACTGTTCGCCCTGCTGCCCTATCGCGAAAAGATGGCCGAGTACAGCCGCCTGGAAAACCGCGACCTGTGGGAATACCGTCTCGACCTCACGGCCGAGGAAACCGGGCGCATGGTCGAACACCTGTGGGAGCTGAAGCAGATCCAGTTCGACTACTTCTTCTTCGATGAAAACTGCTCCTACCGCCTGCTGGAACTGCTGGAAGTCGCCCGCCCCGGTCTCGAACTGACCGACGAATTCCCCATCACCGCCATCCCCGCCGACACCGTGCGCGCGGTCAAGGATGCCGGCATGGTGCAGCGCATCGACTACCGTCCCTCGCGGGAAAAGGAGCTGATGGCCCGCGCCAAACCACTGGACGCCAACGAGCTGGAGTGGGTCAAGAGACTGGCTGCCGATGACGGGCGCCTGAGCGATCCCGAATTCCTCGCCCTGCCTGCCGAGCGCCGCGCCCTGGTACAGGATGCAGCCTTCCGCCTGCTGCGCTATCAGGTGCACGGCCTGGGTCGTGATGAGAGCAGTGCCCAACGCAGTTACCAACTGCTGCGCGCAATCAACCAGAACCCGCCGCCAGCACTGCAGACCGAACGCCCGGACCTGCCGGAAGAGGGCCATGAGTCGCGCACCTGGCAACTCGGCGCCGGCAGCCGTGGTGATCGTGCCTTCGCCGAGTATGGCCTGCGCATGGCTTACCACGATCTCAACGACAACCTCAGCGGTTTCCCATTGGGCGCGCAGATCGAGATTCTCGGCCTCAAACTGCGCCAGTACGAGGAGAATCACTGGCAGCTGCAGGAGCTAAACCTCGCCACCATCCGCTCCCTGACCCCACGCAACGCCCTGCTGCAGCCCTGGAGCTGGCAGGTCGGCGGTGGCCTGCAACGGGTACCAGGTGCAGACGGAGACGAAACCCTGGTCGGCCACCTCAGTGGCGGCGCCGGTGGCACCTGGCAGCTGGGCGAAGACACGCTGGCCTATGCCCTGGCCACCGCCCGAGTCGAGCACAACTCCGACTTCGCCCCCTACCTGGCCCCGGCCATGGGCTTCGACAGCGGCCTGCTGTGGCGCAACGGCCTGGGCAACCTGACGCTGGAGGCCAAGGGCGATTACTTTAACAACGGCGAGGTACGCCGGCGCCTGGCACTGACTCAGCAATGGGAAATGTCGCGCAACCTCGGCCTGCGCCTGAGCGCTGCTCGCGACTTCAGCAAAGTCGGCGATACCGACAACGAAGTGATGCTGCAACTGCGCTGGTACTACTACTGAGCCTTCTCCAGCCGATAAAAACGCTATGTCCCAATAGCGTGTTGCTAGCCCCATACGTGTAGGTTGGGTCGGGCCGCGCAGGTTGAGGCGCTGTGCGCCGAAGCCCAACAATCGGTGCCGTACTCTGCGAGGCTTCGTTGGGCTTCGCTACGCTCAACGCCAACCTACCTGCAATGCCTGTCTGGGGCGTAGCCATAAAAACGGGGCCCGCAGGCCCCGTTTCTTTGTCACTGACGTCATGTTGCGATCTTGCGAGCTAGAGCCAGGCCCTGTTCCAACGACGCCTGGCCGACGCGCAGCAGATCGTAATTACTGCGCCAGCTTCTTGTAACGCACGCGGTGCGGCTGCGCGGCGGCATCGCCCAGGCGCTTCTTGCGGTCGGCTTCGTACTCGGTGTAGTTGCCTTCGAAGAACTCGATGTGCGAGTCGTCCTCGTACGCCAGGATGTGCGTCGCCACGCGGTCGAGGAACCAACGGTCGTGGGAGATCACGATGGCGGCGCCGGGGAAGTCCAGCAGCGCTTCTTCCAGCGAGCGCAGGGTTTCCACGTCGAGGTCGTTGGACGGTTCGTCGAGCAGCAGCACGTTGGCGCCCTGCTTCAGGGTCAGGGCCAGGTGCAGACGGCCACGCTCACCCCCGGAGAGGTCCTTGACGAACTTCTGCTGGTCACCGCCCTTGAAGTTGAAGCGCCCGACGTAGCCGCGCGAGGGCACTTCATAGTTGCCGATCTTGATCATGTCGAGGCCGTCGGACACGGCTTCCCACACGGTCTTGCTGCCGTCCAGATCGTCGCGGCTCTGGTCCACGCAGGCCAGCTGCACGGTATCGCCGATCTCGATGACGCCGGCATCCGGCTGTTCCTTGCCCATGATCATGCGGAACAGGGTCGACTTACCGGCGCCGTTACCACCAATCACGCCGACGATGGCGCCTTTCGGGATGCTGAACGACAGATCGTCGATCAGCACGCGATCGCCATAACCCTTGGTGACGTTCTTGAACTCGATGACCTTGTCGCCCAGGCGCTGGCCGGCCGGGATATAGATCTCATTGGTCTCGGCGCGCTTCTGGAATTCCTGCGACTGCATTTCCTCGAAGCGCTGCAGACGCGCCTTGGACTTGGCCTGACGAGCCTTGGCACCTTTGCGCACCCACTCCAGCTCTTCCTTCATGGCCTTTTCATGGGCCGACTGCTGCTTGGATTCCTGGGCCAGACGATCCGACTTGGCTTCAAGCCAGCCGGAGTAGTTGCCTTCGTACGGAATACCGGCGCCGCGGTCGAGTTCGAGGATCCAGCCGGCGACGTTGTCGAGGAAGTAACGGTCGTGGGTGATCGCCACCACGGTACCCGGGAAGTCGTGCAGGAAGCGCTCCAGCCAGGCCACCGAATCGGCGTCCAGGTGGTTGGTCGGTTCGTCCAGCAGCAGCATGTCCGGCGCCGACAGCAGCAGGCGGCACAGCGCTACGCGGCGCTTCTCGCCACCAGACAGGTGCTCGACCTTGGCCTCCCACGCGGGCAGGCGCAGAGCGTCGGCGGCCACTTCCAGCTGACGCTCCAGGTTGTGGCCGTCGGCAGCCTGCAGGATGGCCTCCAGCTTGGCCTGCTCGGCGGCCAGGGCGTCGAAGTCGGCGTCCGGCTCGGCGTAGGCGGCGTAGACCTGATCCAGACGCGCCTGGGCATCCTTGATCTGGCTCACCGCTTCCTCGACCACTTCACGCACGGTCTTGCTCGGGTCGAGCTGCGGTTCCTGCGGCAGGTAGCCGACGTTGATGCCGGGCATGGCGCGAGCTTCGCCGTCGAACTCGGTGTCGACGCCGGCCATGATGCGCAGCAGGGTGGATTTACCCGCGCCGTTCAGGCCGAGCACGCCGATCTTGGCGCCCGGGAAGAACGACAGGGAGATGTTCTTGAGGATTTCCCGCTTCGGCGGCACGACCTTGCCGAGCCGATGCATGGTGTAGACGTATTGGGCCAAGGAGCACCTCTTTAAAAGTGAAAATGAAACGCACGGCCTTGGATCATGGGCCGTTTGGGGGGAAGCAGTCAGTCACGGCTGAAGCTGCTCGCTGCGGTGCGCAAGTTTGCCTCAGGCGCCGCCCGCGGGATACAGCCGAATGAGCTTAGAAGGTGGTGAGGCCGACGTACATGGTGCGCGACCGCCGCGTCGAGCTTGGCGTGGAGCTGGAGCCGGACAATCTGCACGGACACCCCCTACCGGGATCGCTGCGTCGCCGTAGCCCCGCCCGGCAGCGCCCTCATCACCACCTGAAGTCAGCCGGGAGGATCTGCGCGACGAACCCTTTATCGCGCTGCAACGGCCCTCGACGGTGCGCCGACTGATCGAGGCCCAGGTGGGGCAACTGGCCGTGGCCTTCGAAAGCCACCCGTTCACCACCATCGGCCGCCTGGTCGGCCAGGGCCTTGGGGTGAGCATCGTGCCGAGTATCTGCACCCAGCAGATGCGCGAGCTTGGCGGACACTGCATCGCCATGAGCAAGCCAACCGTCGAGCGGCCCATCGGGCTGATCCAGCGCAGCGGCATCAGGCTGTCGGCCGCCGCCCAGGCGCTGGCAGATACCATCAGACGCAGTGCGCAGCAGGTCGATTGAGACCTGAACCTCCCCTCATGCCGTCAGTCGAAAGCGGCAACGACCACACAGCGGACAGTGATAGCACTTTGCCCCTTTTACAGGCATGCTAGCTGGCTTTCATTTTCTGCCCGAACCCGCTCCAGCAGCCGTACCGCAGGGTTTACCGCGTGCCCCGACTCCACCTCCACCCTCTTAGCTCGCCCACCAGGCCGCGCCGTGGCTCATTGAAAGGCCTGCTGGCCCTGCTGGTCGCGCTGATGCTGGGTCTGCTGCTGTGGCAGCTGTATCAGGAAACCCGCCAGCAGGAACAGGTACAGCGCCAGCGCAACCAGGAGCATGCCGAGCAGCTGGCAGAACAGCTGAGCTTGTTGCTACGCCTGAAAGCGGAAGCTGCACAGGCCTTCCTGGCCAGCCATGCGCACCCGGCAGACGCCGCCGACCAGCAGCAGTTACTGGAAAAACTGCGCGGTGTATTTCCAGCCCTGCATAGCCTGGCCTGGGTCGACGCCCAGGGCCGCATCCTTCTGGACAGCGACCCGCAAGCTGCCACGCCGCTGGAGTGGCCCCAGCAGAACTATCACTTCGCCTACCGCAACGGGCTGATCCAGATCGCCCTGCGCGCCAAGCAACACCCGGGCGGCTGGTACCTACGCCTGACCCCCAAGGCGATCGCCTACTGGCAACCCAGCCAACCGGCAGACCTGACCTGGCAGCTGCGCGACACTCATGAGCAGCTATCCCTGCTGCGCCACGGCGGCCCAGGCCCGAGCGCCCGCAGTATCGGCGCGTACCCGGTCGCCGGCAGCGACTGGCAGGTACAGGCGCTGTTCGACCCCACCCGCTTTCACGCGCAGCTGCTGCCACTGCAGGCCGGCAAGCTACTGTTGTTCATCCTCTGCGCCGTGCTGGCCCTGCTCGCGCTGTTCAGTCTGCTGCGCGAGCAGCGCAGCCTGCGCGAATCCCAGGCGCTGTCGCAACGCGCCCTGGAAGACGCCATCGGCGCCCTCGGCGCCATTGATGAGCGCGTGCTGGTGACCCAGCCCGATGGCCACATCAGCTACCTCAACCCAGTTGCCGAGCAAATGTTCGGCCTGGACCTGGGCACCGCCAGCCAGATGCACCTGCTGCAGCTCTTGCCGGGCCTGGCCCCCTGGCTGGAAAGTGCTTTTTATGAGCAGAGCGAGCCCATCGAGGTACTGCAAGACGGCCGCACCCACCTGTTCAACGTCACCTGCCATACCCTCTACACCGACAACGCAGAGCCGGCGCGGGCCTGGGTATTGCGCGACGTCACCGAGGAACGCAAGGCCCTGCGCGTGTTGCAGGACACCCGCAGACGCTATCAGGACATCTTCGAAGGCAGCGGCGTGGCGCTCTGCGTGCTCGACCTGTTCGAACTGAAGAGCTACCTCGAAGCCCAGGGCCTGCGTCACAGCTCGCAGCTGCAGCCCTGGCTGGCCGAGCATGACGGGCACCGGGGTGAGCTGCTGCGCACCATCCACGTCAGGGAAGCCAACCGCGTCGCCATTTACCTGCTGGGCGCCGAGACCCCCGGTGACATCTGGCGGCATCTGATTGGCAGCGCACCATTACATCCGGAAGGCCCTCTTACCCAGCTGATCGCCGCACTGATCGATGGCGAACGCGATTTGATGAGCGAGAGCCATTTCCACACCCCCCAGGGCCATGAACGCTACCTGTGGCTGACCCTGCGCCTGCCCAAACGCCGGGAAGAGCTGCGCGCGGTCACCCTGAGCCTCCACGACATCACCAGCCGCAAGCGTGTCGAGCTGTCGCTGGTCGAGCGCGAGCGCTTCTGGTCCGATGTGCTGCGGGCGGTGCCGGACACCCTGTACGTGCACGACATGAGCAACAACCGCGTACTGTTCAGCAACAACCGGCTTGGCCCGGACCTGGGCTACAGCAAGGACGAGCTGAAGCGCTTCGGCGAGCGCCTGTGGGAAAAGATCCTGCATCCCGACGACGTCGAGCAGTACCAGCGTGTGCGCAATCTGCAGAAGGTCGTGGCCGACGGCCAGTTGCTGCACTGCCAGTTGCGCTGGCGTCATCGCGATGGCAACTGGCACTGGTTCGACATCCGCGAGCACGCTCTCAGCCGCGACCGCAACGGCCGAGTCAGCCGCCTGATCGGCGTGGCCAAGGACATCACCGGGGAAATCGCCGCCCAGGCCAGCCTGCGCGACAGCGAGCGGCGCTACCGGCTGCTGGCCGAAAGCATCAGCGACGTCATCATCACCAGCGACAGCCGCCTGCGCCTGAACTACATCAGCCCCTCAGCCAGAGGCATCTTTGGCTACAGCACGGAATGGCTGCTGCACAACGGCGTGCTCGGCACCATCACCAACCCACGCCAGCTCGAACAGCTGATGGAACTGTGGGAAGAACTCAACGCAGCCCTGGGCAACCCCGACCGCCTGCGAGTCATCGAGCAGCGCATCAGCGGCCAACCGCTGATGTTCGACAGCCTGCGCGCCGACGATCGCAAGATCACCGTGGAAATGCGCCTGTCGCTGATGTGGGACGAACAGGGGCGCTTCGAAGGCATCCTCGGCATCGGTCGCGACGTGTCCCAACAGCGCCGCGCCGAACGCGACCTGCGCATGGCCGCCACGGTGTTCGAGCACTCCACCGCCGCCATCCTGGTCACCGACCCGGCCGGTTACATCGTGCGCATCAACGAGACCTTCCAGCGCATTACCGGCTATGCCGGCAGCGAAGTGCTCGACCAGTTCCCCAACATGCTCACCGCCGACCGCCAGCAGGCCGCGCAATTCACCTACATCATCGCCCAGCTCAACCAGCGCGGCAGCTGGGAAGGCGAGATCTGGCTCAAGCGCAAGGACGGCGAGCAGTTCCCGTCCTGGGTCGGCATCACTGCGGTGCAGGACGACGACGGCGACCTGGTCAGCTACGTGTGCTTCTTCAACGACATCAGCGAACGCAAGGCCAGCGAACAGCGCATCCACCGCCTGGCCTACTACGACGCCCTGACCCTGCTGCCCAACCGCACCCTGTTCCAGGACCGCCTGTACACCGCCCTGCAGCATGCCGAGCGGCACGAGGAGTGGGTGGTACTGATGTTCCTCGACCTCGACCGTTTCAAACCGATCAACGACTCCCTCGGCCACGCCGCCGGCGACCGCATGCTCAAGGACGTGGCTTTGCGCCTGGCCGCCTGCGTCGGCGAGGACGACACCGTGGCACGCATGGGCGGCGACGAGTTCACCCTGCTGCTGCAGGCACGCACCAGCCGCGAAGCGGCGCTGACCCGCGCCATCCACGTGGCCGAGCAGATCCTCGCCAGCCTGGCCCAGCCCTTCGTTCTGCAAGGCCGCGAATTCTTCGTCACTGCTTCCATCGGCATCGCCCTGGCGCCACAGGATGGCGACGAGCTGAGCCTGCTGATGAAGAACGCCGACACGGCCATGTACCACGCCAAGGAGCGCGGCAAGAACAACTTCCAGTTCTACCAGGCGGAAATGAACGCCACCGCGCTGCAGCGCCTGGAGCTGGAAAGCGACCTGCGCCACGCCCTGGAGCAAGGCCAGTTCGCGCTCTATTACCAGCCGCAGCTGTCCGGTGACGGCCGCCGCCTGACCGGTGCCGAGGCCCTGCTACGCTGGCACCATCCCCGCCGCGGCCTGGTGGCGCCCTACGAATTCATCCCCGTACTCGAGGAGCTGGGCCTGATCGCCCAGGTCGGCGACTGGGTGATCAACGAAGCCTGCCGCCAGCTCAAGGCCTGGCACGACGTCCAGGTGCGCGTGCCCAAGATCTCGGTCAACCTGTCGGCACGCCAGTTCGCCGACGGCCAGCTGGGCATGCGTATCTCGCGCATCCTCAGCGACAGCGGCCTGCCCCCTGCCTGCCTAGAGCTGGAACTGACCGAATCGATCCTGATGCGCGATGTCGGCGAGACCCTGCAGATGCTGGCCAGCCTGAAGAAACTCGGCCTGTGCATCGCAGTGGACGACTTCGGCACCGGCTACAGCTCGCTCAACTACCTCAAGCAGTTCCCCATCGACGTACTGAAGATCGACCGCAGTTTCGTCGACGGCCTGCCCGGCGAACAGGATGCACAGATCGCCCGCGCCATCATCGCCATGGCGCATAGCCTGAACCTGGCAGTGATCGCCGAGGGAGTGGAAACCCAGCAGCAGCTGGACTTCCTGCGCGAACACGATTGCGACGAGGTGCAGGGCTACCTGTTCGGCAAGCCGATGCCGGCCGAGCAGTTCGAGGCTCAGTTCGGCGGCAACGCCCTGTTCGTCCTCAGTTGAGCGACCGCGTGCTGCTTGAGGCCCGCTTGTCCGCCAGTTGACTGCCTTTCATGTGCCAGCCCAGGGCACATCGGGTAGAATGCGCGCCTTTCCCTTCGCCAGCTGATAGATCAGGTGACCCGCATGTTCAGCCGTGATTTGACCATTGCCCGCTACGATGCCGAACTCTTTGCCGCCATGGAGCAAGAAGCCCAGCGCCAGGAGCACCACATCGAGCTGATCGCTTCCGAGAACTACACCAGCCCGGCGGTGATGGAAGCCCAGGGCAGCGTGCTGACCAACAAGTACGCCGAAGGTTATCCGGGCAAGCGCTACTACGGCGGCTGCGAATACGTCGACATCGTCGAGCAACTGGCCATCGACCGCGCCAAGCAGCTGTTCGGCGCCGACTATGCCAACGTCCAGCCGCACGCCGGCTCCCAGGCCAACGCCGCCGTCTACCTGGCCCTGCTGAGCGCCGGTGACACCATCCTCGGCATGAGCCTGGCCCACGGTGGCCACCTGACCCACGGTGCTTCGGTTTCCTCGTCCGGCAAGCTGTACAACGCCGTGCAGTACGGCATCACCGACGCCGGCCTGATCGACTACGACGAAGTCGAACGCCTGGCCGTCGAGCACAAGCCGAAGATGATCGTGGCCGGCTTCTCTGCCTACTCGCAGGTGCTGGACTTCGCCCGCTTCCGCGCCATTGCCGACAAGGTCGGTGCCTACCTGTTCGTCGACATGGCCCACGTGGCCGGTCTGGTTGCCGCCGGCGTGTACCCGAACCCGGTGCCCTTCGCCGACGTGGTCACCACCACTACCCACAAGACTCTGCGCGGCCCGCGCGGCGGCCTGATCCTGGCGCGCAAGAACGAAGAGATCGAGAAGAAGCTCAACTCTGCCGTCTTCCCGGGGGCCCAGGGTGGCCCGCTGGAGCACGTGATCGCGGCCAAGGCCATCTGCTTCAAGGAAGCCCTGCAGCCCGAGTTCAAGGCCTACCAGCAGCAGGTGGTGAAGAATGCCCAGGCCATGGCCCAGGTGTTCATCGAGCGCGGCTTCGACGTGGTGTCCGGCGGCACTCAGAACCATCTGTTCCTGCTGTCGCTGATCAAGCAGGACATCACCGGTAAGGACGCCGACGCCGCCCTGGGTCGTGCCTACATCACCGTGAACAAGAACAGTGTGCCGAACGACCCGCGTTCGCCCTTCGTCACCTCCGGCCTGCGCATCGGCACCCCCGCTGTGACCACCCGCGGCTTCAAGGAAGCCGAGTGCCAGGAACTGGCCGGCTGGATCTGCGACATTCTGCAGAACATGGGCGACGAGTCCGTGGTCGACGCGGTGCGCGAGAAGGTCAAGGCCATCTGCGCCAAGCTGCCGGTATACGGCAACTAAGCGTCAGACGCGCATGAAAAAGCCCGGCCAATTGGCCGGGCTTTTTTGTGGGCGATGAACTCAGGCCGGTTGCTTGGCGTAGCGCGCCAGACGTTCGTCGCGGCTCATGACCTCAAGCGTGGCCGCCAGCACCTGCTCGCCGGTGGCGCTTTCACTGGCAAAGATTTCACCGAAGTTCTCGTGGGTCACCTGGGCAAAGTGAGCACGATCCTGCTGCTCAATGCCCAGCAGCGTGGCATAGGCGTCCAGCGCCTCGCCCTGGCCCAGGGCCATGTCTTCGGCGATGTTGTCGAGCATGCCATTCATGGCGAACAGCGAGCGGCCACCGTAGCCCAGGGTCACACTGGAGTCACAGCCGTTGGTGCCCGAGGTGAGACCAAACGTGGCATTACCCGAAGTGCCGTTGGTGGTCGTGGCCAACAGGTGCGGGATCAGACCCCTCTGCCCCTCGAACACCATGTTGCCCCAACCGCAGCCACCGCCACCGGCCTGACCGGCCTGGGCAGCCACACTGGCCAGCCCCATAACACCCAATACCAAACCCTTGGTCAGAAGTCGTTTTGCCATGTCCATCGCTCCGCAATTAGAAGGTAATCAAACCGCTATAGCAGCTTTGGCGACACTTCCCACTCTGTCAAACCGACGGTGCTAATCCATCGGCAAACCGATACGTCTTGGCTATAGTGTCCTAAACCCTTCAGGAGTCTTGGCATGAGTGAATCTGCCACCGAGCGTCGGCGCTTCCAGCGTATTGCCTTCGACGCTGCAACCGAGTTGACCCAGGGCGAACGGCACTGGTCGGTTGAGCTGCATGATGTGTCGCTCAAAGGCCTACTGGTCAAACGCCCGCGTGACTGGAACGGCGACCCGGACCAACCCTTCACGGCCAGCATCGCGCTGGATGCCAATACCCAGCTGCAGATGGAAGTGGTACTGACCCGGACCCGCAACGACCTGCTCGGCTTCGTCTGCCGGCATATCGACCTGGACTCCATCAGCCACCTGCGTCGCCTGGTCGAGCTCAATCTGGGAGATGAAGGACTGCTGGAGCGCGAACTGGCCGCATTGGGCGAAGACGACTAGAACCATTCACCAACATGACGAAGGGCGCCAATTGGCGCCCTTCGTGTTTGCGGCCCGACTCACTTGCCACCGGGCTGCGGCTGACGCCGCCGCGCCTCTACGCGGCGCGAGCCCAGGCTCGCTTCGCGGCGCGCTTCAGCGTTGTCACGCGGGCGCCCCGGCTCGTAATTGAGGGTTTTGGCAAAAAGGTCGAAGAACAGGAACATGAGCCATCTCCTTTATAGGCAGGCTCATGCTCGCTCGCCGCTGTTACAGCAAGATTGATCTGTGACAAATGCAGCGAGTTCAGTGCAGCGACAGAGCGCCGCAGCTACGTCACTCGAACAGCGCGTCCAGCGCCTGCTCCAGACGCGTCACGGCGATGACCTGCAGGCCGGCCGGCGCCTCCTTGGGCGCATTGCCACGCGGCACGATGGCGCGCTTGAAACCATGCTTGGCGGCTTCCTTGAGGCGTTCCTGGCCGCTCGGCACCGGGCGGATCTCGCCAGACAGGCCGATCTCGCCAAACACCAGCAGATCATGCGGCAACGGCTTGTTGCGCAGGCTGGAGATCACCGCCGCCATCAGCGCCAGGTCCGAAGCCGTCTCCAGCACCTTCACGCCGCCGACCACGTTGAGGAACACGTCCTGGTCGTAGGTGGGGATGCCGCCATGGCGGTGCAACACCGCCAGCAGCATGGCCAGGCGGTTCTGGTCCAGGCCCAGGGTCACGCGCTTGGGGTTGGCCGTGTGGCTGGTATCGACCAGCGCCTGCACCTCCACCAGCATCGGCCGGGTGCCTTCCCAGGTGGCCATCACCACACTGCCGGGCACCGCCTCCTGGGCGCGGGTGAGGAAGATCGCCGAAGGGTTGGTGACTTCCTTGAGGCCCTTGTCGGTCATGCCGAACACGCCCAGCTCGTTGACCGCGCCGAAGCGGTTCTTCACCGCGCGCAGCAGCCGCAGGCGGCCGTCGGACTCGCCCTCGAAATACAGCACCGTGTCGACCATGTGCTCGAGCACGCGCGGGCCGGCCAGGGCGCCCTCCTTGGTCACGTGGCCGACCAGGAAGATCGCCGTGCCGCTCTGCTTGGCGAAGCGCACCAGCAGCGCCGCGCTCTCGCGCACCTGGGCCACGCCGCCGGGGGCAGACTGCAGCTGCTCGGTGAAGATGGTCTGGATCGAGTCGATCACCATCACCTTGGGCTGCTCGCGGCGGGCTACGTCGATGATCGACTCGATGCAGGTCTCGGTCATCACCTTGAGCTTGTCCTGCGGCAGTTCCAGCCGGCGCGCGCGCATGGCCACCTGCTGCTGGGATTCCTCACCGGTGACGTACAGGGCCGGCAGGCGCTGGGCGATATTGCACAGGGTCTGCAGCAGGATGGTCGACTTGCCGATGCCGGGGTCGCCGCCGATCAGTACCACCGAGCCGTCCACCAGGCCGCCGCCGAGCACCCGGTCCAGCTCGCCGGAGACGGTGGAAAAGCGCGGCACTTCCTCGACGCTGACCTCGGCCAGGGTCTTGATCTGCGCCTGCTGGCCGGCCCAGCCACCGCGCCCGGACGGCGCACCGGCGCCGCCACTTTCGATCACGGTCTCGGTCAGGGTATTCCAGGCCCCGCATTCGCCGCACTGCCCGGCCCACTTGGGAAAGGTGGCGCCGCACTCGGTGCAGCCATACATGCGCTTGGCCTTGGCCATGGAAATCTCCGCCCGCTGAAAAACGGCGATAATAGCGCCCGCACCGCCCCGAGTCGCCCTTGCGAGCCTGCCATGCACATTGAGCTGATCCCCACCACCGCCGACCAGGCGCCGCTGATCGCCAACCTCTACCAGTTCTACGCCTACGAGTCCTCGGACTGGGAAGACGAAGACATCGAGGCCGACGGTCGCTACTACATCCACGAGCCGCATCTGGCCCGCTACTGGAGCGACGCCGGGTGGAGCGCCAGCCTGATCCTGGTGGACGGCTTCATCGCCGGCTTCCTGCTGATCGAGCGCAGCGAACTGCCCGGCATCGACGCCCAGGAGTTCGCGGATCTGTTCATCCTCAAGAAATACCGCCGCCAGGGCATAGGGCGCGCCCTGGTGCAACAGGTCATGTGTGATGGCGGCACCTGGCTGGTGCGTTTCTACGGCGGTGACGAACAGGCTGCCGCTTTCTGGCGAAAGGTGCTGGCCGAACTACCACTCGGCACCCGGCAAATCTGGCCCGGCGATGATGCCGGACTCATCAGCTATCTAATCAACCCGCCGCTGCACTAGTCGCCTGGCGTGAGGAACAGGCCTTGCCGCAACCGCAGCACTGGCCTCTGGCACGGTCGAAATGGCGGGCAAGGGTATCCCGGTACACCTGACGGGAGCGCTTCAGGCGCCCCAGGGAGAGTTCGTCGAGACACTCCATGCTGTTTTCGACTCGCTCGATACGCGCATCCAGCTCATCGAACTGCTCGACCAGACGGGCAAAGTGGCTGTCGTTCTGACGCAAACGCTGCAACTCCGCGCGCAGCTGGGAAAACTCCTGGGGCAATACTTGAAGCGGGCTTTTCATGGAAGTACCTCCTGAATAAGTGTTCATATTTTAATCAGCCACCGCAGGCAGCTTATTGATCCACATCAATAGCTAGCTAACTATTTAGCTTGTAAAAGCCTGAGCTAGGCTGAACAGGAATACACCGACCGGAGGACTCGACATGCCGCTCGAACATCACCCCCTGACCCGTGAATTCCCCGAATACCGCCAGCAACTGCAAGCCCTGTACGCACAGGACGCCCACTTCAGTCGACTGGCACAGCAGTACGAGAGCCTGGACAAACGCATCTACGAAGTGGAAGACGGCCGCGAGGCTCTTGACGACCTGGCCCTGCATGCCCTGAAGAACGAGCGAGTGCAGCTAAAGGACAAGATCGCCGAGCGCTTGCGCACATTCGGCGCTGACGCCTGATGCCGGGCTGAATTGAACAAGACAGGCCGAGCTTTTTTGCTTACCGTGGTGCAAACCTCTTGAGAGTCTCTCCATGACCGCAAACCCAGGCTGTTCCGCTTGCCGCGAGGGCAAGGGACTGGACTTCCCCATCAGCATGGCCTTCCAGCCGATTGTCGACCTGCAGCGCCGTGAAGTATTTGCCTATGAGGCTCTGGTACGCGGCAGCGCCGGCGAATCGGCCGGCAGCCTGCTAGCCCAGGTCGATGAAAACAATCGCTATGCCTTCGACCAGAGCTGCCGAATCAAGGCCGTGGAGTGGGCCGCACGCCTGCAGATCCCGGCCATGGTTTCGATCAATTTCATGCCCAACGCCGTGTACCGTGCGGAAACCTGCATCCGTGCCACCCTGGAAGCTGCCGCCCGCTGCAACTTCCCGCTCGAACGCATCATTTTCGAAGTCACCGAGCAGGAACAGGTGCTCGATATCCCGCACCTCACCAATATCCTGCGCGCCTACCGCAAGCAGGGCTTCATGACCGCCATCGACGACTTTGGTGCCGGCTATGCCGGGCTCAATCTGCTGGCCGACTTCCAACCCGACCTGATCAAGCTGGACATGGATCTGATCCGGGGCGTGGATGGCGACCGCGTGCGCCAGGTGCTGGTCGAAACCACCCTGCAGATGTGCCGCAGGCTTGGCATTCGCGTCATCGCCGAGGGCATCGAGACCCAGGCCGAATTGAACTGCCTGCAGCAGATGGGGGTGGCGCTGTTCCAGGGCTATTTGCTGGCCAAACCCGGCTTCGAGACCTTGCCTGAAGTACATTATCCCGCTTAGCCATTACACTGGCCGGCACAACCAGAAACTCAGGGAGTGAAACATGAGCATACTCAGCGAATTCAAGGCCTTCGCGGTCAAGGGTAACGTGGTCGACATGGCCGTCGGCATCATCATCGGCGCCGCCTTCGGCAAGATCGTCAGCTCCTTCGTCGGCGACGTGGTCATGCCGCCGATCGGCCTGCTGATCGGCGGGGTCGACTTCTCCGACCTGGCCATCGTGCTCAAGGCCGCCGAGGGCGACATTCCCGCCGTCACCCTGGGCTACGGCAAGTTCATTCAGACCATGCTCGACTTCGTCATCGTCGCCTTCGCCATCTTCATGGGCGTCAAGGTGATCAACCGCCTCAAGCGCGAGGAAGAAGCCGCACCGGCCGCGCCGCCGGCGCCGACCAAGGACCAGGAGCTGCTCACGGAAATTCGCGACCTGTTGAAGAGCCAACAGAGCAAGCAGTGACCTAGGCTGCAGGGCGCGCCGCCGGCGCGTCCTGCGCGCCGATACGAAATGTTGCATCTTTCCTGTGTTTAATCGGGTTTTTTCAAGCAAATCCGTTAAATTAGTGGGCCATTGGCTACTTTCCCCCACTACATGACACTCCTGATAGCGTTCGCTGTCCTCTCCATCCTGGTTTCGTTTATCTGCTCCATCCTCGAAGCCGCCCTGCTCTCCCTGACGCCCAGCTACATCGCCCAGCAGAAGCTCGAGCGCCCCAAGCTGTATGAGCGCATGAAAGCGCTGAAGGAACAGATCGACCAGCCCCTCGCGGCCATCCTCACGCTCAATACCGTGGCCCACACCGTCGGCGCCACTGGCGTCGGTGCGCAGGTGACCATCGTCTTCGGCGACGGCTACCTGGGCGCTGCCTCGGCGATCATGACCCTGCTGATCCTGGTGCTGTCGGAGATCCTGCCGAAGACCATCGGCGCCCGTTACTGGCGCACCCTGGCGCCCTTCCTGCCAAGCCTGCTGGGCGGCATGATCCTGCTGCTCAAACCGTTCATCCTGATGTCCGACCTGATCATGCGCCTGTTCGGCGGCAAGGCCCCGGAACCCGACATCCGTCAGGAGATCAAGGCGCTGACCCTGCTCGGCCGCGAAGTGGGCAAGCTGGACGAAGACGAACAGCGCGTGATCAACAACATCCTCGACCTGCACGAGATCAAGCTGCGCGACATCATGACCCCGCGCATCGTCTGCGAGTGCGCCGCGCCGGACGATTCGATCGGCGCGTTCAAGGCGCGGGTCAAGGAAAGCCAGTTCTCCCGTTACCCGGTAATCGGCGAAGGTGAAGCGCCGCTGGGCGTGGTGTTCCGCTATGACGCCCTGGCCGCCGAGGATGACGCCGCCACGGTCACCAGCATCATGAAGCCGCTCAAGGTGGTGCCGGACACCATGAACGTGGAGAGCCTGATGACGCAGCTGATGCACGAGCGCCAGCACATGTGCCTGGTCTACGACGAGTTCGGTAGCTGGCACGGCCTGGTGACCCTGGAAGACATCATGGAAACCATCATAGGCAAGCCGATCCTCGACGAAACCGACGACATTCCCAACATGCGCCGCTTCGCCAAGCGCCGCTGGGAACACCGCATCAAGTGCATCCGCGAGGACTGACTACCAGTAGTTCTCCACCGCCACCTGGCCTGGCCTGCGGGCCAGCGCCAGGTTGAGGTGGCGCGCCTTGAGCACGGCACGGGTGTCTTCGATCATCTGCGGGTTGCCGCAGAGCATGATGCGCGAGTGCTCGGGCGCAAGCTTGAGGCCGGCGGCGCGCTCCAGCTCGCCGTTCTCGATCAGCGTGGTGACCCGCTCATGCAGCGCGTCGGGCACCTGTTCGCGCGTCACCACCGGGATGTACTGCAGCTTGTGCCCCGCACCTTCCAGCCATTCGCGCTGGGGCAACTCGGCGATCAGCGACTGATAGGCCAACTCGCCACGGTCGCGGGCGCTGTACACCAGCACAATGCGCTCGAAACGCTGCCAGACTTCCAGGTCCTGCAGGATCGACAGGAACGGCGCCAGCCCGGTGCCGGTAGCGATCAGCCACAGATCGCGGCCATCGGCGAAGCGGTCGAGGGTGAGAAAGCCGGTGGCCTGCTTCTCCACCAGCAGCTCGTCGCCGGCCTGGAGCCGACTCAGCTGGCTGGTGAACTCGCCGCCAGGCACGACGATGGAGAAGAACTCCAGATGGTCGTCGTGCGGCGCCGAGACGATCGAGTAGGCACGCCAGACCACCGCGCCTTCGGCCTTGCGCACACCCAGGCGCACGAACTGCCCGGCGCGGAAGCGGAAAGCGGCGTCGCGGGTGCAGGTCAGGCTGAACAGGCTGGGTGACCAGACGCGGACCTCGGTGAGGCTCTGGCGGGTGAACTTCTCTTCGCTGGCGGTCATACTTTCTCCCATATCCATAACCGCTGCTGTCCGGAACACTGCCGTGGGAGCGGCTGGGCGGCAATCCGCTCTAGCCGCGAAGGTGCCTTAGGGTTTCCATCGCGGCTAAAGCCGCTCCCACAACAGCTGCGGATACCAAGCTGCAATACAGTCTCGCGCAAAGCGCCGCCTATAAACACCGACGGTTTCCATGCCTATTCTCGACACGCCCTTCGCCCAGCTCGACCTGATCCGCCAGCCCGAGATGGCCAACGAGCCGCTGCAGGCCTTCGACGCCGCAGACGAGTACCTGCTCGCCCACCTGCACGAACAGGGCCTGAGCGCCGACAGCCGGGTGCTACTGCTCAACGACGGCTTCGGTGCCCTGGCCTGCTCGCTGGCCGCGCACTGCCGGGTGACCAGCAGCGGCGATTCGCACCTGGGCTTTCTCGCCCTGCAGAAGAACCTCGCGCGCAACGGCCTGGCCGCCGACGCCGTGCAGTTCGTCCCCGCCAGTGAAACGGCGCAAGGCCCGTTCGACTGGGTGCTGATCCGCGTGCCCAAGACCCTGGCCTTGCTGGAAGAACAGCTGATCCGCCTGCATGGTCAGCTCGCTCCCGGCGCCAAGGTGATTGCCGGGGCGATGATCAAGCATCTGCCGCGCAGCGCCGGCGAGCTGATGGAGCAGTACATCGGCCCGTTGCAAGCCTCGCTGGCGGTGAAGAAGGCGCGCCTGCTGACGGCCACGCCGGAAAGCAAACCGGCACCGAAGTCGCCCTACCCGACACGCTACCGCCTGGAAAAACCGGCGCTGGAGCTGGTCAACCACGCCAACGTGTTCTGCCGTGACGGTCTGGACATCGGCACCCGCGCCTTCCTCCCGCACCTGCCGAAATCGCTGGCACCGCAGCGCGTGGCCGACCTCGGCTGCGGCAACGGCGTGCTGGCCATCGCCTTCGCCCTGGCCAACCCGCACGCCGAACTGACCCTGGTCGACGAGTCGTACATGGCCGTGCAATCGGCCGCGGAAAACTGGAAGGCCGCACTCGGCGAGCGCCCGGCGAGCTTCCTCGCCGCCGACGGCCTGGCCGAGCTGCCCGCCGATTCGCTCGATCTGGTGCTGTGCAACCCGCCCTTCCACCAGCAACAGGTGGTCGGCGACTTCCTCGCCTGGCGCATGTTCCAGCAGGCGCGCGCCGCGCTGGTCACCGGCGGCGAGCTGTGGATCGTCGGCAACCGCCACCTCGGCTACCACGCCAAGCTCAAGCGCCTGTTCCGCGGCGTCGAGCAGGTCGCCGCCACTCCCAAGTTCGTGGTGCTCAAGGCCACCAAGTAGGCCCGATGACCGCGACCTGAGCCGGACCCTCATCGGTTCCGAGCGCGGCCCGTCAAAATAAATCTGAATCCTGGCGCCGCCAGGGCGCTCTGAGTCACTGCGGCAATTTGCCCAATGCGACAATCCGCCGGCTACGACCTTGGTCTAAGGTGGCGGATGATTGATTCAGATCAACTAGCGGAGTGGCCATTCATGTTCGGCCTCGAATCACTGGAACTGGCACGCATCCAGTTCGCCTTCACCGTGTCCTTCCACATCATCTTCCCGGCCATCTCCATTGGCCTGGCCAGCTACCTCGCGGTGCTCGAGGGGCTGTGGCTGAAGACCAACAAGGAGGTCTATTACGACCTCTACCGCTTCTGGCTGCAGATCTTCGCCGTCACCTTCGGCATGGGCGTGGTCTCCGGGGTGGTGATGAGCTACCAGTTCGGCACCAACTGGAGCGAGCTGTCGACGGCGGCCGGCAGCATCATGGGGCCGCTGCTCACCTACGAGGTGCTCACCGCGTTCTTCCTCGAAGCCGGCTTCCTGGGGATCATGCTGTTCGGCCTGAACAAGGTCGGCCGCGGCCTGCACTTCTTCGCCACCCTGATGGTGGCCATCGGGACCCTGATCTCGACCTTCTGGATTCTCTCGTCGAACAGCTGGATGCAAACCCCGCAGGGCTTCACCCTGGTCGATGGCGTGTTCTACCCGGAGAGCTGGTGGGACATCGTGTTCAATCCGTCCTTCCCCTACCGCCTGGCGCACATGGCGGTGGCGGCGTTCCTCAGCACCGCCTTCGTCGTCGGCGCCACCGCGGCCTGGCACCTGCTCAAGGGCAAGCGCGACCCGGCCACGCGCATGATGTTCTCCATGGCCCTGTGGATGGCGCTGATCGTCGCACCGATCCAGGCGCTGATCGGTGACTTCCACGGCCTCAATACCCTCAAGCACCAGCCGGCCAAGGTCGCGGCGATGGAGGGACACTGGGACACCGAGAAAGGCGTGCCGTTGCTGCTGTTCGGCATCCCCGACATGCAGGAAGAGACGACGAAATACGCCATTGGCATCCCACGGCTGGCCAGCCTGATCCTCACCCATGACCTCGACGGCGAGATCAAGGGCCTCAAGGAGTGGGCGCCGGAGGATCGGCCGAATGCGCTGATCGTGTTCTGGAGCTTCCGCGTGATGGTCGGCCTGGGTCTGCTGATGATCCTCTGCGGCGTGCTCGGCCTGTGGCTGCGCCGCGGCGGTCGGCTGTACGAAGCCCGCGGCTTCCAGCGCCTGATGCTGCTGATGGGCCCGTCCGGGCTGATCGCCATTCTCGCCGGCTGGGTCACCACCGAGGTCGGCCGCCAGCCGTGGGTCATCTACGGCCTGCTGCGCACCTCGGACGCCGTGTCCAACCACAGCGCCACGCAGATGGGCGTGTCGCTGAGCATCTTCGTGGTGGTCTACTTTGCCGTGTTCGGTGTCGGCATCACCTACCTGCTGCGCATGATGCGCAAGGGCCCGGTGCTTGGCCTGCTCAGCGCCCAAATCAGCGAAGAAGGTGGCCCCGGCCATCAGCGCACCCCGGCACGCCCGCTGTCCGCTGCGGCCGAGAGTGTCGATGGTGAAGTCGACGTCGAACAGGAGAAACGCCCATGAGCATTGACCTACCGCTGATCTGGGCCGGCGTGATCGCCTTCGGCATCTTCATGTACGTGGTGATGGACGGCTTCGATCTGGGCATCGGCATCCTCTACCCCTTCTTCCGCGACAAGGACGAGCGCGACGCCATGATGAACACCGTGGCGCCGATCTGGGACGGCAACGAGACCTGGCTGGTACTGGGCGGCGCCGGGCTGTTCGCCGCCTTCCCGCTGGCCTACTCGGTGGTGCTCAGCGCACTCTACCTGCCGTTGGTGATCATGCTGATCGCCCTGATCTTCCGTGGCGTGGCCTTCGAGTTCCGCTTCAAGGCCAAGCGCACCCGCTACGTGTGGGACGCGGCCTTCATCGGTGGCTCGGTGGTCGCCACCTTTGCCCAGGGCGTGGTGCTGGGTGCCTTTATCGAGGGCATCAGGGTAGAGAACCGCCAGTTCGCCGGGGGGGCCTTCGACTGGCTGGCGCCGTTCCCACTGTTTTGCGGCGCCGGCCTGGTGGTCGGCTACGCCATGCTCGGCTGTGCCTGGCTGCTGCTGAAGACCGAGGGCAAGCTGCGCCACAAGATGTACAAGCTGATGCTGCCGCTGACCTCCCTGCTGCTGCTGTTCATCAGCGCGGTGAGCATCTGGACCCCGCTGGCTCACCCGGCCATCGCCGAGCGCTGGTTCACCCTGCCCAACCTGTTCTACTTCATGCCGGTACCGACCCTGGTCGCAGTGACCATCCTGGGGATCGTCCGCGCCGTGCACCTGAAGATCGACTGGCAGCCCTTCGTGCTGACCCTGGCACTGATCGCCCTGGCCTACACCGGTCTGGCCATCAGCCTGTGGCCGAACATCATTCCGCCGTCGGTCAGCATCTGGGAGGCCTCGGCCCCGGAGAGCAGCCAGGCCTTTGCCCTGGTTGGCGTGGTGTTCATGGTACCGATCATCCTTATCTACACGGCCTACAGCTACTGGGTATTCCGCGGCAAGGTGAAGGTCGGCGAGGGGTATCACTGATGAGCGAGAACAAACCTCCGCTGCCCCAGCGCCTGGCCTGGTTCGCCGCCCTGTGGCTGGGCGGCGTGCTGGCCGTAGGTGTCCTGGCCTACGCCATCAAGTGGGGCATGGGGCTGACCTGAGCCGGCATGCCCCTGGTGGATGGCTACGGCCATCCACCCTACGCGACACTCGATGCTCCGTAGGTTGGGTTGAGGAGCACAGCGACGAAGCCCAACGGGAACCCCCTAGCCCTACGCGATACCTGGCTGCGCAGGTGCATTGGGCTTCGCTGCACTCAACCTGTGCGGTCCGCCCCAACCTACTCCAGCAGTCTTTTCAGCTCCGCGCTGAGCGGCATCGGCCGGAACGCACTGACCCGAGCCCGGCCGCTATTGCCCAGTGGCACCCAGATCCGCGAAAACAGCAGCGCGGCGGCAATCCTAGGCAGCTGCCCGAGCACCTCGCGCCAGTCGCCCAGCATCCAGCCGGCGCGCAGCATCAGCCAGTGCGCCCGCGCATGGGGCAGCGCCAGGCGCTGACCGAAGATATGTGCGCGCTCCAGCCAGACCAGCGCGGCTTGCGCATCGCCATGGCCCAGCGCCTTCTCGCCCTCGCTGAAAGCCTGCCGCAGCGCAGCCTGCAACTCAGTGCGCATGACCGTGATCGCCCTTCAGTTCACCATCGGCCTGACGCAGCACCTGAACCGCGGCGGTGATGGCCAGGGTCGCCATGATGCTGGCAACGATCAGGTCCGGCCAGGCGCTGCCGGTGCCAAACACCCCCAGCGCCGCGGCCAGCACGGCGAGATTGCCCAGGGCATCGTTGCGGGTGCACAGCCAGACGCTGCGCATGTTGCTGTCCCCCTCGCGGTAGGCATACAGCAACACCGCCACGCCGAAGTTGGCCAACAACGCCAGGGTGCCCACCACGCCCATGGTCGGTGCATTCGGCACCGCGCCCTGCCACCAGTGCCAGAGCGCCGCGCCCAATACGGCGAGACCGAACAGCAGCATGCTCAGTGCCTTGAACTGAGCGGCACGAGCGCGCCAGGTCAGCGCCATGCCCAGCACCCAGAGGCTGATGGCATAGTTGGCGGCATCCCCCAGGAAATCCAGCGAGTCGGCCAGCAAGGAGACTGAGCCGGCCTTGAGGCCCGCGCCGATCTCGACGACGAACATCACCAGATTGACCAGCAGCGCGATCCACAGGATGCGTCGGTAACGCCCGTCGTTATGTACCGGGCCGGTGTCGTGATTGCAGCAGTGAGCACCCATTTGGCATCTCCTTGTTCCAGGTGCAGACTAGGCTAAACCCTGTAGTCACTACGGAGTCAACATGAGCAAACCCATCACCATTGGCGTGCTCGCCCGCGACAGCGGCGTCAATCTGGAAACCATCCGTTTCTACGAGCGTAGCGGCCTGCTGCCCGAGCCGCAGCGCAGCCCGTCCGGCTATCGCCATTACCAGGAACAGGATGTGCGGCGCCTGCGCTTTATCCGTCGCGGCCGCGAACTGGGTTTCAGCCTGGAGGAGATCCGCAGCCTGCTCGATCTGGCCGCCCACCCGGAAAGGCCCTGCGATGCCGCCGACCGCATGGCCCGCGAACACCTGGATGCCATCGAGGCGCGCATCCGCGATCTGCAGAACATGCGCGCCGAACTGAGCAAACTGGCCGACTGCCATAGCGGCCATGCCGGGCATTGCCGGCTGCTGGAGGCGCTGGATAGTCGTGAGTGCTGCCTGTAGATCGTCCACTACGCGGCCAACTCCGCCGCCCCAGCGCATCAGACCGTAGGCTGAGTCAGGCCACAGGCGCAACCCAGCAAAGCGCCGTCAACCTCGCGAGGGATATCGTCCTTTCATCTAGGCCCCCAACCGCGCACCAGCGCCTCGGCCTCATCCAGAGAGTCGAAGCCGGTCAGCGCCACGCGGCCATCTCGCACTGGCTCGCGCACGACAGGCGCCAGACGCAGTTCGCCGTCCAGCACGATCGCCAGCGGCTGCATCAGGGATTGGCGTGTCAGTTCGGCCAGCACCTCCCGCCCGCTGTCGCTCAGGGTCAGGATTACCGCGGGCTCGCCGTCCGGCGTCATGGCCAGTTCGCTGGCGGCGACATCGCGTTCGGTCAGCAGCGCCCGTGGATTGACCCACAGACGCACACCGCTGTGGCGATCGCGCATCGGCTGCAGGCCATCGCCACTGGCGGTGCTGGCTCTGTGAATACCCAACTGATGAGTCGCCGAGGGTAACCGCGCTTCGCTGGCACAGCCTGCCAGCAGAACCAGGGCAACAACGGCCGCAATAGCTTGGCCCCGCTTCATACCGGCACCAGCATGGCCTCGGCCACCGCCTTGCGCCTGGCCTTGCCGACCAGCTGTTCGACCAGCGTCAGTGCAAACGCCAGGGCAGTAGCCGGCCCCTGGCTGGTGATGCAGTTGCCATCCACCACCACCGGCTGATCGACGAAGGTGCAGCCGGACAGGCGGTCGCTGAACGCCGGGTAGCAGGTCATGCGTCGCTGCTTGATCACGCCGTAGCCCTGCAGCGCCAGGGCCGGGGCGGCGCAGATGGCGGC
Source organism: Pseudomonas sp. zbq_18 (assembly GCF_043102245.1). Taxonomy (NCBI): domain Bacteria; kingdom Pseudomonadati; phylum Pseudomonadota; class Gammaproteobacteria; order Pseudomonadales; family Pseudomonadaceae; genus Pseudomonas; species Pseudomonas sp. zbq_18. Next base: position 115,358 of record NZ_JBICIT010000013.1, on the reverse strand, counting down.
GAACAGCTTGCCGGCCTTGGCCTGCGCCCGCACTTTCTCGGCCAGCGGCACGTGCTCGGCCAGGTGCTGGGCGCCGGGCATGCCACCAGGCAGCACGATCAGATCGAAATCCTGAGCCAGTACGTCGACCAGCATGGCGTCGGCGGTCAGCCGGGTGCCTCGTGCGGCAGTAAACATGCGCCGGTTTTCGATACTGGCCACCACGGTTTCCACCTCGGCGCGGCGCAGTACGTCGATCAGGGTCACGGTTTCCAGGTCTTCCACGCCATCGGCGACGGCGATCAGGGCTCTGGCAGTCATGGCGATGCTCCTCCTCGAACGGAAACCGACACAGTCCGTCCGGTCATAAATTCACCGTGCGAGGGTGAACTGGTATAGTGCGCGGCTTTTCCGGACCCGGCCCAAATTAGCCCTCGTCATTCTTCGAGCTGGCCGCCTTTGTGCTTTGCTTTTCGCAGTCCGCAGATCATTGCCGCACCAGCCCCAGGGGAGCTCACCATGCTGGAAAAGCTGTTCCAACTCAAGGCACACAACACCACGATCCGTACCGAGATCCTGGCCGGTGTCACCACCTTCCTGACCATGGCCTACATCCTCTTCGTCAACCCCAGCCTGCTGGCCGAGACGGGCATGGATCACGGCGCGGTCTTCGTCGCCACCTGCCTGGCCGCGGCCATCGGCTCGGCGATCATGGGCCTGGTCGCCAACTACCCGATCGCCCTGGCGCCGGGCATGGGGCTCAATGCCTTCTTCACCTATACCGTGGTGCTGACCATGGGCTATAGCTGGCAGACCGCCCTGGGTGCGGTATTCCTCTCTGGTGCGATCTTCTTCGCCCTGTCGATCTTCAAGATCCGCGAGTGGATCATCAACAGCATCCCGCTGGCCCTGCGCTCGGGGATCGCCGCCGGTATCGGCCTGTTCCTGGCGATCATCGCCCTGAAGAACGCCGGCATCGTGGTCGACCACCCGGCCACCCTGGTGACCCTGGGCGACCTCAGCAGCGGCGGCGCCCTGCTCGCGTGCCTGGGCTTCTTCGTCATCGCCGGGCTGTATTACCGCAAGGTCACCGGCGCGGTGATGATCGGCATCCTCCTGGTCACCGGTCTGTCCATCGCTCTGGGCCTGTCCAAGCTGGACGGCGTGGTGTCGATGCCGCCCAGCCTGATGCCGACCCTGCTGCAGCTGGATATCGCCGGCGCCCTGGATATCGGCCTGATCAGCGTGATCTTCGCCTTCCTGTTCGTCGACCTGTTCGACACCTCCGGCACCCTGGTCGGCGTCGCGCAGAAAGCCGACCTGCTGGACAAGGACGGCAAGATGCCGCGCGTCGGTCGTGCCCTGCTGGCCGACAGCACCGCGACCATGGCCGGCGCCGCGCTGGGCACCAGCACCACCACCAGCTACATCGAATCGGCTGCCGGCATCAGCGCCGGCGGGCGTACCGGCCTGACCGCCGTGACCGTGGCCGCCCTGTTCCTGCTGGCGCTGTTCTTCGCCCCGCTGGCCGGCGCCGTGCCCGCCTTCGCCACCGCCCCGGCACTGCTGTTCGTTGCCGTACTGATGACCAGCAGCCTGGCCAAGATCGACTGGGACGACCTCACCGTCGCCGCGCCGGTGGTGGTCGCCGCCCTGGCCATGCCGCTGACCTTCTCCATCGCCAACGGCATCGCCTTCGGCTTCATTGCCTGGACCGCCATCAAACTGCTGGCCGGCCAGTGGCGCGAGCTGAACCCGGCGCTGTGGATTCTCTCCGCGCTGTTCGTGGTCAAGCTGGGCTTCTTCAGCGCATGATCAGGATCGGTGACCAGGCGGCCTACGCCGCCCAGCTGGACGAGAAAGTCGCGCGCCTGCGCGAGCTGCTGGCGCCCTTCGTCGCCCCGCAGCCGCAGGTATTCGACTCACCGCGCGAGCACTACCGCCTGCGCGCCGAGTTCCGCCTGTGGCGCGAGCAGGAACAGCGCCACTACGCGATGTTCGAGGCCGGCGACAAGCACACGCCGATCCTGATCGACGAGTTCCCCATCGCCAGCGTACGCATCAACCAGTTGATGCCCCAGCTCAAGGCCGCCTGGCAGGCGAGCAAGGCGCTGTCGTTCAAGCTGTTCCAGGTCGAGTTCCTCACCACCCTGAGTGGCGACGCACTGATCACCCTGTGCTACCACCGCCCGCTCGACGCCGAGTGGCAGGCCGAGGCCGAGCAACTGGCGGCCAGGCTGGGCGTCAGCCTGGTCGGCCGTTCGCGCGGCCAGCGCCTGGTGATCGGCCGGGACTACGTCGAGGAAGAGATGACCGTCGCCGGTCGCACGTTCCGCTATCGCCAGCCGGAGGGCGCCTTCACCCAGCCCAACGGCACGGTCTGCCAGAAGATGCTGCAGTGGGCCTATGACGCCCTCGGCGAACGCCAGGACGACCTGCTCGAGCTGTACTGCGGCAACGGCAACTTCACCCTGCCGCTGTCCACCCGCGTGCGCAAGGTGCTGGCCACCGAGATCAGCAAGACCTCGGTGAATGCCGCCCTGGCCAACCTGGCCGACAACGGCATCGACAACATCGAGCTGGTGCGTCTGTCCGCCGAGGAGCTGACCCAGGCCCTCAACGAAGTGCGCCCGTTCCGCCGCCTGGCCGACATCGACCTGAAGGCCTACGACTTCGGCACCGTGTTCGTCGACCCGCCACGCGCCGGCATGGACCCGGACACCTGCGAGCTGACCCGGCGCTTCGACAACATCCTGTACATCTCCTGCAACCCAGAAACCCTGGCCGCCAACATCGCCCAGCTGGGCGATACCCACCGTATCGAGCGCTGCGCCCTGTTCGACCAGTTCCCGTGGACGCACCACATGGAAGCCGGGGTGTTGCTGGTGCGGCGCTAGGAATGCCGGTGGCGTTGGGCTTCGCTTCGCTCAACCGCAACCTACGCCCCACCGCGCACTACCAGCCGTAGGTTGGGTCGGGCCGCGTAGGTTGAGGAGCATGGCGACGAAGCCCAACGCAGACAGACCAAGCGCGTAAGACGAAAAAGCCCCGGCATGCCGGGGCTTTTCGTTTCAGGCGAACGCTCAGTCCGCAGGCGCCGTGGCCACCTGGGTCTGCTCGTGCCAGCCGCCGCCGAGGGCCTTGTACAGGTTGACCTCGCTGGTCAGCTGGTTGAGGCGGTCGCTGATCAGCTGCTGCTTGGCGCTGAACAGCTGGCGCTGGGCGTCGAGCAGGGTCAGGTAGTTGTCCACGCCGGTGCGGAAGCGCCGTTCGGCGAGGCGATAGTACTCCTCGCTGGTTTCCACCAGGGCACGCTGGGCATCCAGCTGCTGGGCGTAGGTGGTGCGTGCGGCCAGGCCGTCGGCGACTTCCTGGAAGGCGGTCTGGATGGCTTTCTCGTAGCTCGCCACCTGGATGTCCTTCTGCACCTCGGCATAGTCGAGGCTGGCCTTCAGGCTGCCGGCGGTGAAGATCGGCAGGTTGATCTGCGGCTGGAACAGCCAGGTGCCGGAGCCCCCGTCGAACAGGCCGGACAGCTCGCTGCTGGCGCTGCCGGCATTGGCGGTCAGGCTGATGTTGGGGAAGAACGCCGCGCGCGCTGCGCCGATGCTGGCGTTGGCCGCCTTCAGCGAGTGCTCGGCCTGCAGCAGGTCGGGGCGCCGTTGCAGCAGTTCCGACGGCAGCCCTGCCGGCACCTCGGCCAGCAGGTTCTGCTCGAGCACCGCGCCCTCGGGCAGGTCGCCCGGCACGCCAGCGCCGAGCAGCAGCGCCAGGGCATTGCGGTCCTGGGCGACCAGACGGGTGTACTGCGCCAGGCTGGCTTCAGCGCTCTGCACCGCAGTGCGCGCCTGGCTCAGCGACAGGGCATCGGCCACGCCGACATTGAAGCTGCGCTCGGTGAGGGCATAGCTCTTGCGGTAGGTGTCCAGGGTGTCGCGGGTCAGCTGTAGGCTCTGCTGGTCGGCCTGCAGGGTCAGGTAGGCGTTGGCCACGCTGCCCACCAGGCTGATCTGCGCGCTACGTTGCGCCTCGGCGCTGGCGAAGTACTGCTGCAGGGCCTGCTCGTTGAGGCTGCGCAGGCGGCCGAAGAAGTCGATTTCCCAGGCGTTGACACCGACGGTGGCGCTGTACTGGCCGCTGGTGCTGGCCTCACCGCTCGATGACAGGTCGCCCGGCAGACGCTGGCGGGTGCCACTGCCGGCGGCGGCAACGTTGGGGAACAGCTCGGCACGCTGGATGCGGTGCTGGGCGCGGAAGGCCTCGACGTTGAGCGCGGCGATGCGCAGGTCGCGGTTGTTGGCCAGGGCGGTCTCGACCAGGCGCTGCAGCGCCGGGTCGCGGAAGAACTCGCGCCAGCCCAGGGCATCGGCGGCGGTATGGGTTTCGCTGACACCGCTGGCGGTGTAGGCCTCGCCCGTCGGCCACAGGCCGTCTACCGGCGCCTGCGGGCGCTGGTAGTCGGGGATCAGGCTGCAGCCGCCGAGCAGGACGCTGGCGACGGCGAGGGACAACAGGGACTGCCTCACTGGACGGCCTCCTTCGACTCGGTGGCCTGGGCGCGCTTGTCCTTGAACAGCGCACTGACCAATACGTAGAACAGCGGCACCCAGAAGATCGCCAGTACCGCCGCGGTGAGCATGCCGCCGATCACCCCGGTACCGATGGCGTGCTTGCTGCCGGCACCGGCACCGCTGGAGATGGCCAGCGGCACGACGCCGAGGATGAACGCCAGCGAGGTCATGATGATCGGGCGCAGACGCATGCGGCAGGCCTCCACGGCCGCCTCGACGTAGCTCTTGCCCTGCTCGTGCAGCGCCTTGGCGAACTCGACGATGAGGATCGCGTTACGCGCCGACAGACCGATGGTGGTGATCAGGCCGACCTGGAAGAACACATCGTTGGACAGCCCGCGGGCCAGGGTGAACAGCAGCGCGCCGAACACGCCGAGCGGTACCACCAGCATCACCGAGAACGGAATCGACCAGCTCTCGTACAGCGCCGCCAGGCAGAGGAACACCACCAGCAGCGACAGGGCGTAGAGCGCCGGCGCCTGGGAGCCGGACAGGCGCTCCTCGTAGGACTGGCCGGTCCACGAATAGCCGACGCCGGCCGGCAGTTGCCGGGTGATCTCCTCGACTGCGGCCATGGCATCGCCCGAGCTGTAGCCCGGCGCCGGCTCGCCGAGGATCTCGATGGCGCTGACGCCGTTGTAGCGCGACAGCTTCGGTGCGCCATAGACCCACTTGCCGCTGGCGAAGGCGCTGAACGGCACCATCTGCCCGGCGTCGTTGCGCACGAACCACTTGTCCAGGTCTTCCGGGTTCATCCGCGCGCTGGACACGCCCTGCAGGTAGACCTTCTTCACCCGACCCTGGTCGATGAAGTCGTTGACGTAGCTGCCACCCCAGCCGATGGACAGGGTGGCGTTGACGTCGGCCAGCGACACGCCGAGGGCGCGCACCTTCTCGTCGTCGATCAGCAGCTGGTACTGCGGCTCGTCGCGCAGGCCGTTGGCGCGCACGCGGGTCAGCACCGGGTTCTGCCCGGCCAGTTCGAGGAACTTGTCGCGGGCCTGATTGAGCGTCTCGTGGCCGACACCGGCACGGTCCTGGAGGAACAGGTTGAAACCGGTGGCGTTACCCAACTCCATCACCGCCGGCGGGGCGAAGGCGAACACCATGGCGTCGCGGAAGCTGAAGAAATGCTGCTGGGCGCGCTGGGCCAGGTCGAACACGCTCTGCCCCGCCGCGCTACGCTCGTCCCACGGGCGCAGCATGATGAAGGCCATGCCCGAGCTCTGGCCGCGGCCGGCGAAGTTGAAGCCGGTGACGGTGAACACCGACTTGACCGTATCGCCCTCGTCTTCCAGCAGGTACTGGCGCATGTCGTCGACCACCGCCTGGGTGCGTTCGGCACTGGCGCCGGACGGTGTCTGCACCTGGGCGAACAGCACGCCCTGATCCTCGTCGGGGAGGAAGGCGGTGGGGATCTTGGTGAACATCCAGGCCATCACCGCGACCAGCACGGCGTACATCAGCAGGTACGGCGCCTTGCGCTTGAGCATGGCGCGCACGCCGCGCTCGTAGCCGTCGACGCTGCGCTCGAAGGTGCGATTGAACCAGCCGAAGAAGCCTCGCTTCTCGTGGTGCTCGCCCTTGGCGATCGGCTTGAGCAGGGTGGCGCACAGCGCCGGGGTGAAGATCAGGGCGAGGATCACCGAGATCACCATGGCCGAGACGATGGTGATGGAGAACTGCCGGTAGATCACGCCTACCGAGCCGCCGAAGAAGGCCATTGGCAGCAGCACCGCCGAGAGCACCACGCCGATACCGACCAGCGCGCCCTGGATCTGGCCCATGGACTTGCGCGTCGCCTCCAGCGGCGACAGGCCCTCCTCGCGCATCACCCGCTCGACGTTCTCCACCACCACGATGGCGTCGTCCACCAGCAGGCCGATGGCTAGGATCATGGCGAACATGGTCAGGGTATTGATGCTGTAGCCGAACACCGCCAGCACGCCGAAGGTGCCGAGCAGCACCACCGGCACCGCCAGGGTGGGGATGATGGTGGCGCGCAAGTTCTGCAGGAACAGGAACATCACCAGGAACACCAGGACGAAGGCCTCGACCAAGGTGTGTAGCACCCCTTCGATGGAGGCCGAGATCACCGGCGTGGTGTCGTAGGGATAGACCACCTTCATGCCCGGCGGGAAGAACGGCTCCAGCTCGCTCAGGGTCTGGCGGATGCCCTTGGCGGTGTCCAGGGCATTGGCGCCGGTGGCCAGCTTGACCGCCAGGCCGGAGGCCGGCAAGCCGTTGTACTGGGCGTTGATGCTGTAGTTCTCGCCGCCCAGCTCGACCTTGGCCACGTCGCCCAGGCGCACCTGGGAGCCGTCGCGGTTGACCTTGAGCAGGATGTTGCGGAACTCCTCGGGGGTCTGCAGGCGGGTCTTGCCGATGATGGTGGCATTGAGCTGCTGGCCCTCGCCGGCCGGCAGGCCGCCGAACTGACCGGAGGAAATCTGCACGTTCTGCGCCTGGATCGCGCTCTTCACGTCGACCGGGGTCAGCTGGAAGTTGTTCAGCTTGGCCGGATCGAGCCAGATACGCATGGCGTACTGCGCGCCGAACACCTGGAAGTCACCGACGCCCTTGGTCCGCGAGATCGGGTCCTGCATGTTGGACACGATGTAGTTGGCCAGGTCGTTGCGGTCCATCGAACCGTCTTCGGAGACCACGCCGATGACCATCAGGAAGTTCTTCACCGCCTTGGTCACGCGGATGCCCTGCTGCTGCACTTCCTGCGGCAGCAATGGCGTGGCCAGCTGCAGCTTGTTCTGCACCTGGACCTGGGCGATGTCGGGGTTGGTGCCCTGGTCGAAGGTCACGGTGATGCTCATGCTGCCGTCGGAGTTGCTCTCCGAGGACATGTAGCGCAGGCCGTCGATGCCGTTGAGCTGCTGCTCGATCACCTGCACCACGGTGTCCTGCACCGTCTGCGCCGAGGCACCCGGGTAGCTGACCTGGATGCCCACCGCGGGCGCGGCAATGCTCGGGTACTGGTTGATCGGCAGCTTGAGCACGGACAGGCCGCCGGCCAGCATGATCACCAGGGCGATCACCCAGGCGAAGATCGGCCGGTCGATAAAGAAGTTAACCATGGTCGTCGTTCCTTAGCGGCTGGCCTGATCCGGCTTGGCGGACGGCGCGTCGGCGACGTTCTGCGCCGGCCCGGCCTCGACCTCGTCACCGGGGCGGATGAACTGCAGGCCTTCGGTGATCAGCCGGTCGCCGGCCTTGAGGCCATCGGTCACCAGCCAGCGATTGCCGCTGGTGCGCTCGGCCGCCAGGGTGCGCAGCTCGACCTTGTTCTCGCCGTTGACCACCAGCGCAGTGGGCTGCCCCTGACCGTTACGGGTCACGCCCTGCTGCGGGGCGAGGATGGCCTGGTGGTCGACGCCGGCATTGAGCCGGGCGTGGACGAACATGCCCGGCAGCAGCAGCTGGTCCGGGTTGGGGAATACCGCGCGCAGGGTCACCGAGCCGGTGCCTTCGTCGACCGTCACCTCGGACACTTCCAGGGTGCCCTCGTGCTCGTACTCGCTGCCGTCTTCCAGCTTCAGAGTGACCCTGGCCGCGTTGTCGCCGGCCTTCTCCAGCTGCCCGCTGGCCAGCTCGCGGCGCAGGCGCAACAGCTCCTTGATCGGCTGGGTGACGTCGACGTAGATCGGATCGAGCTGCTGGATGGTCGCCAGGGCGGTGGCCTGCCCGTTGCTGACCAGCGCGCCCTCGGTCACCGCCGAGCGCCCCACGCGGCCGGAAATCGGCGCCAGCACCTTGGTGTAGCGCAGGTCGATGCGCGCCTTCTCCAGCGCCGCCTCGGCGGAAAGCCGGGCGGCCCGCGCCTCGTCATAGGCCTGCTTGCTCACGGCCTGGTCCGTGACCAGATCGGCATAACGCTCGGCCAGCGAGCCGGCCGACGCCAGGGTGGCCTGGGCACTCTTGTAGCTGGCCTGATAAACGGCGGCGTCGATCTGATACAGCTGCTGCCCGGCCTTCACTTCCGAGCCTTCCTTGAACAGACGTTTCTGCAGAATGCCATCGACCTGCGGACGTACCTCGGCGACGCGAAAGGCGGCGGTACGCCCCGGCAGCTCGGTGGTCAGGGTGAACGGCTGCGGCTGCAGCGTGAGGACGCCCACTCGGGGCTTGTGCTCGGCACTCGGTGCGGCACTCTCCTGGCACCCGGCGAGTAGCACCGACGTCACGGCGACAACGCCTACCATCGCAGCGAAGGCTGGCTTCTTCTGCATCTCAATCGACCTCATGTCAGAAATAACGGCCCGGTCAGAGCAGACCCGGCGCGGGGAAACGGCACATTGCTTAGCTGGCTAAGAAATATACTTACGTACTAGAATGTTTGTAAATGAGAAAAATTCACTCCCTGTGTAACTTTTCCCAACCTTTACAAATCGCTGTCCCGCCATGGTCCGACGCACCAAAGAAGAAGCCGAAGAGACTCGCCAGCGCATCCTCGATGCGGCCGAGCACCTGTTCCACGAAAGGGGCGTTTCGCGCACCTCGCTGGCGGACATCGCCAACGGCGCCGGGGTGACCCGCGGCGCCATCTACTGGCACTTCGAGAACAAGGTCGATCTGTTCCAGGCCATGCTCGAACGCCTGCACCTGCCACTGGAAGCGCTGGCCGAGGCCAGTGAGCGCGAAGACGAACCCAACCCGCTGGGGCATACCCGCGAGCTGCTGGTGCGCCTGTTGCGCAATGTGGAGCTGGACGAGCAGAGCCGGCGCATCCAGGAAATCCTGGCGCACAAATGCGAGTACACCGACGACCTCGGCGACCTACGGCAGAAGATGCAGGCGCTGCACGTGGAGTGCGACGAGCGCATCGAAAAATCCCTGGGCAACGCCGTCAGCAAGGGGCAGCTACCCGCCGACCTCGACTGCCGCCGCGCCACCCTGTGCCTGCACGGTTACATCCATGGCCTGCAGGCCAACTGGCTGCTGGCCCCGGGCGAAGACTCACTGGCGGCGCAGGCGGATCAACTGGTCGACGCCCTGCTCGACATGCTGCGCTGCAGCCACGCCCTACGCCGCCGTTGAACGGCGCAGCAACCAGAACGCCAGGCCGGCCGAAACGCCCTCGAACAGCATGGCGTAGAGGTTGAAGGTCTGCTGGGCGCCGCCGTCCAGCCACAGGCCGCCGAGACGGGCGAGCAGCAGCGCGCTGTAAAGCAGCACCAGCAGCATCAAGGCCGGGCGCAGCAGCTCGCCGCGCAGCAGCGCCAGGCCCAGCCACACCGCCAGCCCCAGCTGCAGACCGCCGTAGTAGGCCCGCACATCGGTGACCGCCGCCGGCGCCATCAGCAGCATGCCGCTGAGGTTGGCAGTCTCCTGCGGGTAGATGAAATAGGCCAGGCCGAAGCCGGCGAGCGACAGGATCTGAACAAGCAGGAACAGGCGAACGGGCAGCATCGGCAGTCTCCATGACAGGCGCCAGGCCAGCATAGGCCGAGCCGACGCAGACGGAAACAGTCGCAGCCTGGGACTGACGCCGCGCCGACGCTATCCTGCGCGATACGCCCCACCTCGAGGAAATCCCCATGCGCCTGCTTCCCCTAGCCGCCCTGCTCTTCGCCAGCGCCACCCAGGCTGCCGAGCCCGTCACCATGGACGTACACCGCGACGCCAACTGCGGCTGCTGCAAGGCCTGGATCAGCCACCTGGAAGAGAACGGCATCCAGGTCAACGACCACGTCGAAACCGACATGACGGCGGTCAAACAGCGCCTCGGCGTGCCGCCGCGCCTGGCCTCGTGCCACACCGGGGTGATCGACGGCAAGTTCGTCGAAGGCCATGTACCGGCCCGCGACGTGCTCGCCCTGCAAGGCCGACCCGACCTGCTCGGGGCCGCCGTACCGGGCATGCCCCATGGTTCGCCCGGCATGGAAACCGGCCGGATCGATGCCTACCAGGTCATCGGCCTGGGCAAGAACGGCCAGGAAAGCGTGCTGGCCGATTATCCGGCCAACTGATGACCGGACTGGCGCCCTTCGTTGTCGCGGACGACACTGTCAGCCTCGGACGAATGAAGGAGCCCAACCATGCGCTGGGAACGCGGCAGACGCAGCGACAATGTGGTGGATGCTCGCGGTAGCGGCAGAAGTGGCATGCGCCTGGGCGGCGGCAAGGGCCTGAGCCTGGGTGGCATTGCCGTGGTGGTGGTGATCGGCCTGCTGATGGGCCAGGACCCACTGACCATCCTCGGCAACGTGGTCAACCAGGGCATGCAGGGCGGCGTCACCAGCCAGGCGCCCGAACAGGGCCAGGCGCCGGCGGCCAACGACCCGCAGCGCGAATTCGTCCGCGCCATCCTCGGTGACACCGAAGACACCTGGCGCGCCATCTTCCAGGCCTCCGGCAAGCAGTACCAGGACCCCAAACTGGTGTTGTTCAGCGGCGGCGTACGCTCGGCCTGCGGCTTCGCCGATGCGGCGGTCGGGCCCTTCTACTGCCCCGGCGACCGCCAGGTGTACCTCGACCTGAGTTTCTTCCGCGAGATGGAAACCCGCTTCGCCGCCGCCGGCGACTTCGCCCAGGCCTACGTCATCGCCCACGAGGTCGGCCACCATGTGCAGACCCTGCTCGGCGTCTCGGCCAAGGTCAACGCAGCGCGCCAGAGCGGCCAGAAGCTGGAAGGCGACAACGGCCTGCTGGTGCGTCAGGAACTGCAGGCAGACTGCTTCGCCGGCGTCTGGGCCAACAACGCGCAGCAGCGCCTGAACTGGCTGGAGCCGGGCGACGTGGAAGAGGCCCTGAACGCCGCCAACGCCATCGGCGACGACCGCCTGCAGAAACAGAGCCGCGGCACCGTGATGCCGGACTCCTTCACCCACGGAACCTCGGCCCAGCGCGTACGCTGGTTCAAAGTCGGCTTCGAGAGCGGCCAGCCGGGGCGCTGCGATACCTTTGCCGCCGCCCGACTCTAGATGCGTCGTGGCATGCCTGAAGCTCCCTCGCCCCCGCCCCTCTCCCATGGGGAGAGGGGGTGAGCTACCGCGAAGCTACCTGCCCAACTTTCCCTCTCCCTCCGGGAGAGGGGCCAGGGGTGAGGGAGCTGTAACCTCCAGGTAAATCCGCGCCAGCACGGCGGGCAACTCCAGCAGCACTTCACGATTACTAAAGCGCAGCAGCCGGATACCACTGCCAAACAAGCAGTCGGCCCGGTATTGGTCGTGCTTTACGCCTTCCTCCGCAGAGTGCTGCCCGCCATCCTGTTCGATACCCGGATGCAGCTCCTCGCAATTGAAATCCAGAACATAAGGCGAGACCGGGTGCTGACGACGAAACTTTCGCCCGGCCAACTGCCGACCACGCAAATGGCGACAGAGCAGCGTCTCGGCATCGGTAGCTGCGCGCCTGAGCTGACGAGCAAAATCGAGCTGGCCGGGGTCGAGCGGTGATTTGTGCTGGGGCATGGCAGGCGTCCTTTCCTGATGGTCCGGCTAGCCTAGCAGTCCCTCACCCCGGCCCCTCTCCCAGAGGGAGAGGGGAAACCCCTCTAGGCCAGCAACTGCAGCAGCGCCGCACAGTCTGGCGCATGCACCTCGGTCAGCTCTGGCCAGGGATTGTCCGGCAGGTTGACCAGCACGCCGCGAGCGCCGGCGGCCTGGGCGCACTCCAGGTCGAAGCGGTAATCGCCGACCATCACCAACGCATCCGCCGTCACGCCCCAGCGCGCTGCCAGCTGCAGCAGGCCATCGGGGTGCGGCTTGGGGATCGCCTCGCCGCGACCGAGCACATCGTCCGTGGCGAAGCAGTCGCCCAGGCCGATGGCGGCCAGAGTCAGCAGCGCCAGTTCATGGGCGTTGCGGGTAAGGATGCCCAGGCGGCAACCACGCTGGTGCAGCGCCCGCACCAGCTCCACAGCACCGGGCGCCGCCACCGAGCCGATGGCCAGCTCGCGCTCGTGTTCCAGCAACCAGGCGTGCTTGGCCTGCGCCTCCGCCTCGGGCAAGGCGGCCAGGTGATGGAGGATGTCGTCGTCCTGAGGAATGCCCAAGGCACGCTTGATCGCCGGGAAGTCATGCACCGCCACGGTCAGGGTGCCGTCCATGTCGAACACCCAGTGGCGGCAGGCGGCCAGACTCACTTCCAGTCCTCGCGCTCGCGGATCAGCCCTTCCTGGGTCGCCGAGGCCACCAGCTGACCGGCACGGTTGAAGATGCTGGCGCGGGAGAAACCACGGGCGTTGCCGGCCCAGGGGCTGTCCATGGCGTACAGCAACCAGTCGTCCATGCGCAGGTCGGCGTGGAACCACAGGGCGTGGTCGAGGCTGGCGACCTGCATGAACTTCTGAAACACCGAGACACCGTGCGGCAGCATCGAGGTGGTCAGCAGGTTGAAGTCGCTGGCGTAGGCCAGCAGCAGCTTGTGCAGCTGCGGCTCGTCCGGCAGCGGGCCGGCGGCGCGGAACCAGATGTACTTGACCGGTTCGGCCGGCTCGGGGGCGAAGGGATTGATCATCGTCACCGGGCGAATCTCGATCGGTTTGGCGCTGAGCATGCGGTCGCGCATGCGCTCGGGGATCAGGTGCGCCACTTTGCTGGCGATATCGGTCTCGCTCGGCAGGCCTTCGGGGCCGGGCACATCCGGCATCGGCAACTGGTGATGGAAGCCTGCCTCGTCGGCCTGGAACGAGGCCGAGCAGAAGAAGATCGGCTTGCCCTTCTGCACCGCCGTGACCCGCCGCGTGCTGAAACTGCCACCGTCACGCACGCGGTCGACGTGATACACGATCGGCAGGGTGGCATCGCCCGGGCGCAGGAAATAGCCATGCAGCGAATGCACGTGGCGAGCCGGGTCGACCGTCTGGTTGGCCGCCGACACACACTGACCAAGCACCTGACCACCGAACAGCTGACGGAAACCGAGGTCTTGGCTGCGCCCGCGGAACAGGTTTTCCTCGATCTGCTCCATGCTCAGCAGGGACACCAGATCATCCAGCACTTGGCTCATATATCACTCCTCGGGCGGCACACGCAATTCGTTATAGGCCGGCGCGCTGGTGAGGCGTTCATCCCACACCGCGCGGCCGATGGTGAAATGGTAAAGGCTTTGCCAGCGACTGTCGGCCAGTTCCAGCAATTCATGCACCTGATCGTCGAAGAAGCAGCCAATGCCCGTGCCGGACAGCCCCGCAGCTTCGGCCTCTAGATACAACAGCTGGCCGATCTGCCCACATTCCCAGTACAGCCGCGGGTAGTGCCAGGCGCCAGCGGCCAGCGCCGCGTCGAAACGCGCCAGCATGGCCAGGGCCACACAGCCGTCACTGGCGATGTCCTGGCCGCAGGCGAGGAAACCGGCCAGGCCACGGGCATCGCCTTCCAGCAGGCGGTACAGCGGCAGCTCGTCATGCGCGCGCTGCCAGGTGAAGTCGCCGCGCAGCCCCTGCGGTCGGGGCTGACCATCGCAACGGGCCAGCCAGTACAGACCTGGCTCCAGCCCCTGGACGCGATGGACGAACAGCAGCAGGTCGACCCGGGGCTTCTCACCGGTGACAGCGAAAGGCACCGCCGAGTTGGCCGGCATCAGCCGCCGCAACCAGGCGAACAGCAAAGCGGCCTGGATGCCGCTGCGGCCATCGAAGGCCTGGGCGCTGCGCCGCCGATGCAGGATCGGCCGCAGCGGCAGGCCGGGATTGTCGCTGGTGCTGTGGCCACTCGGTGTCTGCCAGCTCAGGGTCGGCAAGGCCGGCGCCCGGCACAGCGCATGTACCCGCGCCAGCTCCGGCCACTCGCGGTACTGACGCGACAGGCGATTGGGCGCGCCACTCAGTTCCAGCGCCGCCAGGCTGCGCTGCAATGCCTCAGGCAAAGCGAACTCTTGCGTCTGAGCAGGCCCAACCCAGAGCAAACAGTCGCCATGCTCGGCCTCATGAAACCCATCACGGTCCAGCCCCAGCAGACCGTCCAGCCGCGTCTCGGCCACACCGCGCAGCAGGCGCACCTGCCAACCCTGGAGGGCGGCGGCGATGCTCAGGCAGGCCAGCGCGTGGCCGAGGTCGTGCTGGCAGTAGCGATAGGCACGCTCGCCGTACTTCCAGGCCTCGCGCCAGGGGATGCTGGCCAGACCGAGCAGAAAGCCGCCGGGCGGCAATGCCTGCGCCAGCTGATCAGCCAGCGGCGCCGGCAGCTCGGCGCGCACCTCCAGGCCATGGGCATCCGGCGCGTAATGCGCCAGCAGCCCCGACGCCTCGACGCTGCCCGGTGGCAACAGCAGGTAAGCCTCGGTCGGGTGCAGGTTGCCCGACGACGGATTGACCCGCAGCGCCCAGCGACTGCCACCGGCCCCCTTCCAGGCGGATAGCGCCAGGCTGTCGTACAGCAGTTGCGAGAGGCTGGCGCGGCTCAGCGGCGCCGGCGCGCCGATCGGCCCGGCGAAGGGTGCGTCGTAGCTCGGGGTCTCCTCCAGCGGCCTGTGCCAGAGTTCGATCAGACGGCATCCGGCGTAGCGGCGAAACGGCGCCGGCTGGGTCGCCCAGTCGAGCTGACCGGGCCCCGGCGCATAGCCGCTAGGCGCGTGCTTGCTCAGCGCATGGTAGGCACGCACCTGCTGCTCAGCGTCCATGCCAGGCCTCCCGGGCGATGCGGTAGAGCAGATGCGGACGCAGCGGATGGCCCTCGGGCAAACTCGGGTGTTCGAAGTCACCGGCCAGATCACGGCGCATGCCCAGGCGCTGCATCACACCCCAGGAACGGTGATTGGCCGGCACGGTGAAGGACACCACCTCAGCCAGCGCCAGCTCATCGAACGCAAAGCACAAGGCGCGCTGCGCCGCCTCCAACGCATAGCCCTGCCCCCAGAAGGGACGCGCCAGGCGCCAGCCAATTTCCACCGCCGGCACGAAGGGTGCGTCGAAACTCACCCGCGCCAGGCCGGTAAATCCGATTACCTGATCATCTAACTGACGCTGCAACGCCCAGAAGGTGAAACCATGCTCGGCCTGGTGCGCCTGCAGACGCGCCAACAGGTCGGCACTGCCGCTGCGATCCAGCACGCTGGGAAAATACGCCATCACCTCGGGATCGGCACACAGGGCTGCCAGGGCGTCAAGGTCATCGTCATGCCAGGGGCGCAGGATCAGGCGTTCGCTGCTCATGGTCACAGTCATATACTGGGCTCGAATTCGTGAGTCATTCATTATGCTGCCGCTGATCTACCACGACGACTACAGCCCGCCCTTCCCAACCAATCACCGCTTCCCCATGGCCAAGTTCCGCCTGTTGCGCGACCACCTGGTGGACAGCGGCCTGGTCCGTGACGAAGCGCTGCATCGCCCGCAGATCTGCCCAGCGGACATCCTCGCTCTGGCCCACTGCCCTGACTACATCGAACGCTTCGCCAGCGGCGAGCTGACCTATCACGAGCAACGTCGCCTTGGCCTGCCCTGGAGCGAAGCGCTGGCCCGGCGTACCGTGCGCGCGGTGGGCGGCTCGCTACTGACCGCCGAACTGGCCCTGCAGCACGGCATGGCCTGCCATCTGGCCGGCGGCACCCATCACGCCCACTACGACGAAGCCTCCGGCTTCTGCATCTTCAACGATCTGGCGGTGATCACCCGCTACCTGCTGGAGAGCGGCCGGGTCGGCCGCGTACTGATCTACGACTGCGACGTGCACCAGGGCGACGGCACCGCACGGCTGCTGGAGCAGGTGCCGGACGCCATCACCGTATCGCTGCACTGCGAGAAGAACTTCCCGGCGCGCAAGGCCAGGAGCGACTGGGACATCGGCCTGCCCATCGGCATGGGCGACGCCGACTACCTGAAGGTGGTGCACGACAGCCTGGGCTACCTGCTGGCCCTGTACCAGCCGGACATCGTGCTCTACGACGGCGGCGTCGATGTGCACAAGGACGACCGTCTCGGCTACCTGCAACTGACCGACGCCGGTATCGCCGCCCGCGACGAGGCGGTGTTCCGCCACTGCCTGGAACGCGATATCCCGGTGGCCGGGGTGATCGGCGGCGGTTACGACCAGGACCACGCCCTGCTCGCCCGCCGCCACGGCATCCTGCATCACAGCGCAGCGCGGGTATGGCAGGCGCATGGCCTGGGATAAAAACGTCGCGCAGACTGTCCCATCGGTCGACAGAAGAATCCCGGAAGATCCCCCCCTATGCGCACCAAGCTCTTTCTGCTGAGCACCCTGACGCTGGTCACGCCACCGAGCCTTGCCGCCATGCCTACGCAACAGGAGCTGCAACACCTGGTAGACGCCAACATCGCGCCATTGATGCAGGCATACGATATCGCTGGCATGGCCGTGGCGATCAGCCTCCACGGCCAGGCCCACTACTTCAACTATGGCCTGGCGCGCCTGGACGACCAGCAGCGCGTCAGCAGCGATACCCTGTTCGAGATTGGCTCGCTGAGCAAACCCCTGACAGCCACCCTCGCCGGCCTGGCCCAGGCCAGCGGCAACCTGAACCTTGCCGACAGCGCCGAGCAGCACTGGCCGGCCCTGCGTGGTAGCCCATTGGGACAGGCCAGCCTGCTGGACCTCGGAACCTACACGGCCGCCGGCCTGCCGCTGCAGTTTCCCGACCCGGTACGCGACCCGGCCAGCCTGCTGGCCTACTACCGTCAATGGCAGCCTGCTCATCGGCCCGGCAGCTACCGGCGCTACTCCAACCCCAGCATCGGCCTGCTGGGGTTGCTCACCGCCAGGAGCCTGGATCAGCCCTTCGCGAAGCTGATGGAACAACGGCTTTTCCCGGCCTTGGCCATGTCGAACAGCTACGTCCAGGTACCAGACGCCCGCATGGCCGACTATGCCTATGGCTATAACCAGTACAGTCATCCGCTGCGGGTCACTCCAGGCATGCTCGATGCCGAAGCCTACGGGGTGAAAACCAGCGCCAGGGATATGCTGCGTTTCGTTCAGGCCAACCTCGACCCGAGCCACCTGAGCCCGGTGCTGCAGCGCGCCATCGCTACCACGCAAACCGGCTACTACCGGGTCGGCGAAATGACCCAGGGGCTCGGTTGGGAACGCTATCCCTACCCGATCAGCCTGGAGCGCCTGCAAGCCGGCAACTCGCCAGCCATGGCCCTGGAGCCACAGCCAGCCAGCCGCCTGCTCCCCCCCGAGCAAGCGACCCGCGACAGCCTGTTCAACAAGACCGGCTCGACCGGCGGCTTTGGCGCCTATGCGGTATTTATCCCCAGCCAACAGCTGGGCCTGGTTCTGCTGGCCAACAAGAACTACCCAAACGCCGCCAGAATCCAGGCCGCCTACAGCTTGCTGAACGCGCTCACCGTGCCCCCGGGCACGAGGTGAGCTGAGCCGGCTAGTCCGCCAGAACCTTGTCCAGCGCCTGCTCCAGCGTGGCCACGGTGCGCTCGACATTGCCCAGCTTGTCCAGGCCGAACAGACCGACGCGGAAAGTCTGGAAATCGGCCGGCTCGTCGCACTGCAGCGGCACGCCAGCGGCGGTCTGCAGGCCCTGGGCGGTGAACTTGCTGCCGTTCTTGATCTGCGCGTCGTCGGTGTAGCAGACCACCACGCCCGGCGCCTCGAAGCCTTCGGCGGCGACGCTCTTGAAGCCCTTGGCCGCCAGCAGTGCGCGCACGCGGCGGCCCAGCTCGCGCTGCTGCTCGCAGACGGTGGCGAAGCCATTGGCCTCGGCCTCCTGCATCGCGTCGCGGAAACGCGCCAGCGCATCGCTGGGCATGGTCGCGTGGTAGGCGTGGCCGCCCTGTTCGTAGGCCTGCATGATCTGCAGCCACTTCTTCAGGTCGCAGGCGAAGCTGCTGCTCTGGGTCGCCTCGACGCGCGCCTGGGCGGCTTCGCTGAGCATCACCAGGGCGCAGCACGGCGAGGCGCTCCAGCCCTTCTGCGGCGCACTGATCAGCACGTCGACGCCGCACGCCTGCATGTCCACCCAGAGGGTGCCGGAGGCGATGCAGTCGAGCACGAACAGGCCACCCACCGCGTGCACGGCATCGGCCACGGCGCGCAGGTAATCGTCCGGCAGGAGCATGCCCGAGGCGGTTTCCACATGCGGGGCGAACACCACCTGCGGCTTCTCGGCGGCGATGGTCGCCAGCACCTCGTCCAGCGGCGCCGGAGCGAAGGCCGCTTGCGGCTCAACACTGACCGGGCGCGCCTTGAGCACGGTGGAGGCAGCGGGAATCTGGCCCATCTCGAAGATCTGCGTCCAGCGGTAGCTGAACCAGCCGTTACGGATCACCAGGGTCTTCTGCCCGGTCGCCAGCTGGCGCGCCACCGCTTCCATGCCGAAGGTGCCGCTGCCCGGCACCACGGCCACGGCGTGGGCGTTGTAGACCCGCTTCAGGGTTCTGGAAATGTCCCGCATCACGCCCTGGAAGGACTGCGACATATGGTTGAGGGAACGGTCGGTGTAGACCACCGAGTACTCGATCAGACCTTCGGGGTCGACGCTGGGATAGAGGCCGGACATAGCGCAATCTCGTCACTGGAGGAATGTGCGACGACCCTGCCCTAAGCCCGCGCAGATGACAAGGCTGGCGGGTAGAATGGCGCCTTCCGCCGCCCAGCCACACACGCCATGACCGACTCCAACGCCCGCCCCACTCCCCTCGTCGCCGTTATCGGCGGCGGCCCCGCCGGGCTGATGGCCGCCGAAGTGCTGGCGGCCGGCGGCGCGCGGGTCGAGCTGTTCGACGCCATGCCCTCGGTGGGACGCAAGTTTCTCCTGGCCGGGGTCGGCGGTATGAACATCACCCACTCCGAGGCCAAGGCGCCGTTTCTCGCCCGTTACCGCGAGCGCGAAGGCGAGATCGCCAAGCTCCTGCAGGACTTCGACGCCGAGGCCCTGCGCATATGGATTCACGGCCTGGGCATCGACACCTTTGTCGGCACCTCGGGACGGGTGTTCCCCACCGATATGAAGGCCGCGCCGCTGCTGCGCGCCTGGCTCAAACGCCTGCGCGAGGCGGGCGTAACGATCCACACGCGCAGCCGCTGGCTGGGCTGGCATGACTCCGGTGCGCTGCGTATTGCCACCTCCGATGGCGAGCGGTTGCTCAAGGCCGACGCCTGCGTGCTGGCCCTGGGCGGCGGCAGCTGGGCACGGCTCGGTTCGGATGGCGCCTGGGTGCCGTTGCTGGAGCAGCGCGGGGTCGAGGTATCCAAGCTGCGACCGGCCAACTGCGGCTTCGAAGTGGCCGGCTGGAGCGAGCACCTGCGCGGCAAGTTCGCCGGCGCGCCGCTGAAGAACGTCACCCTGGCGCTGGACGACAAGGCGCCACGGCGTGGCGAGTTCGTGCTGACCGAGCATGGCGTGGAGGGCAGCCTGGTCTATGCGCTGTCCGCCGCCATCCGCAAGCGCATCGAGCAGCACGGCCAGGCGCGGGTTTATCTGGATCTACAACCGGACAGGACGTTGGATAAAGTCGCGGCGCTGCTCAGCAAGCCGCGCGGCTCGGCGTCGATGGCCAAGCACCTGCACCGCCAACTCGGCCTCGACGGTGCCAAGGCCGCACTGCTGCGCGAGCTGACCCGTGCCGAGGACTTCGCCGACATGGCTCGCCTCGCCCACGCGATCAAGGCCCTGCCCATCGAACTGTTGCGCCCCCGTCCGCTGGACGAAGCCATCTCCAGCGCCGGCGGCGTGCCGTTCGAAGCGCTGGACAAGCAGCTGATGCTCCACGCCCTGCCCGGCACCTTCTGCGCCGGCGAAATGCTCGACTGGGAAGCCCCCACCGGCGGCTACCTGCTGACCGCCTGCTTCGCCAGCGGGCGCGCGGCCGGACTCGGCGCGCTGGCGTGGCTCAAAAGGTAGCCCGGATGCAATCCGGGAAGCAGGCGACTCCGGCCCCGGATTGCATCCGGGCTACGGGCTGACGTCCCCTCTCCCGCATGTGGGAGAGGAGTGCACTTCACCCCGCCGCCGGTAACGGCGCCTCCAACGGCATCACCGTCACCCGCACCTCCGGATCGTGTTCGCCGCCGCCGAGGATCACCCCGCGCAGGGGTGAAACGTCGGAGAAGTCGCGGCCCCAGCCGAGGGTGATGTGTTCCAGGTTCGGGCGCAGGTTGTTGGTCGGGTCGAAATCCACCCAGCCCTGTTGTGGGCAGTACAGCGAGATCCAGGCATGCGAGGCGTCGGCGCCGATCAGGCGGGGCTGGCCGGGCGGCGGCTGGGTCAGCAGATAGCCGCTGATATAGCGCGCCGACAGGCCCAGCGAGCGCAGGCAGGCGAGCATCAGGTGGGCGAAGTCCTGGCACACGCCGCGGCGCTCCTCCAGCACCTGGAGCAGCGGCGTCGCCACCTGGGTGGCGCTGGCATCGAAGGTGAACTCGCGAAAGATCTTCTGCATCAGCGCATCGGCCGCCTCCAGCAGCGGGCGGCCCGGGGTGAAGCAGTCGGCGGCGTAGGCGGCGAAGCGACTCTTCAGGTGCACGTAGGGCGACTGGTAGCGATAGCGCGCCGCCTCCAGCAGCTCGGCAGACAATGACTGGCCGGAATAACCAAGAGCGCTGACCACACGCTCCCAGGCCGGTGAATCGACCAGTTCGAAGTTGTCGCGGGCCAGCACCTCCACGCGCAGGCTGGCAATCACCCGCAGCTGCTGGTGCGGGCGCTCGAAGGCCAGTCGGGTCAGTGGATTGCCGAAGGCATCCTGGTCGTCATGGCGGTGGCAGGGCTGCGGTGTGACGGTGAGGTGACGGTCCAGACAGCGCTGCCAGGGACACTCGCGCGGCCACAGATGGGCCTGCTGCTGGGCCAGCGACACCGGCTCGGTGTAGCGGTAGTGGGTGTCGTGGAGCACCTGGTAGTGGGCGCTGCGGCTCATAGCGATTGGGTCCTGCGGCTGGCATCGACGTGGACGAAAAAGCGCAGGGCCAGGCGGTCGGAGACTTCGCCAGCAGCGGCGGAAATCTGTTCCAGCAGCTCGGCCAGCCCGCCCAGCACGGCGCGCACGCCAGCCGGGCCGAACAGGTTGCCTTCGAGGTTTTCCAGACGCAAGGCCACCAGTCGCTGCTCCAGCTCGCCCAGGCGATGGTCGGCCACCAGGTCATAGGCGTCGCCCAGGCGCGCCAGCGAGTGCTGCAGCTGGCGCAGCTGGAAGATCACCGCGTGCGGGTTCTGCGCATCGAGCAACAGCAGGTCGAGCACCGGGATCAGCTGGGCGCTGGCCAGGTAGCGGGTGCGGTAGGTGATGCTGCTGTTACCCAGCTCCAGCAGCCACTCCAGCGCCGACTGGTCCTGCACCGCGCGGCTGCGCAGGAAGCTGGCCAGGCTGTCGCAGAGAAACTGCAGGCGCTCGATGCAGCGACCGATCATGAGAAAGCGCCAGCCGTCGTCACGGGTCATGTCATCGAGGGCGAAACCGGACAGCGCCGCCATCGACATCTGCAGGCGGCTGAGATACTCCAGCAGCTCGCCCAGGTCGGCGTCCTGGCCGTCCAGCTCCTGCGCCTCGCGCTGCAGCTCCAGCAACTCCTGCCAGTTGGCCTGGGACAGCTTGCCGCGCACGCTGCCGGCGGCCCATTGCAGACTCTGCAGACAGCCGCGCAGGCTGGCCGGCCAGTTGGCGCCGAGGGTAGCGTCGAACAGGCGCTGCTCCAGGCTGCCGTGACCGGCGTCGGGCAGCAGGCCCAGGCCTTCGGCCAGGCTGAGGGCCGCCTGCAGCGCCTGCGGATCGTCATCGTCGTCGATATAGCGGCCCAGCATGATGCGCAGCAGGCGCGCACTGTCTTCGCAGCGCTCGGAATAACGGCCGAACCAGAACAGGTTTTCCACCACCCGCGACGGCAGGTAGGGGTCGCTACGTACCAGGTCGGCCACGCCGAGCGGACGCAGCCACTGCCAGGGCTCACCGCCGGGGTTGCGCTCGCCGAGCACCCAGGTGTCCTTGCTCGCCCCGCCGCGCTGCATCGACACCACCTCGGCGTCGGCATCGGCGGCCACCCGGGTCAGGCCGCCGGGCAGCACGCGGTAGCCGTCGGCACTGGCCACGGCGAACACGCGCATGCCGATGGCACGCGGCGCCAGGCCGGTCGTGGCGCCCTGCCACACCGGCGCCTGCGACAGCTGGGCACGGGCCTGGGCGACATAGGCATAAGGCCTTGCGCGGATGCGCTCGGCCAGCGCCGCTCGGCCGGCTGCATCGAGGTCGCGGCCAAACACCGGGACGAAGCTCTGCGACGGAAAAGCCGGGCGCACCAGCAGCTCGTCGAGCTTTTCCAGCGCCTCGTCGAGCACCGGCGGCTCGCCGCACCACCAGCTGGCGATGGACGGCAGCAGCAACTCTTCGCCCAGCAGCTTCTCGGCGATGCCGGGCAGGAAACCCGGCAACCCCGGGGACTCCAGCACGCCGCTGCCGAGGGCATTGGCGACCAGCACATTGCCCTGGCGCACCGCATCGAGCAGGCCGGGCACGCCGAGGGCCGAGTCGGTGCGCAGCTCCAGCGGATCACAGTAGTCATCGTCCAGGCGGCGCAGCACCGCGTGCACCCGGCGCAGGCCGGCCAGGGTCTTGAGGTAGAGCTTGGCGTCGCGCACGGTGAGGTCGCTGCCCTCGACCAGCGGATAGCCGAGCTGGCGCGCCAGGTACAGGTGCTCGAAGTAGCTTTCGTTGAAGCGCCCCGGGGTCAGCAACACCACCAGCGGCGTCTCGCCGTCTGCCGGTGCCTGGCGCGCCAGGGTGTCCTGCAGGGTGCGGAAGAAGCCGGCCAGGTACTGCACACGCAGGTCGCGGTACAGTTCGGGAAAGGCGCGCGAGAGGATCTGCCGGTTCTCCAGGGCGTAGCCGGCGCCGGAGGGCGCCTGGGTGCGGTCGGCAGTGACCCACCAGCGCCCGTCCGGCGCGCGGGCCAGGTCGACGGCGTACAGGTGCAGAAAGGTACCGCCCGGCGGCTGGATGCCCTGGCACGGCCAGAGGAAATTGTCGTGGCCGAACACCAGTTCGGCCGGCAGCAGGCCGTCGGCGAGCAGCTGCTGCGGGCCGTACAGGTCGGCGAGCACGGCATTCAGCAGGCCGGCACGCTGGGCCACGCCGGCGGCGATCTGCTGCCACTCCTCGGCGGGAATCAGGTTGGGCAACAGGTCCAGCTCCCAGGGGCGATCGGCGCCATCCGGGTCGGCATAGACGTTGTAGGTCACGCCGTTTTCCTGGATCTGCCGCTCCAGCAGAGCCTGACGCTGTTGCAGCAGCGCCGGGCTGCTGCGCTGCAGGTGTTCGAACAGGCGGCGCCAGTACGGACGGACCTGGCCCTGGGCATCGAGCAGTTCGTGGTAGGCCGCGCTTGGGCGCGGGTAGTCGGCAAGCAGGTTAGGCATGGCAGGCTCGATGGGGCGCAGCACTCCCCTCGCCCATTTATGGGAGAGGGGCCGAGGGAAAGGGCAGCAGTCCGCCCCTCTCCCCAACCCTCTCCCGCAAGCGGGAGAGGGAGCTAGACGCGGCGCAGGTCCAGGGTCATGGGCAGTTCATTATTGTGGATGGCTTCAGCCACTGTCAGTTCGCCCGGGCTATGCCCGTGACGGAAGAAGCGCGCAAGGCGCCGGCTCTCCGCAGCATAGGCATTGACCGGTAGCGCCTCAAAATTGCGCCCACCAGGATGGGCTACATGGTACTGGCAGCCGCCGAGGGAGCGTTGCATCCAGGTGTCGACCAGATCAAAAACCAGCGGTGCCTGCACGCCGATGGTCGGCTGCAGGCAACTGGCTGGCTGCCAGGCGCGGTAGCGCACGCCGCCGACGAACTCGCCCACGGTGCCGGTGGGCCGCAGCGGCACCGGCGCGCCGTTGCAGGTGAGCTGGTAGCGATCCGGCGCCAGGCCGCTGAGTTTGACCTGCACCCGTTCCAGCGACGAATCGACATAGCGCACCGTGCCGCCAATGGCGCCCTCCTCGCCCAGCACGTGCCAGGGCTCGAGAGCCTGGCGCAGCTCCAGGTCGATGCCACTGACCGCGTAATCGCCGATCTTGGGGAAGCGGAACTCCAGGTGCGGGGCGAACCATTCGGCGCGCAGCGGATAGCCGGCGCCGTTGAGTTCGAAGATCACGTCGGCGAAGTCCTGCTCGACGAAATGCGGCAGCAGGAAGCGGTCGTGCAGTTCGGTCCCCCAACGCGCTAGGCGCCGCGGGCGATACGGCTCGTTCCAGAAGCGCGCCACCAGCGCGCGCAGCAACAGCTGCTGGGCCAGGCTCATGCGCGCGTGCGGCGGCATCTCGAAGGCGCGCAGTTCGAGCAGGCCGAGGCGGCCGCTGGAAGAATCCGGCGAGTACAGCTTGTCGATGCAGAACTCGGCGCGGTGGGTATTGCCAGTCACATCCACCAGCAGGTGACGCAGCAGGCGGTCGACCAGCCAGGGCGGGCATTCGCGGCCCGGCTCGGGCATCTGCGCGAAGGCGATCTCCAGCTCGTAGAGGGCATCGTTGCGCGCCTCGTCCACGCGCGGGGCCTGCGAGGTCGGGCCGATAAACAGGCCGCTGAACAGGTAGGACAGCGACGGGTGGTTGTGCCAGTAGCTGATCAGGCTGCGCAGCAGATCGGGCCGACGCAGGAAGGGCGACTCGGCGGCGGTGGCGCCACCGAGGACGAAGTGATTGCCGCCGCCGGTGCCGGTGTGGCGGCCGTCGAGCATGAACTTCTCGCTGGACAGGCGGCACTGGCGTGCTGCTTCGTAGAGAAACTCGGTGCGCTCGACCAGCTCATCCCAGCTGCTGGCCGGGTGGATGTTCACCTCGATCACACCCGGGTCCGGGGTGACGCGGAAGTGGGTCAGGCGCGGGTCCTGCGGCGGCTCGTAGCCTTCCAGCAGCACCGGGCAGCGCAGTTCGCGGGCGGTGGCCTCGATGGCGGCGACCAGCTCCAGGTAGTCATCCAGCCGATTCAGGGGCGGCATGAACAGGTACAGGCGACCGTCACGCGGCTCGGCACACAGCGCGGTACGCACGATGCCGCTGGCCGACTCGAACAGCCCCGGCGCCTGCGGCCCCTCGCCCTCGGCCAGCGCCTTGCCGTGGCCATTGCCCGGGTGCAGCGGCGTGCGCAGCTGCTGCTGGATGCTCTGCCGGCTGGGCAGCGGCGGGAAGCTCTGGTGCGGGTCCTGCGGGGTGACGTAGGGGTAGTCCAGCTCGCCGACCCAGGGTTGCGAATCCAGCGGCAGACGATAGCCCAGCGGCGAGTCGCCGGGAATCAGCCGGCAGTGTTCGTCGCGCAGGAACCAGGGGCCGGTCAGCCAGCTGGAATCATCGGCGCTGCGCATCAGCGGCAGCACCTGCCCGACCACCTCGCCCAGGCCACGGCAGAACACCTTGCGCAGGCGCTCACGCTCCAGCGGGTCGGCCAGGCGCGGATCGCTCGGGCTGACGTTGGCCGGCAGGCGGCGCTCGCGCCACAGGTAGTAGAGCCAGTCCTCGTAGGCCGGAAACACGTGTTCGGCCTCCAGCCCCAGGCGTCCGGCCAGGTTGTGCAGAAAGCGGGCGGCGAGGCGAGCATCGGCGCCGTAGTAACGGGTTTCGTCGGCGTACAGGGCGGCGTCCTGCCAGATCGGCTCGCCATCCTTGCGCCAGAAGCAGTTCAGCGACCAGCGGGGCAGCTGCTCGCCCGGGTACCACTTGCCCTGGCCAAAGTGCACCAGCGCCTGCGGTGCGTAATGCTCGCGCAGGCGGTGGAACAGCTCGCTGGCCAGGCGCCGCTTGTTCGGCCCCATGGCATCGGTGTTCCACTCGGGGTCGTCCGGGTAGTCGAGGGCGACGAAGGTCGGTTCGCCACCCATGGTCAGGCGCACGTCGCCATAGGCCAGCTCGGCATCGACCTGGCGGCCGACGGCGAGGATGTCCTGCCACTGTTCGTCGCTGTAGGGCTTGGTGACCCGCGGTGCCTCCCAGATGCGCTCGACGCGCATCTCGTGCTCGAACTCGCATTCGCACTCGTCGAGCAGGCCGCTGATCGGCGCCGCCGAGGACGGCTCCGGGCTGCAGGCGAGAGGAATATGGCCTTCGCCGGCGAACAGACCACTGGTGGGATCGAGGCCGATCCAGCCGGCGCCGGGCAGGTAGACCTCGCACCAGGCATGCAGGTCGGTGAAATCCACGTCGGTGCCACTGGGGCCGTCCAGCGACTTCTGGTCGGCCGTGAGCTGGATCAGGTAGCCGGAAACGAACCGCGCCGCCAGCCCCAGGTGACGCAGCAGCTGCACCAGCAACCAGGCCGAGTCGCGGCAGGAGCCGGAGCCCAGTTCAAGGGTTTGCTCGGGGCTCTGCACGCCCGGTTCCAGGCGAATCAGGTAGCGCACGTCGCTGGCCACGCGCTGGTTGAGCGCCACCAGGAAGTCGACGCTGGGCGTCGGCGTACGCTCGACCTTGGCCAGGTAATCGGCGAACAGCGGGCCACCCTTCAGCGTCGCCAGGTAGGGCGCCAGCTCGCGCTGCTCATCCTGGCCATAGGCGAAGGGGATCTTCTCGGCATGCGGTTCGAGGAAGAAGTCGAAGGGGTTGAACACTGCCATCTCGGCAACCAGGTCGACGCAGACCTTGAGCTGCTCGGTCTTGTCCGGGAACACCAGGCGCGCCAGGTAGTTGCCCTGGGGGTCCTGCTGCCAGTTGACGAAGTGTTCGCCCGGCTCGACCTGCAGCGCATAGGAAAGGATGCGCGTGCGGCTGTGCGGCGCCGGGCGCAGGCGAACCACCTGCGGGCCGAGGTTGATCGGACGGTCGTAGCGATAGTGCGTGACGTGCTGCAGTGCGACATGAATCGACACGGCGTGCCTCCTGCGAGCCAGGGCGATACCTGGGCAGCGCAAGAGTTATGCCAGCGGCAATTTCACGATTTCACAGGCTGCGCGGGAAGGCTAAGCACCAAAATAAGGCAGCCGCACAGTGCGCCTGGAAACGGCGCACGGAAAAGGCGCCGGGCGTAGGTTGGGTTGAGCGTAGCGAAGCCCAACAAGCGAACGAGCTGGCGGAATAGTCGCCTTGGGGTTCGCTCGTTGGGCTTCGGCGCTTTGCGCCTCAACCCAACCTACGCCCTACGAACCATGAATCTGTTAACGCGGCGCCACCGGGCGCTTGCCGGGCTTCTTGCCGCCCTTGCCGGCACCGGCCTTTTCCGCCTTGCGCCGGGCCTCGGCGGCGGCCTTGGCCTGTTCGCGCTTGTCCCACGCCTTGCTGCCGTCGCTGCCGCGCGGTGGCAGGCCGGTGTGCTGGGTGAGGATCCTGCCCACCGTCTTGCCCTGGGCGCCGGCCTTCTTGCTGCCGGCCGGCGTCGAGTTCTTGCGCCGGGCGCTCTGGTACTCGTCGGTCTGCGGCTGGTAGGTCGGGATCAGGTGGTGCTTGCCGTTGCCGATCAGATCGCTGCGGCCCATGCGCTCCAGCGCCTCACGCAGCAGCGGCCAGCCCTTGGGGTCGTGGTAACGCAGGAAGGCCTTGTGCAGGCGGCGCTGCTGCTCGCTCTTGACGATGGTCACGCCGTCCGACTTGTAGGTGACCTTGCGCAGCGGGTTCTTGCCCGAGTGGTACATGGCGGTGGCGGTGGCCATCGGCGACGGGTAGAAGGCCTGCACCTGGTCGGCGCGGAAACCGTTGCGCTTGAGCCACAGGGCGAGGTTCATCATGTCCTCGTCGGTGGTGCCCGGATGCGCGGCGATGAAGTACGGAATCAGGTACTGCTCCTTGCCCGCTTCCTTCGAGAACTTCTCGAACATCTGCTTGAAGCGGTCGTAGCTGCCGATGCCCGGCTTCATCATCTTGTCCAGCGGGCCGCGCTCGGTGTGCTCCGGGGCGATCTTCAGGTAGCCGCCGACGTGGTGGGTGACCAGCTCCTTGACGTACTCCGGCGATTCCACGGCCAGGTCGTAGCGCAGGCCGGAGGCGATCAGAATCTTCTTCACACCCGGCAGCGCGCGGGCCTTGCGGTACAGCTCGATCAAGGACGAGTGGTCGGTATTGAGGTTCTCGCAGATGCCGGGGAACACGCAGGACGGCTTGCGGCAGTGCTTCTCGATTTCCGGGTCCTTGCAGGCGATGCGGTACATGTTGGCGGTCGGCCCGCCGAGGTCGGAGACCACGCCGGTGAAGCCCGGCACCTTGTCACGCATCTCCTCGATCTCGCGGATGATCGAGTCGTGGGAGCGGTTCTGGATGATCCGGCCCTCGTGCTCGGTGATCGAGCAGAAGGTGCAGCCGCCGAAGCAGCCGCGCATGATGTTCACCGAGAAACGGATCATCTCGTAGGCCGGGATCTTCTCCTTGCCATAGGCCGGGTGCGGCACCCGCGCGTAGGGCATGCCGAACACGTAGTCCATTTCCTCGGTGGTCATGGGAATCGGCGGCGGGGTGAACCAGACGTCGACATCGCCGTGCTTCTGCACCAGCGCGCGGGCGTTGCCCGGGTTGGTTTCCAAGTGCAGCACGCGGTTGGCGTGGGCATAGAGCACCGGGTCGTTGCGCACCTTCTCGAAGGACGGCAGGCGGATCACCGTCTTGTCACGGGTCATCTTCGGGCTGGGCAGCAACTCGATGACCTTGGCCTCGTTGGCATCCTCGACCGGCGCGCCCTTTTCCTGCTCGATGGCGCAGGCGGCGGTGTCCTGGGTGTTCACATAGGGGTTGATGATCTTGTCGACCCGGCCCGGACGGTCGATGCGGGTGGAGTCCACCTCGAACCAGCCTTCCGGCGTGTCGCGGCGTATAAAGGCCGTGCCGCGCACATCGGTGATGGCCTCGATCTTCTCGCCGAAGGCCAGGCGCTGGGCGATCTCGACCACCGCTCGCTCGGCATTGCCATATAGAAGGATGTCGGCGGTCGCGTCCATCAGGATCGAGCGGCGTACCTTGTCCTGCCAGTAGTCGTAGTGGGCGATGCGCCGCAGCGAGGCCTCGATGCCGCCGAGAATCACCGGCACATGGCTGTAGGCCTCCTTGCAGCGCTGGCTGTAGACCAGGCTGGCGCGGTCCGGGCGCTTGCCGGCGACGCCGCCGGGGGTATAAGCGTCGTCGCTGCGGATCTTCTTGTCCGCGGTGTAGCGGTTGATCATCGAGTCCATGTTGCCGGCGGCAACACCGAAGAACAGGTTCGGCTCGCCGAGCTTCATGAAGTCGTCTTTCGAGCGCCAGTCCGGCTGCGCGATGATGCCGACGCGAAAGCCCTGGGCCTCCAGCAGGCGACCGATGATGGCCATACCGAAGGACGGGTGATCCACATAAGCGTCACCGGTGACGATGATGATGTCGCAGGAATCCCAGCCAAGCTGATCCATCTCTTCCCGGCTCATCGGCAGGAAGGGTGCAGGCCCGAAACACTCGGCCCAATATTTGGGATAGTCGAACAGCGGCTTGGCGGCTTGCATATTTTTTGATCAACAGGGATTCACAGGGGGCGCGGAATATAGCACAAAAAACATACAGACCGCTGCGCCAGCCAGCGTCATGTGGCTGCCGCAGCGGTGATATCAGTTTGTGATCACAGGCCGAGTTATGCCTATACTCCAACCTGATTGCCAGTTCCCCGCCTATTGGCCATTAGGAGCCCGAATTTTGCGGTGCAATCTTCTGCAAGGACTGCTGTTGTTGCTCTGCCTGGCCCTCGCGAGCGGCCGGGCCATGGCCGCGCCTATAACGCTGCAAGGCGACAGCAGCGGCCTGGAACTGAACGGGCAGATCGAACTGCTCGAAGACGTTGGCGGCACACTCAGCATCACCGACATGGCCGATCCGGCCGTGCAGCAGCGCTTCGCACCAGCCAGCGGCCGCGCCAGCGTCGGGCAGAACCCCAACCCCTGGTGGATCAAACTGCAGTTGCAACGCAGCGCCGATGCGCCGGCGCAGTGGTGGCTGGAAAACGGTGCGGTAACCCAGCTCGACCTGCAGCTCTACAGCCCTGACGGCCAGGGGGGCTGGACGCTACGCCAGTCCGGCCAGCGCGTCAGCTTTGCCGACGGCCGCGACCATGAATACCGGCGCATCGTGCTGCAACTGCCGCCCCTAGGAGAAACGCCGCAGACCTTCTACCTGCGCAGCCATGACCCGGCCGGCAACTCTTTCCCGCTCAGGGCCTGGCAACTGGAAGACCTCGACCACCTGGCCATCCAGGAAAACCTCGGCCTGGGCCTGATCTACGGCATCATCGCCGCGCTGCTGCTGTACAACCTGTTTATCTTCTTCAGCCTGCGTGACAAGGCCTACTTCTGGTACGTGCTGACCACCGCCGGCGCCCTGCTGATGATCGTCAGCATGAGCGGCCACGGTTTCCAGTACCTGTGGCCCAATCACCCGGTGCCGTTCTGGCTGGACCGCATCACCCTCCCCTCGCTGTGGGGCTTCGGCGCCTGCCGCTTCACCCAGACCCTGCTGCAGACACGCCAGCATGTGCGCTGGGCCCACCATCTGCTGACCTTCGCCTGCGTCTGCTACGTGATCGCCATCACTCTGGAAGCCTTCGGGCAGCGTGGTCTGGCCGCCTGGCTGATCGCCCTGCTGTCGCTGACCAGCATTCCGGCAGCCCTCGGCTCGGCGCTGATTCGCTGGCGCCAGGGCTACTTCCCCGCCCTGCTCTACCTCTGCGGCTATGGCCTGATTCTCGGCAGCATCAGCCTGGCACTGATGCGCTCCACCGGCCTGGTGCAACCGGCCACCTGGAACGCCTATGTGTTCCCCCTGGCGGTGGCTGCGGAGTCGATTCTGTTCTCCTTCGCCCTGGCCTACCGCATCCAGATGCTCAAGCAGGAGAAAGCCACGGCCATCCTCCAGGCCGACCGCGAGAAGACCGCACGCATCGCGCAGATGCAGAGCAGTGCCGAAGAGCTGCAGGAAGCCGTACGCCTGCGCACCGCCGAACTGGCCGAGGCCAATCGGCAGTTGAGCGAACGCGAGCAACTGCTGCAGTTCGCCGCCTTCCATGATCCGCTCACTGAGCTGCCCAACCGCCGCTACCTGGTCGAGCGCGCCGAAACGGCCCTGGCCGACGCCCAGCGGCGCAACGAGTCGGTCGCCCTGATGCTGGTCGACCTCGACCACTTCAAACCCATCAACGACCGCTACGGCCACGATGCCGGCGACCTGTTGCTGCGCACCATCGGCCAGCGCCTGCGCGAGCACGTGCGGGTCAACGACATGGTGGCGCGCCTGGGCGGTGACGAGTTCGCCGTGCTGGTCTGCGGCGCGGAAGCCGAGCGCCACGCCCAGGAGATCGCCGAGCGCCTGCTCGCCGAATTGGCCAAGCCGGTGATGTATGGCGCCAACCGCCTGGCGGTGACCATTAGCATCGGCGGGGCGCTCTATCCGCAGCATGCGCAACAGTTCAGCGGCTTGTACAAGGCCGCCGACGAGGCCATGTACCGCGCCAAGCAGAAGGGTCGCTCGGGCTTCGTACTGCAGGGCTGCGATGGTGAGCTGAGCCCGCAAGCCAGCCTGATGCTCGACGTGCTCAAGGTGCCTAGCGGCTTGAGCTAGAGCGGCTAGCCTGAGAGGTAACGCCGCGGCACCCGCGCGGTGACCTTGGTCAGCAGCTCGTAGCCAATAGTGCCGGCAGCGCGCGCCACCTCGTCGACCGGTAGGTTGGCCCCCCACAGCTCTACCGCATCACCGACCACCGCCTCGGGCAGGTCACTGAGATCAACCGTGAGCATGTCCATCGACACCCGCCCGGCCAGCGGCATGCGCCGCCCGCCGATCCACAGCGGAGTGCCGTTTGGCGCATGGCGCGGATAGCCGTCGGCGTAGCCGCAGCTCACCGTGCCGATACGCGAGGGCCGCTCGGCGACCCAGCTGGCGCCATAGCCGACGCTCTCACCCGTGGCGACCTCGCGCACGGCAATAAGCTCAGCGGTCAGGCTCATCACCGGGCGCAGGCCCAGCTCGGCCGCGCTCAGATCGGCGAAAGGCGAAGCGCCGTAGAGCATGATGCCGGGACGCAGCCAGTCCATATGTGCCGCCGGAATCATCAGCAGCGCCGCCGAATTGGCCAGACTGCGCTGATCGAAGTCGAGATCGAGCAAGTCGAGGAAAGACTCCAGCTGCACCTCGGTCAGCGAGTGGCCGCGCTCGTCGGCGCAGGCGAAGTGGCTCAGCAGGTTCAGCTCGGCCACCCGGGCGCAGCCGCGCAGGCGCGGAAACAGCTGGCGCACAGCGTCTGCGGCAAGACCCAGGCGATGCATGCCGGAATCCAGCTTGAGCCAGACATTCAGCGCCCGCGGCAGCTCGGCGGCGAGCAGCGCCTCGGCCTGCTCGGCACCCTGGATGACCAGATCCAGGCCCAGATGCGCGGCCATCGGCAACTCGGCGGCGGCGAAGCAACCCTCCAGCAGCAGGATGCGCGCCTCGCCGTGCATCGCCCGCACTTCGGCGGCCTCTTCCAGGCTGGCGACAGCAAAGCCATCTGCCTCGTCATGCAGGGCGCTGACCACTTCGCGCACACCATGGCCGTAGGCATTGGCCTTGACCACCGCGAACGCCTGGCGCCCCGGCGCACAGCGCTTGGCCAGCCGGTAGTTGTGGACGATGGCGGCCAGATCGATGGTGGCGACGAGGGGGCGCATGGCAAGCTTCCGAAAACAGAACGGGCGCCCATCTTAACCGTTGGGCGCCCGTTTTCATTGAGCCTGATCAGCCTCGCGAGGCGTCAGTCCTCTTCGAAGTTGTACATACCCGGCGCCAGGTTGTCGAAGCGCGTGTACTTGCCGATGAAGGCCAAACGGCAGGTGCCGATGGGGCCGTTACGCTGCTTGCCGATGATGATCTCGGCCACACCCTTGTACTCGGTCTCCGGGTGATACACCTCGTCCCGGTAGACGAACATGATGATGTCGGCGTCCTGCTCGATCGCCCCGGATTCACGCAGGTCGGAGTTGACCGGGCGCTTGTTGGGGCGCTGTTCCAGCGAGCGGTTGAGCTGCGACAGGGCGATCACCGGGCAGTTGAACTCCTTGGCCAGTGCCTTGAGCGAGCGCGAGATTTCGGAAATCTCGTTGGTGCGGTTGTCGCCACTGGAGCCCGGGATGCGCATCAGCTGCAGGTAGTCGACCATGATCATGGCGATCTCGCCGTGCTCGCGGGCCAGGCGACGGGCGCGGGCACGCATCTCGGTCGGCGAGATACCGGCGGTATCGTCAATGAACAGCTTGCGCTCGTTGAGCAGGTTGACCGCCGAGGTCAGGCGCGGCCAGTCGTCGTCGTCCAGCTTGCCCGAACGCACCTTGGTCTGATCGATGCGGCCAAGGGACGACAGCATACGCATCACGATCGAGTCGCTGGGCATTTCCAGGGAGAACACCAGCACCACCTTCTCGGTGCGCAGCACGGCGTTTTCCACCAGGTTCATGGCGAAGGTGGTCTTACCCATCGACGGACGGCCGGCGACGATCACCAGGTCGGCCGGCTGCAGACCGCTGGTCATACCATCCAGGTCGGTGAAGCCGGTGGAAATACCGGTCAGGCCTTCGTTGGTGTTGAACAGCTCGTCGATGCGGTCGATGGTCTTGACCAGGATCTCGTTGATCCCCACCGGACCGCCGGCCTTGGGCCGCGCCTCGGCGATCTGGAAGATCTGCCGTTCGGCCTCGTCGAGTACTTCCACCGCGCTCTTGCCCTGCGGCGCGTAGGCCATGTCGGCGATGTCGTTGCTGATGCCGATCAGCTGACGCAGGGTGGCGCGCTCGCGGATGATCTGCGCGTAGGCCTTGATGTTGGCCACCGACGGGGTGTTCTTGGCCAGCTCGCCGAGGTAGCCGAGGCCGCCGACCTGGCTCAGATGGCCTTCCTTGTCCAGCTGCTCGGACAGGGTCACCACGTCGAACGGCGAGTTGCGCTCGGCCAGGGTGAAGATGGCGCGGAAGATCAGGCGGTGGTCATGGCGGTAGAAGTCGCCGTCGGACACTGCATCGGAGACGCGCTCCCAGGCGTTGTTGTCCAGCATCAGGCCGCCGAGCACGGCCTGTTCGGCCTCGATGGAATGCGGCGGCACCTTGAGGGCTGCGGTTTCCAGATCGTACTGCTGGGGGACACTGATATCGTTCATGGCACCTGTAATTCCGGAAAACACAGAGGCTTTGGCAAAGTGCATCTTTGCCAAAGGCTCTGAAAAAACAACGGGCACTCACCACTGACGCAGTGAGTGCCCGATTGTCAGCAGGCAGGCATTTTCATGCAAGCCCACGGGTAGCAGCCCAAATTAGGCAGCGACCACGATCACCTTAACGGTGGCTTCGACGTCGGTATGCAGGTGCAGTGCAACGTCGAACTCGCCTACCTGGCGAATGGTGCCGTTCGGCAGGCGCACTTCAGCCTTGGCCACTTCAACGCCGGAGGCGGTCAGGGCGTCAGCGATGTCGTGAGTACCGATGGAACCGAACAGCTTGCCTTCGTCACCAGCAACAGCAGTGATGGTGACTTCCAGCTCGGCCAGTTGAGCGGCACGGGCTTCGGCGGAAGCTTTCTTGGCGGCAGCAGCGGCTTCCAGCTCAGCGCGGCGAGCTTCGAACGCAGCAACGTTCTCGGCGGTAGCAGCGGTGGCCTTGCCCTGCGGCAGCAGGTAGTTACGGCCGTAGCCGGACTTGACGTTCACTTTGTCGCCCAGGTTGCCCAGGTTGGCGATTTTTTCCAGCAGGATGACTTCCATTTGGGTCTTACCTCTTAACTTTTAACCTTCACCGTTCGCAGGCCCGGCGCCGTTGTTGCGCGCACGGCGGCCGCGAAAATCAATCAGACTGTCGACGATGGCCAAGACCACCAGTAACGGATAAATCAGCTGCAAAAACAGCAGCAGCGACACGTACAACCCCACCAGCCAGAACCGGCCCAGTCGCCCGGAAGCGGCCAAGCCATGCAGCAGAGCAACCCCGGCAAACACCAGCGGCACACTGCACAGCGGCGTCAGCATGGCCAGCTCCAGCCCCAGATTGGGGCCCAGAACAATAACCGCCAACAGGCCGAAGGCCAGGGCCGGCGGCAGTCGCAAGGCTCGAAACTCAAGCCCGAAACCACCCGGGTTGTACAACGCCGCCTGCCAGTAACGCCCAAGCATCAGGCAAAGCAGGCTGACGATCTGCAGCAACGCAGCCATCAGTCCGGTGAGTACCGGGGCAACCAGCGCCTGCAGGCGGGTCTGCTCGTCTACCGACATCTTTTGGTAGACCCCATCGAACATCTGCGGCATCAGCTTGTGCAGCTCGGCCGCCAGTTCGTTGATGGGTTGGCTAAACACCGCGCCCAACGTCACGCCATACACCAGGCCTAGCGCGATACTGGCCAGCAGCACGCGAACCCAGGACCACCCGGCGCGCAACAACAGCGCCAGGCTCAGCGTACCGAGCATCACCAGAAGGACGCGCGGATCACCGAAGTGCCACCAGCCCAAAGCCGGTAACACCGCCCAAGCCAGAATGCCTACAGCATCTCTTGGCCCCCGCCGCAGCAGCACCAGGCTACTGGCGGCGGCACTCAACCAGAACAACAGCGGCAATGCCGCAGAACCGACCACCACCAGGGTGGCCTGCATGCGGCCGCGCATGATGAACTCAGCCAAGGCGCGCATGCGATCTATCCCTTACAACTAGTCGACACTCTGTTCTCAACGGCCGTGGCTGTCGGTGTAGGGCAGCAGGGCCAGGTAGCGGGCGCGCTTGATAGCGACAGCCAGCTGACGCTGGTACTTGGCCTTGGTACCGGTGATACGGCTAGGAACGATCTTGCCGGTTTCGGAAACGTAGGCTTTCAGGGTGTTGAGATCTTTGAAGTCGATCTCTTTCACGCCTTCAGCGGTGAAACGGCAGAATTTACGACGACGGAAGAAACGTGCCATGAATGTGGCTCCTCAATAGATCCGTGGATTACTCGTCAGCGTTGTTGTCGCTGTTGTCACCGTCTTCGCCTTCGGCGGATTCGGTTTCAACGCGCTCACGGCGCTCGCGGCGCTCGCTGCGGTTTTCTTCGGCCTTGAGCATCTCGGACTGACCGGTAACGGCTTCGTCGCGACGGATGATCAGGTTACGGATTACTGCGTCGTTGTAGCGGAAGTTGTCTTCCAGCTCGGCCAGGGCTTTGCCGCTGCACTCAACGTTCAGCATCACGTAGTGAGCCTTGTGAACGTTGTTGATGGCATAGGCCAGCTGACGACGGCCCCAGTCTTCCAGACGGTGGATTTTGCCGCCGTCTTCTTCGATCAGCTTGGTGTAACGCTCAACCATGCCGCCGACTTGCTCGCTCTGGTCCGGGTGAACCAGAAAGATGATTTCGTAATGACGCATGAATGCTCCTTACGGGTTGTAGCCTGCCAACAAAAGGTGGTCAGGCAAGGAGTGAATGACTCGTTCTGACTTGCCGAAGTGAAGGCGCAAAAGCGCCTGCCACGGCGGCAAGGGGCGACATTCTAGAGAAGCCCCCCGCCACACGCAAGGTGAACTGGTGATTATTTGAACAATCCGCGAGACCGCTCAACAAGCGCCAGGCGACGCCCATCAAGCCTACGCCTTGCGCGCGGCCTGGCGCTGGCGCACGGCCTCGAACAGGCACACGCCGGTGGCAACCGAGACATTGAGGCTGCTGACGCTGCCGCTCATGGGCAGCTTCACCAGATAATCGCAGTGCTCGCGCGTCAGGCGGCGCATGCCCTTGCCCTCGGCGCCCATGACCAGCACAGTAGGCCCGGTCATATCCAGCTGGTAGAGCTCCTGTTCGACCTCGCCAGCCGTGCCGACCACCCACAGCCCCTTTTTCTGCAGCTTCTCCAGGGTGCGCGCCAGGTTGGTTACCGCCACCAGCGGGATGACCTCGGCGGCACCGCAGGCCACCTTGCGCACGGTGGCATTGAGCGTCGCCGACTTGTCCTTGGGCACGATCACTGCCTGAGCACCGGCCGCGTCAGCCGTGCGCAGACAGGCGCCCAGATTGTGCGGATCGGTCACGCCGTCCAGCACCAGCAATAGCGCCGGGCCTTCGCCACGCTCGAGCAACTCGTCGAGCATGTTCTCACCCCAGACCTGGCTGGGACTGACTTCGGCAACCACGCCCTGGTGCACGCCCTCAGCCCACTCGTCCAGCTCCTGACGCTCCTTCTGCCCTACCGGCACCCGCTGCTGAGCAGCCAGCTCCAGCAGCGCCTGCACCCGCGGCGCGCTACGACTCTCGGCCAGCCACAACTGCTTGACCCGCTTGGGATGATGGCGCAGCAGCGCCTCGACGGCATGGACGCCGTAAACCTTTTCCAGCTGGCTCATCGCTTGGCCTTGCGCTTGCTCGGTTTGCCCGTGGCCGGCTTCTCGGTCTTGGGCGCCCCCTTGCGATGACTGGAGGCCTTGCCTGCAGCACCACTCTTGCCGCCGGCGGGTTTACCACCACCTTTTTTCGCACCGTCGAGCAGGGCTTTTTTCACATCGCGACTCTTCTGCACGTCGGTATTGCCCATGCCAGGCGCCTCAGCCCCAGACTTGCGCCCCGACGGCCCTGACTTCGCACGCGACTCGGCCTTACCCTCAGCCAGTTCGAAGTCGATCTTGCGCTCATCCAGGTCGACGCGCATGACCTTGACCGCCACGCTGTCGCCCAGACGGAAACTGCGCCCGCTGCGTTCGCCGGCCAAGCGATGGTGCACCGGATCAAAGTGGTAGTAGTCGGCGGGCAACGCGGTGACATGCACCAGGCCTTCGACATAGATATCCTTCAGCTCGACGAAGATACCGAAGCCGGTCGCTGCGGTGATGACGCCTTCGAAGATCTCGCCGACGCGATCCTGCATGAACTCGCACTTGAGCCAGTTGACCACGTCGCGGGTCGCCTCGTCGGCACGCCGCTCGGTCATCGAGCATTGCTCTCCCAGCTGCTCCAGCGCCGCCTCGTCGTACGGGTAGATGCGCGCCTTGGGCATGCTCGCCGCACCGGCGCGCTGCACATGCTTGGTCTCGCGCTTGGAGCGAATCACACTGCGAATGGCGCGATGCACCAGGAGATCCGGATAGCGGCGGATTGGCGAAGTAAAGTGGGTGTAGGCCTCGTAGTTGAGCCCGAAGTGGCCGTTGTTGTCGGCGCTGTACACCGCCTGACTCAAGGAGCGCAGCATTACGGTCTGGATCAGCTGGAAGTCCGGACGCTCCTGAATGCTGGCCAGCAGCTTCTGGTAGTCCTTCGGCTTCGGCCCTTCCTTGCCCTTGTGCAAAGCCAGCCCCAGCTCGCCGAGGAACGCCTTGAGCTTCTCCACCCGCTCGGCCGGCGGGCCGTCGTGCACCCGGTACAGCGAGGGAATGGAGTGATCCTGCATGAAGCGCGCAGTGGCCACGTTGGCCGCCAGCATGCACTCCTCGATCAGCTTGTGTGCGTCGTTGCGCTGGGTCGGGCGGATCTCGTCGATCTTGCGATCAGTGCCGAAGACAATGCGGGTCTCCTGGGTCTCGAAATCGATGGCGCCGCGCTCATGACGCGCCGCCAGCAGCAC
This sequence comes from Pseudomonas sp. zbq_18, assembly GCF_043102245.1. Taxonomy (NCBI): domain Bacteria; kingdom Pseudomonadati; phylum Pseudomonadota; class Gammaproteobacteria; order Pseudomonadales; family Pseudomonadaceae; genus Pseudomonas; species Pseudomonas sp. zbq_18. The sequence continues at coordinate 76,442 of NZ_JBICIT010000013.1, read as the reverse complement.
CTGGTACAGCGAATAGAGCTGCTTGAGGTGCGGCAGCACCTCTTTATATTCCTCGCGCAGCGACTTGCCTTCGCTACTCTTCGGCTGCTCCAGCATATAACTGACCTTGTTGTAGGTCAGACGCGCATGGGAGTGAATGACTGCCTCGTAGAACTGGTAGTCAACCAGCTCGCCAGACTTGGACATGCTCATTTCGCAAACCATGGCCAGGCGGTCGACATGCGGGTTCAGCGAGCACAGTCCATTGGACAGCTCTTCCGGCAGCATCGGCACAACGCGCTCGGGGAAATACACCGAGTTGCCACGCTTCTGCGCCTCTTCATCCAGCGCCGAGCCGACCTTGACGTAGTGCGACACGTCAGCAATGGCAACGTAGAGTTTCCAGCCGCCGGAGAACAGCTTCCAGCGGCTGCTGTTCTTCTCGCAATACACAGCATCGTCGAAGTCGCGGGCATCCTCGCCATCGATGGTGACGAACGGCAGGTGGCGCAGGTCGACGCGGTTTTCCTTGTCCTTCTCTTCCACCTGCGGCTTGAGCTTGCGCGCTTCTTTAATGACAGCCTCGGGCCAGACATGCGGGATGTCATAGCTGCGCAGGGCCACGTCGATTTCCATACCCGGGGCCATGTAGTTGCCGATCACTTCGACGATATCGCCCTGCGGCTGGAAGCGTGCAGTGGGCCAGTGCGTAATCCTGATCTCGACGAACTGACCGACCTTGGCGCCCGCGGTACGCCCGGGGGTGACCAGCACTTCCTGCTGGATCTTCGGGTTGTCCGCCTCGACGAAGCCGATACCGGCCTCCTCGAAATAGCGCCCAACGATGGTTTCGTGAGCCCGCTCGATCACCTCGACCAGGGCGCCTTCACGACGACCACGGCGATCCAGGCCGGAAACCCGTGCCAGGGCACGGTCGCCATCGAACACCAGACGCATCTGCGCAGGGCTGAGGAACAGGTCGTCGCTGCCGTCATCCGGAATCAGGAAGCCAAAACCATCGCGATGGCCGCTGATACGACCACGGATCAGGTCGAGCTTGTCCACCGGAGCATAGGTGCCGCGACGCGTATAGATAAGCTGGCCATCACGCTCCATGGCGCGCAGGCGACGACGCAGCGCTTCGAGCTGCTCGTCGGTGGTCAGCCCGAACTCTTCCACTAGCTCTTCACGAGCGGCAGGCGAACCGCGCTCGGACAGATGCTGGAGAATCAGCTCACGGCTGGGAATGGGGTTTTCGTACTTTTCCGCCTCGCGGGCGGCCTCGGGATCGAGGGATTGCCAATCGGCCATTAAATGAAAATACCTGTATGCATAAGTTTGCCTTCTGTCTATTGAAGCGCGAAACGGCACCGGGGGTCAGCTTTTCCCGCGACAATAATTTTTTCAGCGTCAGGGGTTTACAAGCAAAAACCGCGTCCGTATAGTTCGCGCCCACAACGTTGCTGAGACGTTGTAACACGGAAGCGACTGAGTAATCATAGTTTCCCGTGCCCAGGTGGCGGAATTGGTAGACGCACTAGGTTCAGGTCCTAGCGGTGGCAACACCGTGGAAGTTCGAGTCTTCTCCTGGGCACCACTCTTCAGAAGCCGAGCAGCTTGCTCGGCTTCGCTTTTAACGGAGCAGCTTCCGTACCGCCAAAAGCGATGAATGCTGCAAAAGTCGGCGAGCAATCGTCGCAATGTGCCCAGGTGGCGGAATTGGTAGACGCACTAGGTTCAGGTCCTAGCGGTGGCAACACCGTGGAAGTTCGAGTCTTCTCCTGGGCACCACTCTTCAAGAAAAAACCGAGCTTAGGCTCGGTTTTTTCGTTTCTGACCGACGAAAACCCTACGGCAGCGGAGCACTCCGCTGCCGTAGCGGCCTATCAGACCTTGAACTGGGCGAAACTGGCCTTGAGTTGGGCCACGAGAGCATCAACCACACGTCCGCTCGCCGCCGTCTCGCTCACCGCCTGAGCCGCCCGCTGCGCCTCGCTGTGGATCACTTCGACGCGGCCGCGCACCGCGCTGGCACCGTCGGCCTGATGCGCAGCGGAACGGGTCGCCGCATCGATGGCATCATGCACCTCGTCTACCGACGCCTGCACCGACTGCTGCAGGCGCGCACTGTCACGCAGGGCCTGCAGACCTTCCGCCGCTTGCCCGCCAGCCTGGCCAATCACGGCTACTGCTTCGCGCGCGCCCTGCTGCAAGGCCGTGATGTGCGCCTGGATATCGCCAGTGGATTGCTGGGTCTTGCTGGCCAGGGCGCGCACCTCGTCGGCCACCACCGCGAAGCCACGCCCACTCTCCCCTGCCCGCGCCGCTTCGATGGCCGCGTTGAGCGCCAGCAGATTGGTCTGCTCGGCAATGGACTGGATCACGGTGAGCACCACCTCGATCTGCTCGCTCTGCTGGGCCAGTTTCTCGATCACCGCCGAGCCGTTCTCTACCCGCGCCACCAGCGCCTCGATCAGACCGCCAACCTTGGCTGCAATGGCCGCATTCTCGTGAGCCGCCTGGCGAATCGCCGTGACGCGCTGCTGGGCATCGTGCATGGCCTGACTTTCGGTCTGCGCCGCCGCCGCCATCTCTTCCAGCGCCTGCAGGCTGCCAGCCACCTCGTCGCGCTGCCGCTCGGCCGCCGCTTCGGCCGCGGCGCTGCGTTGAGCCAGACTGCGAATCTCCTCGCCAGTGCGCTGCGCCACTTCACCCGCCTCACGCACGATCGGCTGCAGCTTGGCGATGAACTGATTGACCGCCGTGGCCATTTCGCCGACTTCGTCGCGACTGTCCAACTGCACGCGCCGCGTCAGGTCACCCTCGCCCGCCGCCAGATCCTTGAGCGCGGCAATCAGCAACTGCAGACGACTCAGCACCCGCCACCCCAGCACCAGCGCCACAGCAGCCAGCGTCAACAAGCCCACCACCAGCAAGCCACTGGCGATGCGCCAGCGCAGATCGCTAGCGGCCTGCTGCACGGTTTCGCTGCCGTTGCGCGCCATTTCCTCAGTGGCCTGTTCGGCTGCCTGCAGGCGCTGCTGCAGGGCCTGGGTACTTTCCTGAGCCGCCCCGGAAAGGCTCTGATCGACCAGCCGACCGGCATTGCCGACCAGGCCGGCGAAACGAGTGTCCAGCGCTGCCAGCTCCTGCTCGATGGCGTCCAGCGACATGCCCAACTGCACCTTGCCGATGGGCGACCCCATGGGATTGATCTCAACCTCGATCATATACACCTTGGGATCGCGCGAGGCGCCATCCACCAGCTTGTCCAGCCCGGTCTTGCCCTGGCCTGCCGCGATCAGCTCACGCACCCGCGGATTGCTGCGATCGAAATTGCGCGTCAGGCGCTTGCCCTCGGCGTCATAGAACACCGCGAACAGCACCGCCGGATCACGCTGAACGATACGGGTCAGCGCCGTTAGCGCGGGGGCGTCGTTATCCCAGATGGCCTTGGGCGCCACCCCGGCAAGCATCTGCGCGATGGAGCTGCCCGACTGCTTGAGGTTTTCCTCCAGCACTTTGCGCAGCTGCACCTGCTCGCTCTTCAGCTGACTGCTCAGGCCATCGCCGAGGCGCTCGCGGGTATTGCTGGAGAGCGCCGCCAGCCCCGTGCGCATTTCCTCTTCCGCACTGCCGAGCTCGTCGGCCAGGCGCTGACTTTCGCCACTCAGACGCCGAGTGAGATCGTTGACCAGTTCGTCGACCGTGGCACGGGTCAACCAGACGGCCACCCCTACCTGAGCCAGCATCGCCAGGCCCAGAGCAATGAATACCGGACGCAGCAGACGGCTGCGCAACAGCGAAAACAGAACGGACACTGCGGGAACTCCTTCCGGTCAGACGACCTTGATGCCAGTTGCATCGGCCGCCTCTTAAAAAGCTGTAATAAAGCAAGGTACAGGCCAGATGCCAGTATAAAAACAAAGCCCCGCTCGAAGGCGGGGCTGTGTCGAAGAACCGACGTGAATCAGTATTGCGGATTGCCGCGCAACTGCGCCTCGGCAGCCTTGGCCAGGTCCGGCGGCAGGAAGTCCTTGTCCGGGTCGTAGTCAGGCTTGAGGAAACCGGACAGCGCTTCCAGATCAGAGGGCGCCAGGGTGCCCGCCGCCTGCTTCAGACGCAGGTTGTTGAGGATGTAGTCGTAGCGGGCATCGTTGTAGTTGCGTACCGAGCTGTACAGCTGGCGCTGGGCATCGAGCACGTCGACGATGTTACGGGTACCGACCTGGTAGCCGATCTCGGTGGCTTCCAGGGCGCTCTGGTTGGAAATGATCGACTGCTTGCGCGCCTGCACGGTTTCCACGTCGGTATTCACCGCGCGGTGCAGGTTGCGGGTGTTTTCCACAACCTTGCGGCGCAGGCTCTCACGCTCCTGCTCGGTCTGGCTCAGGCGCTGGTAGGCTTCGCGCACCTGCGAGCTGGTCAGGCCGCCGCTGTAGATCGGAATGTTCAGTTGCAGGCCAATGGTGGTCTGTTCGGCATCGCCGTTGTAAGGCGAAGACAGGTCACTGTTGCTGAAGCCCAGCGCGTCGTTGTCGCCTTTCTGGTACTGGGCAACGGCATCCAGAGTGGGTGCATGGCCGGACTTGCGCTGACGCAGGGTTTCTTCGGCCGCATCCACTGCATAGTTGCTGGCCTGGAGATTGAGGTTCTGCTGGGCAGCGGTATCGACCCAGGCCTTGGCATCGTTGGGGGTCGGCACCAACACCGGCAGACTGTGCTTCACGCCTTCCAGCGAGCTGTACTCATGCGTCGTCAGAGTCACCAGTGCCTGGAAGGCGTCATCCACGGCACGCTGGGCGAGAATGCGGTTGGCGCGGGCAGTATCGAAGCCGGCCTGGGCCTCCAGCACGTCAGTCTTGTCCGACAGACCGACATCGAAGCGCTCATTGGCCTGGTCCAACTGGCGCTTGAACGCCGCTTCCTCGGCCTTGGTCGAGGCCAGGGTGTCCTGGGCGCGCAGAACGGCGAAGTAGGTTTCGGCACTCTGCAGAATCAGGTTCTGCTCGGTGGCGGAAAGCTGCAGGGCGGCCTGCTGATCAGTGGCCTTGGCCGCCTGGAACTGGAACCAGCGATCGGCGCGAAATAGCGGCTGGGCCAGGCTGGCACGGTAGGAAAGACCGCTACGGTCGGCATCCACATCATTGGCCAGACGGGTATCCACCTGGGTATTGGTATCGGTCAGATCGGCCCCGCCGGACAGGTTGGGCAGCAGACCGGCACGCGCCTGGGGCACCACCTCGCTGATGGCCTGGTAGTTGGCTCGGGCAGCAGCCAGGTCGGCGTTGTTCTTCACCGCTTCGTTATAGACAGTGACCAGGTCGGTCTTGGTCGCCAGGGAAGCGTCTTCGGCCCAGGCCATTGCGGAGGTGGCAGCAGCTACTGCGAGCGCCAGCGAGAGTCTGCGTAGCATGATCAGTCCTAGATGCAGGGAAGTCGGGCAAGGCTAAGGCTGCCGCTGGCGGTGGTCAAGGCGAGCGCAGCGCAACGGCAGGCCGGTTTACGGCAAGCTTTGTTGCCCAGCCGCAACAATACCAATGCTTTATATAGGCCAGCCCCCAGAAGCTGCCGACGAAAGGCACGCTAGAAACGAGCCCGCAATTGCTGTTGTGTACAATTTTTGATTAGACTGCCGCCAGTTCTTGTCGGGGTGCCCAGAATCGTGGGCTGAGATCGGAGAGTTCCGGATCCCGTTGAACCTGATCAGGTTAAGGCCTGCGTAGGGAACAAGATGTCCTCGCCCGCTTTCGGCGAGTCCTCTCGGCACCACCCGTGGTGCGCCTTCCGCCTTCAGGTTCGCTCCGACATCCCACCGAGGAGCCGAGCCGATGAGCGTCAAACAACAAGCGAAGAACCTTAGCGAGTCCGCCCAGGTCGACCAGCAGTCGATCCAGCCTTTCCCCCGTTCGCAGAAGGTTTATGTGCAGGGTTCGCGCCCGGACATCCGCGTACCGATGCGCGAGATCAGCCTGGACGTCACCCCGACCGCCTTCGGCGGCGAGATCAACGCCCCGGTCACCGTCTACGACACCTCCGGCCCCTACACCGACCCGAACGTCAACATCGACGTGCGCAAAGGCCTGGCCGACGTGCGCAGCGCCTGGATCGAAGACCGTGGCGACACCGAGAAGCTGCCCGGCCTGTCCTCCGAGTTCGGCCAGCGCCGCCTGAACGACGCCGAGCTGGCCGCCATGCGCTTCGCCCATGTGCGCAACCCGCGTAGGGCCCGCGCCGGCAAGAACGTCAGCCAGATGCATTACGCCAAGCAGGGCATCATCACCCCCGAGATGGAATATGTCGCCATCCGCGAAAACATGAAGCTGGCCGAGGCGCGCGAGGCTGGCCTGCTCAAGGAACAGCATGCCGGGCAGAGCTTCGGCGCCTCGATCCCGAAAGAGATCACCCCCGAGTTCGTGCGCAGCGAGATCGCCCGCGGTAGGGCAATAATTCCGGCGAACATCAACCACGTGGAGCTGGAGCCGATGATCATCGGCCGCAACTTCCTGGTGAAGATCAACGGCAACATCGGCAACTCGGCGCTGGGCTCTTCGATCGAGGAAGAAGTGGCCAAGCTGACCTGGGGCATCCGCTGGGGTTCGGACACGGTCATGGACCTGTCTACCGGCAAGCACATCCACGAGACCCGCGAGTGGATCATCCGCAACTCGCCGGTGCCGATCGGCACTGTTCCGGTCTACCAGGCACTGGAAAAGGTCGGCGGCATCGCCGAGGACCTGACCTGGGAGCTGTTCCGCGACACCCTGATCGAACAGGCCGAACAGGGCGTGGACTACTTCACCATCCACGCCGGCGTGCTGCTGCGCTATGTGCCGCTGACCGCCAAGCGCGTCACCGGCATCGTCAGCCGCGGCGGCTCGATCATGGCCAAGTGGTGCCTGGCGCATCACAAGGAGAATTTCCTCTATACGCACTTCGAGGAAATCTGCGAAATCATGAAGGCCTACGACGTCAGCTTCTCGCTAGGCGACGGCCTGCGTCCGGGCTCGATTGCCGACGCCAACGACGCCGCGCAGTTCGGCGAGCTGGAAACCCTCGGCGAGCTGACCAAGATCGCCTGGAAGCACGACGTACAGACCATGATCGAGGGCCCCGGCCATGTGCCGATGCAGCTAATCAAGGAGAACATGGACAAGCAGCTGGAATGCTGCGACGAGGCGCCCTTCTACACCCTCGGCCCGCTGACCACCGACATCGCCCCGGGCTACGACCACATCACCAGCGGTATCGGCGCCGCCATGATCGGCTGGTTCGGTTGCGCCATGCTCTGCTACGTGACGCCCAAGGAGCACCTGGGTCTGCCGAACAAGGATGACGTCAAGACCGGCATCATCACCTACAAGATCGCCGCGCACGCCGCCGACCTGGCCAAGGGCCACCCGGGCGCGCAGATCCGCGACAACGCCCTGAGCAAGGCGCGCTTCGAGTTCCGCTGGGAAGACCAGTTCAACCTCGGCCTCGACCCGGACACCGCGCGCAGCTTCCACGACGAGACCCTGCCCAAGGACTCGGCCAAGGTCGCCCACTTCTGCTCCATGTGCGGGCCGAAGTTCTGCTCGATGAAGATCACTCAGGAGGTGCGCGAATACGCCGCCGAGAACGGCCTGACCGACGAGCAGAAGGCCATCGAGGCAGGCTTTGCCGAGCAGGCCGAGCGCTTCAAGGACGAAGGTTCGGTGATCTACAAGCAGGTCTGACCGGCGCTGCTACTGGGGCCCCGCATTACTCGCGGGGCCTTTTTGTTTGCACCGAGAACGTCACTCAGCTGGCCTAGCGCCCGCCGGGAAAATAGGCGGGTTTGAAAACACCCTGGAGCTGGCCGTAGGGGATATACAGGGTCGGGTGACCGCTCTCGTAGGGGGCGATACGCTCGATCTCGTACTTGAGCATCACCGCGTTGCGCAGTGGCGCCACATTGGCGGTACGCACGAAGGGCCAGACCGCCTGAAATTCGGCGTTATCGGCCAGGCCATTCTGCTTCAGCCACTCCTGGTGGGCCTGGCGCACCTTCTCCCAAAAGGCCTCCTGCAACCCCGGCAGCAGCAGGTCGTCCAGGCCGACCACCCGGTCAAGCTCACGGTCGTAGGTCAGATAGGCACGCCCTGGCACACCACGCTTGCCACCATTGAAGCGATAACTGGACAGCTCGATCACCACCAGCCGGCCGTGCTGCTCCAGCACCTTGGCCTGCAGATAGCTCATCCAGCCGGGCTTGCCGCCAGCCAGAAACTCACGCTCATGGATGGCCAGCGACGGCGGCGGCGGGTCGCCCGGAAGCTCGATGGTCAGCTTGAGCAGCTCGCGCTCGATACGGGCATTGAGCGCCGGCATGCCGTCGAGCAGTTGCAGGTCGATATTGACCAGCGGGCAATCCTTTTCCAGGCACCCGGCGGGGCGATGCTCCCAGGCCTGGCGCGTGGTCGGCAAGGGCTGGCTGGCGCTGCCCGAAAGCAGCGACTGGCAGCCCGCAAGCAGGAAAGAAAGAGATAGCAGGCTGGCAACGGCGATGGAGCGCATGAACATTCCTTGAGCGGCGACGGGCGTTTCGACTGCAGGCGCCGGCATCTGTTCCGGGCGCGGGCGCCATTGTGGCTGGCGGCATGCTTCCATCCAAGCCCAGATCGGCGCCCGCAGAAAATCCACAGCGACTGAACGCCTCCATGTTCCTCTTGTCGCAATTGCCGGCGAAACTGTTTAGCCGGGGCCCACCGCGAGGCTACCATCGTGCCGCCAGACACTTGCCAAAGCCGCCGTGCGGCGCGCACATTCGTCATCAGCCAGCCGCACCATGCCGCACCAGAGGGGACATGCATGACCACACACGACGTCGAGGTGCTTCAGCGTGAGACCTGTTTCAAGGGTTTCTACCGCCTGGATCGTTTGCACCTGCGGCATCGCCAGTTCGCCGGCGGCATGGGCCCGCAGCTCAGCCGCGAACTGTTTGTACGCCACGACGCCGTCTGCGTGCTGCCCTATGACCCGCAACGCGACAACGTGGTGCTGATCGAGCAGTTCCGCGTCGGCGCCCTGGAGAAATCCGCCAACCCCTGGCTGATCGAGCTGGTTGCCGGCCTGATCGACAAGGATGAGGAACCAGAAGAGGTCGCCCGCCGTGAAGCCGTCGAAGAAGCCAATCTGACGCTCACCTCGCTATGGCCCATCACCACCTACTTTCCCTCGCCCGGAGGCTCGGACGAGCGCGTCTACCTCTACGCCGGCCGCTGCGACAGCGAAGGCGCCGGCGGCGTTCACGGCCTGGCCGAGGAAGGCGAAGACATCCGCGTGCACGTCTGGCCGCTGGAAGATGCCCTGCAGGCCGTGCGGGACGGGCGCATCAACAACGCCGCCAGCATCATCGCCCTGCAATGGCTGGCGCTGAACCGCGCCGAAGTGCGGGGGTTGTGGTCATGAACCTGTTGCGCGAGCGCTACCGGGTCGACCTGGTCGAACTGCAGGCCGCTTGCGAAGCCAACTATGCGCGCCTGTTGCGCCTGCTGCCGGACATGCGCGCCGCCGAGGGCGAACGTCGCGTGGCACTGAGCCAGGGCGACCAGTTGCTGGGCGTACTGGCGCTGCGCATCACCGAAAACTGCCCTTACACCACCACCCTGGAAGTACGCCAGGAGCACAGCCTGAGCTGGCTGCCGGTGCCCCGCCTGGAAGTGCGCGCCTACCATGACGCACGCATGGCCGAGGTGACGGGCGCGGAAAACGCCCGCCGCTTTCGCAGCATCTACCCCTACCCCAACGCCGCCATGCACCAGCCGGACGAGAAGAGCCAGCTCAATCTGTTTCTCGGCGAGTGGCTGAGTCACTGCATCGCCTGCGGTCACGAGCTGGAACCCGTCCTGTAATCGCAACCACACAAATGTGACCTGTTCGCGCTTGTCGGGTTTACCGAATCACGTTTCACCCACCATAATCCTGGGACATCGCTCAGGAGTAGGCCCTTGTCGCGCCCGTCATCCCTTGCCTCTGACCGCCCGATGCTGCTGGTGCAGCTGTCGGACAGCCACCTTTTTGCCGAGGACGATGGCAAGTTGCTGGGTATGAATACCCGCGACAGCCTGGAAAAGGTGATCGAAAAGGTTCAGGCCGAACAACCCGACATCGACCTGATTCTCGCCACTGGCGACCTGTCCCAGGATGGCAGCCTGGCCTCCTATCAGCGCTTCCATCACCTCACCACCGACCTCGGCAACGCGGCACGCTGGCTGCCCGGCAACCATGACGAAGTACCGATCATGCGCAGCGCCTGCGCCAACAGCGACCTGCTGCAGTCCGTGGTGGATCTGGGCCACTGGCGCATTATTCTGCTCGACTCCTCCATTCCCGGCGCCGTGCCCGGCTACCTGGCCGATGATCAGCTGGAGCTGCTGGAACAGGCCCTGAGCGAAGCGCCACAGCGCCATCACCTGATTTGCTTTCATCACCACCCGGTGTCCATCGGCTGTGCCTGGATGGAACCCATCGGCCTGCGCAATGCGGATGCCCTGTTCGCCGTGCTGGATCGCCATCCGCAGGTCAAGGCGCTGCTCTGGGGGCACATCCACCAGGAGTTCGACCAGCAGCGCAATGGCGTGCGCCTGCTCGCCTCGCCGTCCACCTGCGTACAGTTCGCCCCGGGCAGCGAGGAGTTCCAGGTCGACACTACGGCGCCCGGCTATCGCTGGCTGCGTCTGCACGCCGACGGGCAACTGGAGACCGGTGTGTCGCGGGTCACCGGCATCGACTTCGAGGTGGACTACAGCGTCAAGGGCTACTAAGCCCGCACGTCCGCGTGTCAATGCTTGCGGCTAGCGCCGCCTAGCTTGTAGCCTCCCGCTCCATGACTCCCAGCATCCTCTATATTCACGGCCTCAACAGCTCGCCGGCCTCGACCAAGGCCAGCCAGCTGCTGAAAGTCGCCGAACACTGCGGCATCGCCCAACAGGTGCGCGTGCCGGCCCTGCATCATCATCCGCGCCAGGCCCTGAGCCAGCTGCAGGCAGCCATCGGCGAACTGGGCCGCCCCCTGCTGGTCGGCAGCTCGCTGGGCGGCTACTACGCCACCGTGCTGGCCGAGCAGCATGGCCTGGATGCCGTCCTGATCAATCCGGCGGTACGCCCCCACCGGCTGTTCGGCGGCCAGGAACTGGAGCAGACCAACCACTACACCGGCGAATCCTGGCTGCTGACCCACGACCATGTGGCCGCCCTGCATGAGCAGGAAGTAGCCGAGCCGCGCGATGCCGTACGCTACCGCGTATGGCTGCAGACCGCCGACGAGACCCTCGACTATCGCCAGGCCGAAGCCTTCTACCAGGGCTGCCTGCTGGATATCCAGGCAGGTGGCGACCACAGCTACCAGGGTTTCGCCCAACGCATCCCGGAAATCCTCGAGCTGGCCGGCTTCGCCCCGACGCTCTGGGCCGATTTCGACTTTTCCACCCTTTGAAGAAGACCTGAACCGCTTATGGCCCAGCAGAACGCCTACAACGCCGATGCCATCGAAGTCCTCTCCGGTCTTGACCCGGTGCGCAAGCGCCCGGGCATGTACACCGACACCGCGCGGCCCAACCACCTGGCCCAGGAAGTCATCGACAACAGCGTCGACGAAGCCCTGGCCGGCCACGCCAAGGTCATCCAGGTCATCCTGCATGACGACAATTCGCTGGAAGTGATCGACGACGGCCGCGGCATGCCGGTCGACATCCACCCCGAAGAAGGCATCCCCGGCGTCGAGCTGATCCTCACCAAACTGCACGCCGGCGGCAAGTTCAGCAACAAGAACTACCAGTTCTCCGGCGGCCTGCACGGCGTGGGTATTTCGGTGGTCAACGCGCTGTCCAACCAGGTCGAGGTCAAGGTCAAGCGCGACGGCAGCGAATACCGCATGACCTTCGCCGACGGCTTCAAGGCCACCGACCTGGAAGTGGTCGGCACCGTCGGCAAACGCAACACCGGCACCAGCGTGCGCTTCTGGCCCGATGCGCAGTACTTCGACTCGCCGAAGTTCTCCATCAGCCGCCTCAAGCACGTGTTGAAGGCCAAGGCGGTGCTCTGCCCCGGCCTGGAAGTCACCTTCACCGACAAGAGCAACAACGAGACCACCCGCTGGTACTTCGAGGACGGCCTGCGCTCCTACCTCACCGACGCCGTGAGCGAATACGCACGCCTGCCCGATGAGCCGTTCTGCGGCTCGCTGGCCGGCAACAAGGAAGCCGTGGACTGGGCCCTGCTGTGGCTGCCGGAAGGCGGCGAGAGCCTGCAGGAAAGCTACGTCAACCTGATTCCCACCGCCCAGGGCGGCACCCACGTCAACGGCCTGCGCCAGGGCCTGCTGGACGCCATGCGCGAGTTCTGCGAATTCCGCAACCTGCTGCCGCGCGGCGTGAAGCTCGCCCCGGAAGACGTCTGGGAACGCATCGCCTTCGTCCTGTCGATGAAGATGCAGGAGGCGCAGTTCTCCGGCCAGACCAAGGAACGCCTGTCGTCCCGCGAGGCTTCGGCCTTCGTCTCCGGCGTGGTGAAAGACGCCTTCAGCCTGTGGCTCAACGCCCATCCGGAGCTGGGCCAGCAGCTCGCCGAACAGGCCATCAGCAACGCCGGCCGCCGCCTCAAGGCCGGCAAGAAGGTCGAGCGCAAGAAGATCACCCAGGGCCCGGCACTGCCGGGCAAGCTGGCCGACTGCGCCGGCCAGGAGCCGATGCGCGCCGAGCTGTTCCTGGTCGAGGGTGACTCCGCTGGCGGCTCCGCCAAGCAGGCCCGCGACAAGGAATTCCAGGCCATCATGCCGCTGCGCGGCAAGATCCTGAACACCTGGGAAGTGGACGGCGGCGAAGTGCTGGCCAGTCAGGAAGTGCACGACATCGCCGTGGCCATCGGCCTCGATCCCGGCTCCAGCGACCTCTCCCAGCTGCGCTACGGCAAGATCTGCATCCTCGCCGACGCCGACTCCGACGGCCTGCATATCGCCACCTTGCTCTGTGCATTGTTCGTGCGCCACTTCCGCCCGCTGGTGGACGCCGGCCACGTCTACGTGGCCATGCCGCCGCTGTACCGCATCGACCTGGGCAAGGAGATCTACTACGCCCTCGACGAGGCCGAGCGCGACGGCATCCTCGACCGCCTGGTGGCCGAGAAAAAACGCGGCAAGCCGCAGGTCACCCGCTTCAAGGGCCTGGGCGAGATGAACCCGCCGCAACTGCGCGAAACCACCATGGACCCCAACACCCGCCGTCTGGTGCAGCTGACCCTGGAAGACTTCGAGGGCACCCGCGAGGTGATGGACATGCTGCTGGCCAAGAAACGCGCCGGCGATCGCAAGAGCTGGCTGGAAACCAAGGGCAACCTGGCCGAGGTGCTGGCGTGAGGCTGAGCCTCGCCCTGGCCGGCCTGCTGCTCGCTGGTACGACTGTCGCGGCCGAAAAACCCGTCGAACTCGCACAGCTGGAGCTGCTGGCCGAGCACCCGGTGGACGGCATGCGCGGCGGCAATCTGTCCGGTCTGACTCGCTGCGGCGAGCAATGGCTGGCCGTGTCCGACCGCGAGGACGACCGTCTGTATGTCCTGCAGCCCGGCGATACGGCCTGGCAGGCCGAGCCGGAAACCTTTGTCGCCCCGCCGGTGCCACCCAGCGCGCTGCCCTGGGGCCTGCGCATGCGCACCTGGGTCGCCAACCAGGTGCGTGGCGGCGAGCTGGATTTCGAGAGCGTCAGCTGCGACGACAAGGGCAATCGCTACCTGCTCAGCGAGGCGCATACCGCGCTGCTGCAGATCGGCCCCAGTGGCCTGGCCGAGTGGCTGAAACTGCCGGACAGCCTGATCCGCCAGGCCCGTGCCAGTGGCATGCTGCTGCACCACAACGCCCTGCTCGAAGGCCTGGTCATCGAGCCGAACGGCGCTCGCCTGTGGCTGGCTGCCGAACGTGAGCGCCGCGGCCTGCTGGTCATGCACTGGGAAAAAGGACGCTGGCGCTGCACCGGGGGCTGCGTGCTGATGTCCGAGGCCGGCCTACGCCGCTCGCCGCTGACACCTGACAGCGACAAGCGCTACCCGCGCAGCTTCGGTGACCTGGCGCTGCACGGCGGCAAGCTGTTCAGCCTGGAGCGCCTGGAGCACCGCATCTGCCGGCGTCATCCAAACACTGGCGCGGAGGAAAAATGCTGGTCGTTCAGCACCATTGCCCAGGATGAGAGTCGCGTTCATCCTGAACCCTACGGCACCGCCGAAGCGCTGTGGCTGGACAAGAACAGCGCCTGGGTGGGCCTGGACAACAACGACCTGGCCCGCGCCGATGGCGAACAGCGCCCACTGATCTGGCAACTCAAGGCACCGCAGGGCGGCTGGAGCGCGAAATGAGCGAACCGGTCGCCGGCCAGCGCGCCGCCCGCATCATGCTGATCCTGGCCTGGGTCGCTGCCCTGGCCCTGGCCACCCACTGGTTCGGCGACTGGGAAGACGAACGCGCCAACCCCAACCGCAATCCCCAGTCGGTGCACGGCACGGATTTCATCGAAGTGCGTCTGGCCGCCGGCCCTGGCGGTCACTACCTGCTGGACGGGCAGATCGACGGCACCACCCTGACCTTCCTCCTCGACACCGGCGCCACCGCCGTCGCCGTGCCGCTGAAAGTCGCCGAGCGCCTCAGCCTTGAGCGCGGCGCGCCGGTGCAGATTCGCACCGCCAACGGCACCGTCACCGGCTGGCGCACGCGCCTGGGTCTGCTGCAGCTGGGCGATATCCGGCTGCACAATGTCGCCGCGCTGATCACCCCCGGCATGGACGGCGAACAGGTGCTGCTCGGCATGAGCGCCCTCAAACAACTCGAATTCACCCAGAAGGGCGGCACCCTGGTGCTGCGCCAATCAACCCGCTAATGAGGCACGCATGAGCGACACCCTCGACCTGAGCCTGGAAGGCGTCGAACGCCGGTCCCTGGCCGACTTTACCGAGCAGGCGTACCTGAACTACTCCATGTACGTGATCATGGACCGCGCCCTGCCGCATATCGGCGACGGCCTCAAGCCGGTACAGCGCCGCATCGTCTACGCCATGAGCGAACTGGGTCTGGACGCCGACGCCAAGCACAAGAAGTCGGCACGTACCGTCGGTGACGTGCTCGGCAAGTACCATCCGCACGGCGACAGCGCCTGCTACGAGGCCATGGTGCTGATGGCCCAGCCGTTCAGCTACCGCTACACCCTGGTCGACGGCCAGGGCAACTGGGGTGCGCCGGACGATCCCAAGTCCTTCGCCGCCATGCGTTACACCGAGGCACGCCTGTCGCGCTACTCCGAGGTGCTGCTGGCCGAACTGGGCCAGGGCACCGTGGACTGGGTGCCGAACTTCGACGGCACCATGGACGAGCCGGCGACCCTGCCGGCACGGCTGCCCAACCTCTTGTTGAATGGCACCACCGGCATCGCCGTGGGCATGGCCACCGACGTGCCGCCGCACAACCTGCGCGAAGTGGCGACCGCCTGCGTGCGCCTGCTCGACGAGCCGAGCGCCAGCGTCGAGCAACTGATGGAACACGTGCAGGGCCCGGACTTCCCCACCGAGGCGGAAATCATCACCCCGCGCGCCGACCTGCTGAAGATCTACCAGAGCGGCCGCGGCTCGGTGCGCATGCGCGCCGTGTATCGCGTCGAGGACGGCGACATCGTGGTCACCGCCCTGCCGCACCAGGTCTCCGGCTCCAAGGTGCTGGAACAGATCGCCGCGCAGATGCAGGCCAAGAAGCTGCCGATGGTCGCCGACCTGCGCGACGAGTCGGACCACGAGAACCCCTGCCGCATCGTCATCATCCCGCGCTCCAACCGCGTTGACGCCGACGAGCTGATGACCCACCTGTTCGCCACCACCGATCTGGAGTCGAGCTACCGGGTCAACACCAACGTCATCGGCCTCGACGGCAAGCCGGCGGTCAAGGACCTGCGCACCCTGCTCAGCGAGTGGCTGCAGTACCGCGTCGGTACCGTGCGCCGCCGCCTGCAGTTCCGCCTGGACAAGGTGGAGAAGCGCCTGCACCTGTTGGAAGGTTTGCTCATCGCCTTCCTCAATATCGACGAAGTGATCCGCATCATCCGCACCGAGGATCAGCCCAAGCCGGTGCTGATGGCCACCTTCGGCCTCACCGAGATCCAGGCCGACTACATCCTCGACACCCGCCTGCGTCAGCTGGCGCGCCTGGAGGAGATGAAGATCCGTGGCGAGCAGGACGAGCTGGCCAAGGAACGCGACAAGCTGCTGGCCCTGCTCGGCAGCGACACCAAGCTGAAGAAACTGGTGCGCAGCGAAATTCTCGCCGACGCCGAGAAATACGGCGACGACCGTCGCTCGCCGATCATCGAGCGCGCCGAAGCCCGCGCCCTGTCGGAAACCGAGCTGATGCCGACCGAACCGGTCACCGTGGTGCTCTCGGAGAAAGGCTGGGTGCGCTGCGCCAAGGGCCACGATATCGACGCGACGGGGCTTTCCTATAAAGCCGGCGACGGCTTCAAGGCCGCTGCGCCCGGCCGCTCCAACCAGTACGCGGTGTTTATCGACTCCACCGGGCGCAGTTACTCGCTGGCCGCCCACTCTCTGCCTTCGGCGCGAGGCCAGGGCGAGCCGCTGACCGGCCGCCTGACCCCGCCGCCGGGCGTGACCTTCGACTGCGTGCTGCTGCCGGACGACAGCGCCCTGTACGTGATCGCCTCGGATGCCGGCTACGGCTTCGTGGTCAAGGGCGAGGACCTGCAGGCCAAGAACAAGGCCGGCAAGGCCCTGCTGACCCTGCCCAACGGCTCGCTGGTGGTGCCGCCCAAACCGGTGTCCAGTCTGGACGACAACTGGCTGGCGGCAGTGACCACCGAAGGCCGCCTGCTGCTGTTTCCGGTGCGCGACCTGCCGCAGCTGGGCAAAGGCAAGGGCAACAAGATCATCGGCATCCCCGGCGAGCGCGTGGCCAGCCGCGAGGAATACCTCACCGACCTGGCCGTACTGCCATCAGGCGCCGCCCTGGTGCTGCAGGCCGGCAAACGCACGCTCACGCTCAAGGCCGACGACCTGGAGCACTACAAGGGTGAGCGCGGGCGGCGTGGCAACAAGCTGCCGCGCGGCTTCCAACGGGTCGACGCGCTGCTGGTCGAGCCAGCCGCAAGCTGACGGCAAGCGGAAACCCAAAAGAGGCGCAGATTGCGCCTCTTTTGTTTTGATCAATGCAGGCAAGCGCATCGCCCGTAGGTTGGGTTGAGGCGCAACGCGCCGAAGCCCAACAGCGGAGTTGACTGGGCGCTAGTCTGTCGGGATTCGCTGCGCTCAACCTGCGCGGCCCGAGCAATCCTACGCGCTTTGGTTTGGGGCATACCCACAACACCTGCATGCACAAACAATCATCGTGGGAGCGACTTCAGTCGCGATGCTTTGCCGTTGCCCAATCGCGGCTGAAGCCGCTCCCACACGTGCAGCCCAGAGCTCCCAAAGCGCTACAGCGAGCGCTTCGGGCTGGAGTCTCGACGCGGTTTGGCGGATGATACGCGGCCGCCCCGCACTCGTTCTTCGGCCGCTCACTTCGGCCCAGGGTAAACAGATGAAACCTCTGCGCCTCGCTTTCGTACTGCTGCTGACCGGCATGATCGGCCTGGTCGGCTGTACGGCGCACCAGCCTGTACCGCTCTATCAGCTGGATAACGCCAACGTCGGCGTGCCCACCCAGGAACAGGGCCTGGCCGTCCTGCTCGGCCCGGTCTCCATCGCCGACTACCTGCAACGCGAAGCCCTCCTGCAGCGCCAGCTCGACGGCAGCCTGCTGGCCGCCGAAAACGCCCGCTGGGCCGGCAGCCTGGCCGCCGACATCGACCAGCTGCTGCTGCGCCAGCTGGCCTGGCGCCTGGACAGCCAGCGTACCGTCCTGGCCCCCGCCACGGGCGAGTTCAAGCCCGAAGTTCAGGTACTGCTGAGCATCATCCGCCTGGATTCCGGCCCGGCCCAACCGGCCATTCTGGAAGCCCAGTGGCGCCTGCTGGACAAAGCCGGCAACCTGCGCGACAGCCGCCTGCTGCGCCTGGAAGAAAGCCACAGCGGCACCCCGGCCGATCAGGTGCAGGCGCAGAGCCGCCTGCTGCGTCAGCTGGTGGCCGACCTGGCCAAGGCCATCGAGCCACTGCGCAACCAGCCGGCGGCCGAAGCGAGCAAGCCTGCCCCCGCACCACAGCGCCCGGCCAAGCCGCAAACGCCGCAGCCGCAATTCCCGATCATCGGGCCGACCCGCAGCAACGGCGACGTACTGCGTTTCTGACCCAGACCTTGGTCGTCTGGTCAGCTTCCGCGCAGACGACTAAGCTGCCGCCCCCATGACCCTGATCGATATTCTCCTACTGGCCCTGGCCGGCTGCGCGGCGGGCGGTATGAATGCCCTGGCCGGCGGCGGCACCTTCTTCTCCTTCCCGGCGCTGCTGGCCACCGGCCTGCCGCCAGTCACCGCCAACGCCACCAATGCCGTGGCCCTGTGGCCGGCCAGCGTCGCCGCGGCCTGGGCTGCGCGCGGCTCACTGCGCCCACTCGGGCGCTACCTGTTGCCACTGCTGCTGGCGGGGCTGCTTGGTGGCCTGGGCGGTGGTCTGCTGTTGCTGATCGGCGGCGACACGGTGTTCCGCGTGCTGATTCCCTGGCTGCTGCTGGCCGCTACCGCGCTATTCGCCGCCAGCCCCTGGCTCGCCCGCGCCCTGGCCGCCCGTCGCCACGAGGCCGCGCAACCGCCGCACACGCCGCTGTCGCTGGCGGCGCATGCCGGCGTATCCATCTACGGCGGCTATTTCGGCGCCGGCATGGGCATCCTGCAACTGGCCGCCTTCTCCATCGAGGGCCATCCACTGGCTCGCGCCAATGCCCTGAAAAACCTGATTTCCGCAGTGATCTACAGCGTCGCCAGCCTGACCTTCATCCTCGCCGGACGCGTCAGCTGGGCCGAGTTGCTGGTGCTACTGGCCGGCGCCACCGCGGGCGGCTATGCCGGCGGCGCCCTTGGCGAGCACTTGCCACCGCGCCTACTGCGCGCCCTGGTACTGCTGGTCGGCAGCGGCATGACGCTGTACTACTTCCACGCCACCTACTTCGCCGCCTGATTTGCCCCACCGGGCGTGGCCTGCTAGTGTCGCGCCCGTTCCGAACCTGCTACCGAGACCCACGCCATGGCACGCAAGAAAGCCGCCGACTTCGAAACCTCCCTCGCCGAGCTGCAAACGCTGGTCGAGCGCCTGGAAAGCGGCGAGCTGTCCCTGGAAGACTCCCTCGGCGCCTTCGAGCAGGGCATTCGCCTGACCCGCGACTGCCAGGCTGCCCTGGCCCAGGCCGAGCAGAAGGTACAGATCCTCCTTGAGCGCGACGGCGAGCTGGAAGAGGCACCCTTCGACGCGGACCAGCAGGCATGATCGGCGACTACCAGCAGCGCTGCGCCGCCCGTGTCGACGCCGCACTGGCCGAGCTGTTCGAACCGACCCGCCCCGAGCTGGCCCGCCTGTACCAGGCCATGCGCTACAGCGTGGTGAATGGCGGCAAGCGGGTGCGCCCATTGCTGGTCTACGCCGCCTGCGAGGCGCTGGAAGGTGATCTGGCTCAGGCTGACGGTGCCGCCTGCGCGGTCGAGCTGATCCATGCCTATTCCCTGGTGCACGACGACCTGCCGGCCATGGACGACGATGACCTGCGCCGCGGCCAGCCGACCACCCACAAGGCCTTTGACGAAGCCTGCGCGATACTCGCCGGCGACGCCCTGCAGGCGCTGGCCTTCGAAGCCCTGGCCGATGCCCGACGCAACCCCCGCGATGCCGACCTGCGCCTGTCCATGGTGCTCGGCCTGGCCCGTGCCGCTGGCGCGGCGGGCATGGTCGGCGGCCAGGCCATCGACCTCGAATCGGTGGGCAAGCAGATCGACCAGCAGGCCCTGAAAACCATGCACCGGCACAAGACCGGCGCCCTGATCGAAGCCAGCGTGCACCTGGGCGCCCTGGCCAGCGGCAACGCCGACGACACCGCGCTGCGCTCGCTGCGGCATTATGCCCAGGCCATTGGCCTGGCCTTCCAGGTGCAGGACGACATCCTCGACGTGGAAAGCGACACCGCCACCCTGGGCAAGACCCAGGGCAAGGACGAGGCCAACCACAAGCCCACCTACCCCGCCCTGCTCGGCCTCGACGCGGCCAAGGCCTACGCCCTGGAGTTGCGCGACCAGGCCCTGCACGCCCTGCGCCTGTTCGGCGACAGCGCCGAGCCGCTGCGCGAGCTGGCCCGTTACATCGTTGAACGGCGCCACTGAGCGCCGTCACCATCACTCGCATCAATACCTTGCCTTTCGCCTGATCAGGCTTGCTTTACCCTCGCCGCCCGGCGCCTAAGATGGCTCGATTACAAGAACCAGACGGGAGCCGGCCGGCCATGCCTTTCACCTCATTGCTGATCGCCAATCGCGGCGAGATCGCCATCCGCATTGCCCAGGCCTGTGCCGACCTCGGCATCCGCTCGATCGCCGTGTTCGCCGAAGACGACGGCGCCAGCCTGCACACACGCAAGGCCGACCTGGCCGTAGCGCTCAAGGGCCGCGGCGTGCCGGCCTACCTGGACATGGATCAGCTGATCGCCATCGCCCGCGAGCAGGGCTGCACGGCAATTCACCCCGGCTACGGCTTTCTCGCCGAGAACGCCGAATTCGCCCGCCGCTGCCAGGCCGCCGGGCTGACCTTCGTCGGCCCCGCGCCCGAGGTGCTGGAACTGTTCGGTGACAAGGCCGCCGCCCGCGCCCTGGCCGAACGCTGCGGCGCGCCGCTGGTGGCAGGCATCAACCACGCCGTCAGCCTGGAACAGGCCCAGACATTCTTCACCACGCACGGCGCGCTGATGCTCAAGGCCCTGGCCGGCGGCGGCGGGCGCGGCATGCGCGCGGTCAGCGACGCCGGCGACCTGGCCGAGGCCTATGCGCGCTGCCAGTCGGAGGCGCAAACAGCCTTCGGCAATGGCGCGCTGTATGTTGAACAGCTGGTGCAGGAGGCCCGGCACATCGAAGTACAGGTGCTCGGCGACGGTAGCGGCGCCGTCAGCCACCTGTGGGAGCGCGACTGTAGCCTGCAGCGGCGCAATCAAAAGCTGATCGAAATCGCCCCCAGCCCCGACCTCGACGCCGGTATTCGCGAGGCGATCATCACCTGCGCATTGAACCTGGCCGGCGAGGTGAAGTACCGCGGCATCGGCACCTTCGAGTTCCTTCTGGCCGGCGAACGCTTCTACTTCATGGAAGCCAACCCACGGGTGCAGGTGGAACACACGGTGACCGAGCAGATCACCGGCGTCGACCTGCTGCACACCCAGCTGCGCCTGGCCGCCGGCAAAAGCCTGGCCGAACTGGGCCTGCTGCAGCCGCCACGGCCGCAGGGCTGCGCCGTGCAGCTGCGCATCAACCTGGAAAGCCAGCACGCCGATGGCAGCACGCGTCCGGCCGCCGGCGTGCTCAACGCCTATCAGCCACCGTCCGGCCCCGGTCTGCGCGTGGATGGCTATGGCTACGCCGGCTACCCGGTCAGCCCGGCCTACGACTCGCTGCTGGCCAAGCTGATCGCCAGCGCCAGCGACTACCCGGCCGCCCTGCGCCGCGCCTATCGCGCGCTGTGCGAATTCCGCCTCGAGGGCGTGGCCAGCAACGTCCATCTGTTACAGAACCTGCTGCAGCACGAGGCCGTGCAGGGCAATCAGGTCGACACCCGCTTCGTCGAACGCGAAATGGAGAGCCTGCTGGCGCCGCGCCGCGAGGCCCATGCCCATCGCTACTTCAGCACAACCGGCCACGACGCCAGCGCCCGCCAGCAGCAGGTCGAGGCGCCGACCGGCAGCCTGGCGCTGAACACACCGAGCACCGGCGTACTGGTCAGTCTGGAGGTCGCTGAAGGCGACAGCGTCGCTGTCGGCCAGCAGATCGCCGTGCTGGAGGCGATGAAGATGGAGTTCGTGGTGCGCGCCGAGTGCAGCGGCATCGTCCGTGCCCTGGCCGCCCAGCCGGGCGATGCCCTGGGCGAAGGCCAGGCGCTGCTGTTTATCGAGCCGAGCGAGGTCAGTGGCAACGGCCAGCAGGACGAGCAGACTCTCGACCTCGAGCATATCCGCGCCGACCTGGCCGAGGTGCTGGAGCGCCACGCCCTGCTCACCGACGCGCGGCGCCCGGCCGCCGTGGCCAAGCGGCGCAAGACCGGCCAGCGCACTGTTCGTGAAAATCTGGCAGACCTGCTGGATGCCGACAGTTTCATCGAATACGGCGCCATGGCCCTGGCCGCCCAGCGCCGCCGGCGCTCGGCCGAGGAGCTGCTGGAACTGAGCCCGGCCGATGGCCTGGTGGCCGGTATCGGCACGGTCAATGCCGCGCAGTTCGGCAGCCAGCCGGCGCGCTGCATGGCCATCGCCTACGACTACACGGTGTTCGCCGGTACCCAGGGCGTGATGAACCACAAGAAGACAGATCGTATGCTCGGCCTTGCCGAACAGTGGCGCCTGCCGCTGGTGCTGTTCGCCGAGGGCGGCGGCGGCCGGCCGGGCGACACCGACTTCGTCGGCGTGGCCGGGCTGGACTGCCACACCTTTATCGGCATGGCCAAGCTATCCGGCCTGGTGCCGACCGTGGGCGTGGTGTCCGGCCGCTGCTTCGCCGGCAACGCCGCGCTGCTCGGTTGCTGCGACGTGATCATCGCCGCCAGGGACGCGACCATCGGCATGGCCGGGCCGGCGATGATCGAAGGCGGTGGCCTGGGCAGCTACAAGCCGGAAGAGGTCGGCCCCAGCGCCGTGCAGGGCCCCAACGGGGTGATCGACATCCTGGTGGAGAACGAGGCCGAGGCCGTCGCTGCCGCCAAGCAGTACCTGAGCTACTTCCAGGGCCCGCTGGCCGACTGGCAGTGCAGCGACCAGCGCGAGCTGCGCCACCTGATCCCGGAAAACCGCCTGCGCGTCTATGACATCCGTCAGGTCATCACCACCCTGGCCGACGCAGGCAGCGTGCTGGAGCTGCGTCGCCAGTTCGCCCCGGGACTGGTCACCGCTTTCATCCGCATCGAAGGCAAGCCCTTCGGCCTGATCGCCAACAACCCCGCGCACCTGGGCGGTGCCATCGACGCGCTGGCGGGCGACAAGGCCGCGCGCTTCATGCAGCTGTGCGACGCCTTCGACATCCCCATGGTTTCACTGTGCGACACCCCCGGCTTTATGGTCGGCCCCGAGGCGGAGAAGCAGGGCACGGTGCGCCATGTGTCGCGCATGTTCGTCGCCGCCGCCAGCCTGTCGGTGCCCTTCTTCACCCTGGTGCTGCGCAAGGGCTACGGCCTCGGCGCCCAGGCCATGGCCGCCGGCAGCTTCCACTCGCCGCTGTTCACCGCCGCCTGGCCCAGTGGCGAGTTCGGCGCCATGGGCCTGGAAGGCGCGGTGCGCCTGGGCTTCTCCAAGGAACTGGCGGCCCAGGAGACCGAAGAAGCTCGCCAGGCGCTGTTCGACAAGCTGGTGAGCAAGGCCTACCAGCGCGGCAAGGGCCTGAACATGGCCAGCTACCTGGAGATCGATGCGGTGATCGACCCGGCCGAGAGCCGCGCCTGGCTGCTGCGCGGCCTCAACGCCACGCCGCTGCCGCCGGTGCGCAGCGGCAAGAAACGCCCCTTCGTCGATACCTGGTAAGGACACGTCCATGCACGCCATCGAACAGCAAACCCTGCAGGTCAACGGCATCCAGCTCAGCGTCCATGTCTGCGGCCCGCGCGACGGCCACCCGGTGTGGCTGCTGCACGGCTTCCCCGAGTGCTGGCATTCCTGGGCGCCGCAACTGCAGGCCCTGGCCGAGGCCGGCTATCGCGCCTTCGCCCCGGAGATGCGCGGCTACGGCGCCAGCAGCGCACCGGCCGAGCCCGAGGCCTATTCGCTGCTGACCCTGTGCGCCGATATCCAGGCCGCCATGGATCACTTCGGCCACCCGCGCGTGTGCATGGTCGGTCACGACTGGGGCGCGCCGGTGGCCTGGCACCTGGCCCTGCTGGAGCCCGCGCGGGTGCAGGCGCTGGTAGCCATGTCGGTGCCCTTCGGCGGACGCCCCAAGCGCCCGGCCATCGAGATCATGCGCGAGGCCTATGCCGGGCGTTTCAACTACATCCTCTACTTCCAGCAGCCGGGCGTCGCCGAGGCCGAACTGGACGCCGATATCGAGCGCAGCCTGCGCCTGCTGCTGGCCGACCTGGGCGACGCCCTGCTGCAGGACAAACCGGCCGGTGCACGCCTGTTCGACGGCCTCGACGAACATCCCGCCCTGCCGACCTGGTGCAGCGAAGCGCAGTTCGCCCACTACCGCCAGGCCCTGGCCCGCGGCTTTCGCGGCCCGCTGAACTGGTACCGCAACTTCGAGCGCAGCTGGCAGGAAACCGAACCACTGGCCGGGTGCCAGGTCGAGCAACCGACCCTGTTCCTGGTCGGCGAACAGGACCCGGTCGCCCGCCTGGAGGCCCATACCCTCAAGCGCATGGCCGAACGCGTGCCACGCCTGGAGCAACACCTGCTGAGCGAGTGTGGACACTGGCTGCAGGGCCAGCAGCCAGGGCAGGTCAACGCCCTGCTGCTGGACTTCCTCGGCCGCCATTACCGCGACCAATAGCCGCGTCATCGGCGCGAATTGGGCGAGGCACGACGCATCAGGTAAACTGCTGCATCTTTTGCATACCTATAACGATTCGCCTGATGCCGACCACCTTCCACGAGATCCCTCGCGAGCGTCCCGTCACGCCGCTGCTCGACCGCGCCGACACCCCGGATGGCTTGCGCCGCCTGGCCGAGAGCGAGCTGGAAAGCCTCGCCGACGAGCTGCGCCAGTACCTGCTGTACAGCGTCGGCCAGACCGGCGGGCACTTTGGCGCCGGCCTCGGCGTGGTCGAGCTGACCATCGCCCTGCACTACATCTTCGACACCCCGGATGACCGCCTGGTGTGGGACGTCGGCCACCAGGCCTACCCGCACAAGATCCTCACCGGGCGCCGCGAGCGCATGGGCAGCCTGCGCCAGAAGGACGGCCTAGCCGCCTTCCCGCGCCGCAGCGAGAGCGAGTACGACACCTTCGGCGTCGGCCACTCCAGCACCAGCATCAGCGCCGCACTGGGCATGGCCATCGCCGCCAAGCTGCAGGGCAGCAAGCGCAAGTCGGTCGCCGTGATCGGTGACGGCGCGCTGACCGCCGGCATGGCCTTCGAGGCGCTCAACCATGCTTCGGACGTCAAGGCCGACATGCTGGTGGTGCTCAACGACAACGACATGTCGATCTCCAAGAACGTCGGCGGCCTGTCCAACTACCTGGCCAAAATCATCTCCAGCCGCACCTATTCAAGCATGCGCGAGGGCAGCAAGAAGATCCTCTCGCGCCTGCCCGGCGCCTGGGAAATCGCGCGTAAGGTCGAGGAACACGCCAAGGGCATGCTGGTCCCCGGCACCCTGTTCGAGGAGCTGGGCTGGAACTATGTCGGCCCCATCGACGGCCACGACCTGCCGACCCTGCTCGCCACCCTGCGCAACATGCGCGACCTCGAAGGCCCGCAGTTCCTCCATGTGGTGACCAAGAAGGGCAAGGGCTTCGCCCCCGCCGAGGCCGACCCGATCGGCTACCACGCGATCACCAAGCTCGACCCGATCAACAAGCCGCAGGGCGAGCCGAAGAAAGCCGCCGGGCCGAAGTACTCCGCAGTGTTCGGCCAGTGGCTGTGCGACATGGCCGCCGCCGACCCACGCCTGCTCGGCATCACCCCGGCGATGAAGGAAGGCTCCGACCTGGTGGCCTTCAGCGAACGCTTCCCGGAGCGCTATTTCGACGTCGCCATCGCCGAGCAACATGCGGTGACCCTGGCCGCCGGCATGGCCTGCGAGGGCGCCAAGCCGGTGGTGGCGATCTACTCGACCTTTCTGCAGCGCGCCTACGACCAGCTGATCCACGACGTGGCGGTGCAGAACCTCGACGTACTGTTCGCCATCGACCGCGCCGGCCTGGTCGGCGAAGACGGACCGACCCACGCCGGCAGCTTCGACCTGTCCTACCTGCGCTGCATCCCCGGCATGCTGGTGATGACCCCCAGCGACGAGAACGAGCTGCGCCTGCTGCTCACCACCGGCCACCAGTTCAACGGCCCGGCGGCGGTGCGCTATCCGCGCGGCAGCGGCCCGAATGCCGCCATCGACCCGGCCCTCAACGCCGTGGAGATCGGCAAGGCCGTGGTGCGCCGCCAGGGCCGCGGCACCGCGCTGCTGGTCTTCGGCGTGCAACTGGCCGAAGCCCTGCGCGTGGGCGAAACCCTGGATGCCAGCGTGGTCGACATGCGTTTCGTCAAACCCCTGGACGAAGCCCTGTTGCGCGAACTGGCCGCCAGCCACGATCTGCTGGTGACCCTTGAGGAAAACAGCGTGATGGGCGGCGCCGGCAGCGCGGTGAGCGAATTCCTCGCCGCCGAGAATATCGTCATGCCACTGCTGCACCTGGGCCTGCCCGACTACTACGTCGAGCACGCCAAGCCGGCGCAGATGCTGGCTGAATGCGGCCTGGACGAAGCCGGCATCGAGGCGGCCGTCCGTCGCCGATTGCAGCAGCTTGAACAGAGTTCATGTTGAACCGCCGTAAAGTTGCTTGAGCTTGACCACGCCGTGCACTAAGGTGCGCGGCGTTTTTTCTTTCTGACAGGTGCGCTGGCCAAGGCCAGCGATAATCGGGAAGCCGGTGCGCCAACAGGCAATCCCGGCACTGCCCCCGCAACGGTAATCGACCGCGAGCCCAGGCTCGCAGGCCTGCTCAACAGCCACTGGAGTCATCCGGGAAGGCGAGCCGGCCGGCGTCGAGAGTCCGGAGACCGGCCTGACGGATTTCGACTGGTGTTGCGGAGGGCCGCACCGTCAGGCGCCCGCGCGCGCCTGTCTCCCGCCCTCCTCGAAGTGTGCATTCTTTGAGGAAACTTACATGAAGCTGTCCCGTCTAGCCCTCGCCGTGGCGCTGGCCCCCGGCCTGACCGTCGCCGATGACCTGTCCCGTGATCAGGCGCTGAAACTCTCCGATACCGTCATCACCGCCAACCGCGACGTGCAGCAACGCGGCGAGAGCAGCGCGGCGATCAGCGTGTTCACCCGCCAGGATATCGAGCGCCTCAACCCGAGCAGCGTCGGCGAGCTGCTCAGCCGCGTACCCGGTGTACAGGTCATCCGCAACGGCGGCCGTGGCGCCAACACCAGCCTGTTCATCCGCGGCACCAGCAATGCCCAGAGCCTGGTGCTGATCGACGGCGTGCGCATCGGCTCGGCCTCCTCCGGCGGCGCGGCGCTGCAGTTTCTCAGCGTCGAGCAGATCGAGCGCGTCGAAGTGCTGCGCGGCTCGCGCTCGGCCATGTACGGCGCCGACGCGCTGGGCGGTGTCGTACAGATATTCACCCGCCGCGGCGAGGGCGAAGGTCTGCATCCCTACCTGCGCCTGGCCGGCGGCAGCGAAGGCACCTGGGAGCGCAGCCTGGGTCTGTCCGGTGGCGACGGTCGCACCCGCTACAACCTGACCGGCAGCCTGGAAGAAACCGACGGTATCGACCGCAGCGATGTGTCCTACGCCTCCGACGCCGACCACGATGCCTTCCGCAATCGCAGCTTCAGCCTCAACCTGGCCCACAGCCTGAGCGATGACCTGGAAATCGGCCTGAGCGCCGTCGACCAGCGCGGCAAGAGCGAATACGACAACCCCTACGGCCGCTTCGACAACAGCACCTACCTCAGCTACCCGGCCGAGAACTGGAGCGAATTCAGCCAGAGCAGCGTCTCCGCCTACGTCGACGCCAACCTCGCGGACAGCTGGAGCAGCCGCCTGGAGCTGGGTCACAGCGAAGACAAGCAGGAAGACTTCGACAAGCTCTACCCGGGCAGCGACGTATTCAACACCTACCGCGACTCGGCCGCCTGGCTGAACACCCTGCAGCTCGGCAACGGCCAGCAACTGCGCGTCGGCCTGGACTACCAGGAAGACAATCTGCACAGCAGCACCGCCTACAGCGAAGAGAGCCGCTGGAACCAGGCCGCCTTCATCCAGCACAGCTACCAGGGTGAGCACTTCTCCACCGAACTGGGCCTGCGCCACGACAAGAACGAGCAGTACGGCAGCGAGAACACCTGGAACGCCGCGCTGACCCTGCCGATCAACCCGACCAACGAGCTGGTGCTGTCCTACGCCGAAGGCTTCCGCGTGCCGACCTTCAACGACCTCTACGGCCCGGATGACTGGGGCAGCAACCCCAACCTCGACCCCGAGCGTTCGAAGAGCTACGAGCTGCAGTGGCGCAGTCAGCTGGCCGAAAGCACGCGCCTGGAGGCCTCGCTGTACCGCACCGACGTCGAGGATCTGATCACCTATGTGTGGGACAGCTCGACCTTCATCGGTCGCAACTACAACGTCGACCAGGCGCGTATCAACGGCTTCGAGGCCAGCCTGCAGCAGCAACTCGGTGCCTGGAGCGGCAACCTGTCGCTGAGCATTATCGACCCGCGCGACCGCGACAGCGGCCACACCCTGGCCCGCCGCGCCAAGCGCCACCTGAGCCTGGATCTCGATCGCCGCCTCGGCGACTTCAATGTCGGCGCCACCTGGCAGGCCTACAGCCAGCGCTACGACGACGTCGCCAACAGCCGCGAGATCGCCGGCTACGGCGTACTCGACCTGCGCGGCAGCTGGCAGGCCAGCACCGAGCTGGCCTTCGACCTCAAGCTGGCCAACCTGCTGGACAAGGACTACGGCACCGCGCTGTACCAGTACGCCGGCGACTACCGCTACTACGGCTATCAGGAAACCCCGCGCAGCCTGCTGCTCGGCCTGACCTGGACCCCCGCGCTGTAAAACGACAAAGGCCCCTTCCGGGGCCTTTTTTCAACCTGATGCGGAGCAAACCGTGCACATCGCGCCCGGCTAGCGCGCCTGGGCCAACTGCTCGCACAAGCGGGCAGTCGCCGCCAACATCTGAAAACTGGGTCGCTCCAGGCCCTTGTCCGGCACCGTCCAGACTTGCCTTAGCCGCACCGCCGGCAGTTGCGGCCAGGCCTGCCAGTGCTGCAGCTCGGCACCGCTGCCGCCGAGGATCACCTCGGGTGCTCGCGCCAGTACGGCCTCGACACTGACCTGAGGTGCCGGCAGCGTGAGGTCGGCGAAGACATTGCGCGCGCCGCAGACCTGCAGCGCCTCACCGATCAGCTGACGGTCACCGATGGTGTACAGCGGCTGATGCCAGATCTGGTAGAACACCGGCACCGCCGGCGAGCGGCGATAGCGCTGGCGCAGCGCCTGCATGCCATCGCGGAACTGTGCACGCAGGTCTGCGCCCCGCTCGGGCTGGCCGACCCGCGCGCCGATCTCGGCGAACGCCTCGGCCAGCTGGTCGAAGTCGCGCGCCTCGTTCAGGTAGACGGCCAGCCCCAGGTCGGCCAGTTGCTGGCGCTGGGCATCGGGCAGGCTGCCGGGGGTGAGCAGGATCAGGTCGGGCTTGAGACTGAGCAGGCTTTCAACATCCAGACTGCCGAAGCGGCCAACCGTCGGTATGCCCGCCAGGCCTGCCGGCCGCTCGCCGCCATCCAGCATGCCGACCAGACGCGACTCGGCGCCCAGCTCCAACATGATTTCCGACATCGAGGGGGCCAGGCTGACCACCCGCTCGGCCGCCTGCGCCGCGGCACAGATCAGCAGCAGGCCGGCGGCCAGCAGTGCGCGCATCACCCGAGCTGGCGAGGGATACGGTACAGACAGAGCAGCACCACGCTGCTCATGGCCAGCAGGAACAGAGCCACCGCATGCAGCCCGGTGAACAGGGCGATGGCGCCGATCCAGGCCGGCAGCGAGGCGCCGAGAAAGGCCTTGCGCCGCTGCCGCGCCAGCTCCAGCCAGGCGTCACGCTCGGCTTCGCTGTCCAGCGCCTGCTCGGTGGCGATCAGCGCGCGCTTGTAGGCGGAAAACAGCGGCAGGCTGACGAACATCGAGGCTACGCCGGCGATGAACAGGGGCATCTCCAGCACGCTGCCGAGGGCCTGACTGTCACCGAACAGCAGATTGAGGAAGAACAGCGGCGCCAGGGCGAAGCCGAGCCAGCGCCACCATTCCAGGGCCAGTCGACGACGCACTTCGGCGCGGGTCATTCGGTTTCTTCCTGGTGCTGCAGGCCCAGCATGTGGCCGAGCTTGCCGGCCTTGGTCGCCAGGTACTTGCGGTTGTAGGGGTTGAGGGCGATTTCCAGCGGGCGGCGTTCGGCCACGCGTACGCCGAAACCTTCCAGCGCCTTGACCTTGCGCGGGTTGTTGGTCATCAGATTGATGCTGCGAATGCCCAGATGATCGAGCATCGGCTGGCAGATCGAGTAGTCGCGCTGGTCAGCGGCGAAGCCCAGGCGCTCGTTGGCCTCGACCGTGTCGGCGCCGGCGTCCTGCAGCTCGTAGGCGCGGATCTTGTTCAGCAGGCCAATGCCACGGCCCTCCTGGCGCAAGTACAGCAGTACGCCGCGGCCCTCGGCGGCGATGGCGCGCAGGGCAGCTTCGAGCTGGTCGCCGCAATCGCAGCGCTGACTGAACAAGGCATCGCCGGTCAGGCATTCGGAATGCAGACGGCCCAGCACCGGCTGACCATCGGCGACGTCGCCCAGGGTCAGGGCCACGTGCTCCTTGCCGCTCTCCTCATCGAGGAAACCGTGCATGGTGAACACCGCGAAGGGCGTGGGCAGTTGGGAGGCGGCGACGAAGACGACAGACACCGGTAGCTCCTGATGAGGTTCGGCAGAAAAGGCCGGCATTGTACCAGTCGCAGCGCCGCCCGGCGCAGCCTGAATTATCGAGGATAAGGATCGAAGAAACCGAAGGGTTGCGCCTTACAGCTTGGATTCCAGCAGCAGTACGCCATTGTCTTCGCGCCAGCGCACCCGGCTGAGGAAGCTCATGCCCAACAGCACCTCGGTGGGGGCGTCGCCTTGCAGCACCGCCGCCTCCACGCCTAGCACTTCCAGGCCGCCGACCTTGACGCTGTCGAGCTTGATGCTCCAGGCGCGGATATTGCCACCGGCGGTGCTGGCCACCATTGGCCGGCCTTTGACTCGGTAATCGATGCCCAGGCGCCGTGCCTGGCCTTCGTTCATCGCCACCGAGGTGGCACCGGTATCCACCAGAAACTGCACCGGATGGCCCTCGATGGAGCCAGCAACCCAGTAGTGGTTACCGGCGCCGCGACTGATGCTCAGCTGGGAGCGCTGTGGCTCGCTGCTGCCCGCCTGGTTGTACTCGCGTGACAGCGAATAGTTGCGTTGGACGCCGCCGATCTCCAGCACCGCGCCCTTGCTGTTGGCACTGACCACCTTGACCCCGCCGGGCCCTGTCTGTCCGGAACGCACCAGTTTGCGCTGGCCATCCACCAGCAGCACGGCGGCATCGGGGAACAGACCAACCACCTGCACCTGCGGCTCGGCATGCGATACGGGGCTCAGGATCAGCAACAGGCCGGCGGCGAACAGCTCAAGGCGACGCATTAGGGTTCTCCATGTCCTTGTCGAATGGATACGGTTGCTGCCAGCGGCGGAAAATCGGCCGCAGACTGCCCGCACGTATCAGCTCGGCCATGCGCCGGTCATATATCTCGGCCAGGGCGCGACCGCGGGCAGTATCGGCAAAGCCCGGGTAGAGCGGCAAGCGGGTCAGGTCATAGGTGCGGAACCGTTCCGCTTCCCGGCTGGCAGCCAGTACGTCAGCCACCTCGGTGCTGGCATCGATGTAGAAGTCGGCACGATTGCGCACCAGCATGTCGAGGATACCGTTGCGCCGCTCGACTTCCTGAAAACGCAGCGGCCCCGGCAGGTACTCGTTGTAGCCGTAGCCACGAATCCAGATCAGGTGAAAACGAGTGAGCGTGTCCAGCGTGGGTTGCGGTTGCGTGACCAGGCCGAGCGCCTGAATACGGTCAGCGTCATAGGCGTGATGCGGGTAGATGACCCGCTCGCTGATTTCGTTGGCGTAGGAGCCCAGCCAGGCATCGGCCTCACCCCGCTGCACCAGGCCGATGGAGCGCATATAGGGCTCGTTACGCGCCGCAACAGCCACGCCAGCGGGCTCGAACACTTCACGCATGATCTCCCAGGCCACACCACTGCCATCAGGATTGGTATGCCTGGGCCAGTATTCGCTGACCAGCTGGATATCCGTCGGCAGCGCCTGCTCGGCCCAGGCACTCGGCCAGGCCAGGCACATCAGCAGCGCCCACCAGCAAACACGCATGCTTACCTCCGCCTCAGGTCAGTCCCCAGACCAACACCTGCATGGCCAGCCAGGCGAATACCCCAGCCAGCACATCGTCCAACATGATGCCGACGCCACCGTGCACATGTCGATCGATCCAGCGGATCGGCCAGGGCTTGAGGATGTCGAACACCCGGAATACCAGGAAGCCTAGCAGCAGCCAGTACCAACCCTCCGGCACCAGCCAGAGGGTGATCCACATGCCGACCATTTCATCCCAGACGATACCCTCGTGGTCATGCACGCCCATGTCTTCAGCCACCCGTCCGCACAGCCAGAAGCCGAACAGCATGGTGATGCCGAGCATCAGCCAGTAGCCCCAGTCCGGCAGCATCTGCCACAACGGGATGAAAGGAATGGCCACCAGCGACCCCCAGGTGCCGGGCGCTTTGGGCAGCAGCCCGGAGCCGAAGCCGAAGGCCAGGAAGTGCCAGGGGTTGCGCCACACCTGCGGCGCGACTTTCACGACTTCAGTCACCTTGCATCCCTAAGCTTTGTCCGAAATGTTGATAGCCAGCCCGTGGCAGCTCGACACTGCGCCCCTGGCCGTCGAGCAGGTGCACACCCTGCCCGGCCACGGCCCGGCCGATCACCACCGTCTCGGGCCATTGAGCCTGCAGGCTCGGCAGCAGTTCAGCCGGCAGAGTAAAGGCCAGCCGGTAGTCATCGCCACCGGCCAGCGCACAGGCCAGCGCCTGATCGCCGGCCACGCGGCGCAGCGCCGGGCTCAGCGGCAGGTGGGCAAGCTCGATCTGCAGCGCCACGCCGGAGGCGGCGGCGATATGCCCGCAGTCGGCCTGCAAACCGTCGGAAATATCCAGCGCCGCCGTGGCCCGACCCCGTAGCCACTGACCCAGGGCCAGCTGCGGCTGCGGCGCCCAATAGCGTTGCTGCAGATAGTCGCCATCCTCGTTCGTTACCTCGCGCTCACCCAGCACCAGCGGCAAGGCGCCGGCAGCATCGCCGAGGCTGCCACCGACGCAGAGCAAGTCGCCTGCGCGCACCCCGGAACGGGTCAGCGCCTGCCCGGCCGGCACCTGGCCGAGCACGCTCAGCGTCAGGCTCAGCGGCCCGCGGGTGGTGTCACCACCGACCAGCGTGATGCTGCACGCCTGAGCCATCTGCGCCAGGCCGCAACTGAACCCGTCCAGCCAGGCCGGATCGGCCTCGGGCAGGGTCAGCGCCAGGGTGAAGCCGAGCGGCTCGGCGCCCATGGCCGCCAGGTCGCTGACACTGACCGCCAGCGCGCGCTGCCCCAGCAGGAAGGGATCGCAGGAAACGGGGAAATGAACGCCGCAGACCAGGGTGTCGGTGGAAATGGCCAATTGCTGGCCTGGTCCCGGTTGCAGCAGGGCGCAGTCGTCGCCGATACCCAGTGCCACGCCAGAGGCCGCCTGCGCACAAGGCGAGGCGGCAAAGTAGCGGCGGATCAGCTCGAACTCGCCCAATGTCTCAGCGCTTGTTGGCCTTGACTTCGGCCGCGCGCAGCACCGGCGCCAGCTTGTCCAGCACACCGTTGACGAACTTGTGCCCGTCGGTCGCGCCAAACACCTTGGCCAGCTCGATGCCTTCGTTGATCACCACCTTGTAGGGCACGTCAACGCGATCCTTCAGCTCCCAGGCCGACAGGCGCAGGATGGCCAGCTCGACCGGGTCCAGCTCGTCCAGCGGGATGCTCAGGAACGGCGTGAACGCCTCGTCCAGTTCCGGCTTCTGCCGGGCCACGCCGGTGAGGATCTCGTGGAAGTAGGCGCCGTCGACGCCGCTGAAGTCGTTATCGACGCGGAACTGCGCTTCGATCTCGTTCAGCGACTGACCCGCCATCTGCCACTGGTACAACGCCTGCATGGCCAGGCTGCGGGCCACGCGGCGCTGGGCGATCTTGCCCTTGGCCTTGGGCTGCGGTGCGTCCTGGCTGTCGTCGTGATTCAGGCTCACTTGGCCTCCAAGGCCGCCAGCAGGCTGACCATTTCCAGGGCGGACAGAGCGGCTTCGGCACCTTTGTTGCCGGCCTTGGTGCCGGAACGTTCGATGGCCTGCTCGATGGAGTCGACGGTCAGCACGCCGAAGGCGACCGGCACGCCGTATTCCATGGAGACCTGGGCCAGGCCCTTGGTGCATTCACCGGCGACGTATTCGAAGTGCGGGGTACCGCCACGGATCACCGCGCCAAGGGCGATGATGGCGGCGAACTCGCCACGCTGAGCGACTTTCTGGGTGACCAGCGGAATCTCGAAAGCACCCGGCGCGCGGATGACGGTGATGTCGTCTTCCTTCACACCGTGGCGGACCAGGGCGTCGACGGCGCCGCTGACCAGGCTCTCGACGACGAAGCTGTTGAAGCGGCCAACCACCAGGGCGAATTTGCCTTGCGGGGCGATGAAGGTACCTTCGATGGTCTTCAGGGTCATGGGCGAGTCTCAGTCTGTATAAAGAGCCGGAATGCCGTTCGCATTCCGTAATGAAAAGTTAGCCTACGGGCTTGTGGTCCTGCTCAAAGGCTGCGAGCTAGAGCCAGACTAGGCGGAAATGGCCGAGGGAGCGGAGTTTACGTACGGTAAATGAGCATCCCGAGGCCATTTCCAACGACGTATGGCCGACGCGCAGCAGTCTTTGGGCAGGGCCCTACTCTGCGGGCAAGTATTCTACTACTTCGAGGTCAAAGCCGGATATGGCGTTGAACTTCATCGGCGAGCTCATCAGGCGCATCTTGCGCACACCGAGGTCGCGCAGGATCTGCGAACCGGCACCGACAGTGCTGTAGGTCGCCGGGGTCGGCGCCGGTTGCTTGCCACCCAGGTGGGCCAGCAGCTCGGGGCCGGTCAGCGGGTTACCGAGCAGCAGCACCACACCGCTGCCGGCCTGGGCCACCTCGGCCATGGCCGCGCGCAGGCTCCAGCGCCCCGGCTGCTTGACCAGGAACAGGTCGCGCAGCGGCTCCATGTTGTGCACGCGCACCAGGGTCGGTTCTTCGGCACACACCTTGCCCAGGGTCAGGGCCATGTGCGCGGTGTTCTCCACGCCGTCACGGTAGGTGACCAGGGTGAACTGGCCCAGCTCGGTGTCCAGCGGCTGCTCGCTGACGCGCTCGACGGTGCGCTCGTGGATCAGCCGGTAGTGGATCAGGTCGGCGATGGTGCCGATCTTCAGGCCGTGCTCCTCGGCGAACACTTCCAGCTCCGGGCGGCGGGCCATGGTGCCATCGTCGTTCATGATCTCGCAGATCACGCCGCTCGGCTCGAAGCCGCCCATACGGGCCAGGTCGCAGGCCGCCTCGGTGTGGCCGGCACGGGCCAACACGCCGCCAGGCTGAGCCATCAGCGGAAAGATGTGACCGGGGCTGACGATATCGTCGGCTACCGCGTTGCGCGCCACGGCGGCCTGCACGGTGCGCGCGCGGTCGGCGGCGGAAATGCCGGTGGTCACGCCTTCGGCCGCCTCGATGGAGACGGTGAACTTGGTGCCGAAGCCGGAGCCATTGCGCGGCGCCATCAGCGGCAGCTTGAGCAGCTCGCAGCGCTCGCGGGTCATCGGCATGCAGATCAGGCCACGGGCGAAACGGGCCATGAAGTTGATGTGCTCAGCGGTGACGCATTCGGAGGCGATGATGATGTCGCCTTCGTTCTCGCGGTCCTCGTCATCCATGAGAATGACCATCTTGCCGGCGCGGATGTCTTCGATCAGTTCTTCTGCGGTATTCAGGGCCATGCTGGCACTCTCACTTGTTCAGGTAGCCGTGTTCGGCCAGAAAGCTTTCGCTGATGCCGGTCGAGCTGGGCTCAGCCGCCTTGTCGCCGAGCAGCAGGCGCTCCAGGTAGCGTGCCAGCAGGTCCACCTCCAGGTTGACCTTACGCCCCGGCCGGTAGTCGGCCATGATGGTCTCGACCAGGGTGTGCGGCACGATGGTCAGCTCGAACTCGGCGCCGTTGACCGCATTGACCGTCAGGCTGGTGCCGTCGACGGTGATCGAGCCCTTCAGCGCGATGTACTTGGCCAGCTCGCGCGGCGCGCGCACGGTGAACTGGATGGCGCGGGCGTTTTCCTCGCGCTTGACGATTTCACCCACGCCATCGACATGGCCGCTGACCAGATGCCCGCCGAGGCGGCTGGTCGGGGTCAGGGCTTTTTCCAGGTTGACCCGGCTGCCGGTCTTCAGGTCGACGAAGGCGGTACGCGCCAGGGTCTCGCGGCTGACGTCGGCCCAGAAGCCGTCACCGGGCAGCTCGACCGCTGTCAGGCAAACGCCGTTGACTGCGATGCTGTCGCCCAGCTTGACGTCGCCCAGATCCAGCTTGCCGGTCTCGACGTACACGCGCACGTCGCCGCCCTTGGGCGTCATGGCGCGGATGCTGCCGATGGATTCGATTATGCCGGTGAACATGCGTCCTCCCGGTAGATGGTGCAATGCAGCATGGATGATCTCCTGTTTTGGTCAAAAACAGGGCAATGCCGATCGATAGGGATTTTCGCGGACGCAGACGGACGGCGCCCTGGGAGGGAATCCCGCTCTCTCTTTATCCGGACTATACCGTCGGCCCCGGAATCACACCGGGTCTGCTGACCCTCTCGCAGGAGAGGCGCTCGCGGGCTAGACCTCGAAGAGGCCATTACCGCCGGTGGGGAATTTCGCCCCGCCCTGAGAACGTGCGACGAGAAGTCGCGGCGGACTTTTTACCACAAGTGCAGGCCGCCCGGCCACGTTTGGCGCTGAACTGCAGCTTGGCGGACAGCTGGAGCGGGTCGTGTCGGTTGCGGCGGGCGAGATAGGTTGGGTTGAGGTGCTACGCGCCGAAGCCCAACAAGCGAACCCCTGGGCGACTATTCCGCCAACTTGCTCACCTGTTGGGCTTCGCTGCGCTCAACCTACGCGGCCCGACCCAACCTACGCGACCTAAGACGCCTTACGCGGCACGGCGGTGATGCGCCAGTCGGCGCCGACTGCGCGGATATCGCGAATCTCCAGTTCCTGCGCTTCGACCATGCGCGCCAGCGGCCAGTCCAGCAGCGGACGAGCGCTGGAACCGAGAAACTTGGGCGCGACGAACAACTGGAACTCGTCGACCAGATGCGCGCGAGCAAAGGCGCCGGCGAGCTTGGGCCCCGCCTCGACCAGCACCTCGTTGGCACCCCGCGCGGCCAGCTCCATGAGCAGCTTGCGCAGGTCGACATGGCCATTGCTGCCCGGCACCGCCAGCAACTCATGGCCCTCCTGGAGAAAGCGATCACGAGCCGCGGCTGCGGCACAGGTGGCGACCAGCGCCGGGCCAGCCTGGAAGAACGGCACAGACAGCGGCACGCGCAGCCGTCCGTCGATCAGCACGCGCAGCGGCGGACGATCGATGGCCAGTGATGTCAGCTCGGCATTCAGCCCCAGCTCCTCGGCACGCACGGTCAGCCGCGCCTGATCGGCCAGCACGGTGTCGGCCCCGGAGATCACCACGCTGGAGCGCGCACGCAGGCGCTGAACGGCCGCGCGCGCTTCGGGACCGGTAATCCACTGGCTCTCGCCGCTGGCCATGGCCGTACGGCCATCCAGGCTCATGGCCAGCTTGACCCGCACGAACGGCAGGCCCTGTTCCATGCGCTTGATGAAGCCGGCATTGAGCTCGCGCGCCTCGGCCTCCAATACACCACTGTGCACGGCAATGCCGGCCTCCATCAGGCGTAGCAGCCCTTTGCCGGCGACCTGCGGATTGGGGTCCTGCATGGCCGCCACCACCCTTGCGACACCCGCGTTAACCAGCGCCTCGGCACAAGGCGGCGTGCGCCCATGATGGCTACAGGGCTCCAGGGTGACGTAAGCGGTAGCGCCACGGGCCAGCTCGCCGGCCTGGCGCAGCGCATGCACTTCGGCATGTGGCTCGCCGGCCTTGGCGTGCCAACCTTCGCCGACGATCTTGCCGTCGCGAACGATGACGCAGCCCACACGCGGATTGGGATGAGTGGAATACAAGCCCTTGCTCGCCAGCTCCAGCGCGCGGGCCATGAACTGCTGATCGGACTGGCTCATGCCTTGGACGGCTCACGGGCCAGGCGCTCGATCTCCTCGCGGAACTCGTTGAGGTCCTGGAAGCGGCGGTACACCGAGGCGAAGCGGATGTAGGCCACTTCGTCGAGCTTCTGCAACTCGGTCATCACCAGTTCGCCCAGCACCAGCGACTTGATCTCGCGCTCGCCGGTGGCGCGCAGCTTCTGCTTGATATGGGCGATGGCCTCTTCCAGGCGCTCGACGCTGACCGGGCGCTTTTCCAGCGCACGCTGCATGCCGGCACGCAGCTTTTCCTCGTCGAACGGCTGGCGGCTGCCGTCCTGCTTGATCAGACGCGGCATCACCAGTTCGGCGGTCTCGAAGGTGGTGAAACGCTCGCCACAGGCCACGCACTCGCGGCGCCGGCGTACCTGTTCGCCCTCGGCGACCAGGCGGGAATCGATGACCTTGGTGTCGTGGGTGGCGCAGAACGGACAATGCATGAAGAAAAAGCCCCGGCAAAAAGGTGCCTCATGGTAGCGCAAGGGTGCGCCAGAAAGACAAGCCAGAGGCTTTCCGGTATACAGGCGCGCGTTTTTTGCGCTATTTCACATAGCACCGCCGCATCGGATGCCGCCATGACTATTCGCCACCTCCTGATCTGCCTGAGCCTGCTCCTGAGTGCCTGTGCCAGCGAGCCACCCCAGCCCGAAGCTCCCGCTACCCCTGCGCCGGCCAAGACGCCAGCCGCCCCCGTCGAACAGCCGCTGCCGGCGCATCTGCGCGAGCTGCGTGGCAGCCTGCTGACGCCACCGCCTGGCAGCGAGGTGGAAATTGCCCTGCTGGTGGTGGACGAGCGCGACCGGCCACAGCAGCTGCTGGGCAGTCTCAAGCTGACGGGCGATGGCCAGGCACTGCCGTTTCGCCTGCCGTTCAACCCAGCGTCTTTCCCCAGCGGGGCACGGGTCGAACTGCGCGCCCGCATCAGCCAATCCGGGCGTCTGATCCTGCGCCTGCCGCCGCGCCCGGTGACCCAGGCTGGCAGTCACGACGTCGGCACCCTGTCACTGGTGAAAGCCCCATGACGCCTCCCGTAACGCTGCAGAACGCCCTGCAACAACTGCTCGGCGATGCCCGCCTGAGTGCCGAAACCCTGCCCGGCACCGATATCCGCCTGTGGCTGGTCGACCCCAGCAACATGGACCGTTGCTTCAGCCCCGAAGAAACCCGACGCATCCTCGAAGAGCCGCCCTACTGGAGCTTCTGCTGGGCCAGCGGCCTGGCCCTGGCCCGCTGGCTGGCGGACAAGCCCGAATGGGTGCGCGGCAAACGCGTGCTGGATTTCGGCGCCGGCTCCGGGGTGGCGGCCATCGCCGCCGCCAAGGCTGGTGCGGCGCAAGTGGTGGCCTGCGACCTCGACCCGCTGGCCATCGAGTCCTGCCGCGCCAACGCCGAACTGAATGGCGTCGATCTGAGCTACTCGCTGGATTTCTTCGCCGAGCAGGATCGCTTCGATTTGATCATCGTCGCCGACGTACTCTACGACCGCGCCAACCTGCCACTGCTCGACGCGTTTCTGAGCCGTGGCAAGGAGGCGCTGGTGGCCGACTCACGGGTCAAGGACTTTCAGCACCCGCTGTATACGCGCCTGGGCCTGCTCGACGCCTGCACTTGGCCGGACCTGGCCGAGCCGGCGGAGTTTCGCAATGTCAGCCTGTACCACGCCAAGCGCGACTGAGACGCCCCTCTCTCTAACCCTCTCCCGTAAACGGGAGAGGGAACTACACGTAGCCCGGATGCAATCCGGGGAAGCAGGCAGCTCCGCCCCCGGATTGCATCCGGGCTACTTGTATCCACCGGGCGGCGCCCGCATTTATAGTCACAGCCTTGTTCCAGGCCTCGCCCTGCGAGCCACCAATCGAGAATCCCCATGAGCGATACCCCCTACATCTTCGACGTTTCCGGCGCCGCCAGCTTCGAGCAGCTGGTGATCGAGAACTCCTTCCACAAGCCGGTGCTGGTGGACTTCTGGGCCGAGTGGTGCGCGCCGTGCAAGGCGCTGATGCCGATGCTGGCGAAGATCGCCGAGGAATACCGCGGCGAGCTGCTGCTGGCCAAGGTCGACTGCGACGTGGAGCAGGACATCGTCATGCGCTTCGGCATCCGCAGCCTGCCCACCGTGGTGCTGTTCAAGGACGGTCAGCCGGTCGACGGCTTCGCCGGCGCGCAGCCGGAGTCGGCCATTCGCGAGATGCTCAAGCCACACGTGGCCGAACCGGCACCGCTGGCGGCCAACCCCATGGAAACCGCCCAGGCGCTCTTCGCCGAGGAGCGTTTCGCTGACGCCGAAAATCTGCTCAAGCAGATACTCACCGAGGACAACGAGAACGGCGCGGCGCTGATCCTTTACGCCCGCTGCCTGGCCGAACGCGGCGAACTGGGCGAAGCCGAGGCCGTACTCAACGCGGTGAAGGGCGACGAACACAAGCAGGCTCTGGCCGGCGCCAAGGCGCAGCTCACCTTCCTGCGTCAGGCCGCCAGCCTGCCGGACAGCGCCGAGCTGAAAAGCCGCCTGGCGCAGAACCCCGAGGATGATGAGGCGACCTACCAGCTGGCCATCCAGCAACTGGCACGCCAGCAGTACGAAGCCGCGCTGGACGGTCTGCTCAAGCTGTTCGTGCGTAACCGCAGCTTCCAGGAAGGCGCTGCGCACAAGGCCCTGCTGCAGGTGTTCGACCTGCTCGGCAACGACCATCCGCTGGTCACCCAGTACCGTCGCAAGCTGTACCAAGCGATCTACTGAGAAACGACCTCCTGACTGTCGGCCATACTGCGTTGAAAACGGCCCGGGACACGGCGTCTCGGGCTGCTCATTTACAGCCCGTAAACTCCGCGCCCTCGGCCGTTTTCGCCTTGTCTGGCTCTAATTCAGAAGATCGCAAAGGCCTTGATATGACCCAACCGTTCCGTCTGCTGCTACGGGTACGCTACGGCGAGTGCGACGCCCAGCAGGTGGTGTTCAACGCCCGCTATGGCGACTACGTCGACGTGGCGGCCACCGAGTTCTACCGCGCCGTGTTCGGCAGCTACCAGGCGCTGCTGGAACAGGGCCTGGACAGCCAGGTGGTGCGCATGGCGACCGACTGGCAGGCGCCGGCACGCTTCGACGACGTGCTGCAGCTGGACGTCAACACCCTGCACCTGGGCAACAGCTCGTTCAGCCTGCAAGTCGATATCCGCCGCCACGCCGACCAGGCGGCCATTGCCCGCAGCGAAGTCACCTACGTCATGGTGGATGCCCGGCACTACCGCAAGACCGCCATTCCCGACACCATCCGCACACGGTTGCAGCACGGCGCACCGGGCGTGACGGTCAACCAGGCAGGCCAGGCCTGAGGCCAGCGGCCTTTAGCCGATCCAGCGGTACAGCGGCGCATCGGCGCCGCTTTCCACCCGCACCTGGGCGCTATGGCGCAAGCGCACCAACAACCGCTTGCCCGCCGCATCGCTGCCTGCCAATGCCGCCAACTCGCCAAGCAGCTGCGGGCCTTCCAGGCTACCGGCACGTTGCAACAATTGCAGCGCCAGTGGCCACAGAGCGTCCGCCGAACTGCCGACCGGCGCCGGGCTGGCAACCGCTGGCGGCGCCTCCAGCGGCAGGTGAGCCGCCAGCTGAGCCCAGTCCTCGGCATCCATCTCCACCGTCAGGTCCACCGGCCATTCGCCCACCCGGCCCTTGATTCGCAGCATCGTTTCCCGCTCCCGTAGATCCAGCGGCCATGCTGCCACGCCAAGTGAGACTGGCCAATCACACCGCCCAGGTGTTACAAAATAACCTAACAAAACGACCGCCGGAGTTTGCCCATGCGCCGCACCCTGCTCGCCCTCCCCCTCGCCCTGCTCCCCCTGGCACTCGCCCAGGCTTCAAGCCATGAGCATGATCACGATCATGACCATGAAGCACACGGCAGCCTCGGCAAACACGAACATGGCGTGGCCAGCCTCAACGTGGCGCTGGACGGTCAAACCCTGGAGATCCAGCTGGAAAGCCCGGCCATGAACCTGGTCGGCTTCGAGCATGCCGCCAACAGTGACGCCGACAAGGCCAAGGTGACGGCCGCCCGCAAGCAGTTGGAGCAGCCTCAGGCACTGTTCGCCCTGCCGGCCGAAGCCAAGTGCAGCCTCAAGGAAACCGAACTGGAAAGCCCGCTGTTCGCTGACGCCAAACATGCCGAGCACGAGCACGAGCACGAGCACGAGCACGACGATCATGACCATGAAGGCGAGGCTGCACACAGCGATATCGAGGCCAGCTACCACTTCACCTGCGCCAATGCCGAGGCATTGAAGACCCTGGAGCTGGGCAGCTTCTTCAGCACCTTCCCGAACACCGAGAAGCTGGAAGTACAGCTGATTGGCCCGAGCGGCCAGCAGGGCGCCGAACTCACGCCAAACCATTCGCGCCTGAGCTTCTGACCTTTAGCGGCGCACTTGCGGGTGCGCCGCTGCTTGCTTGCCTTTAAGCTGTCGACCACCTCCGACACGCGAATCGCCCATGCCCGACGCACTGATCGAACTCTCCGACGTAGGCTTCGCCTGGCCCGGCCAGGCCGAGCTGCTGGACATCCCCGCCTTCACCCTACAGCGCGGTGAAAGCCTGTTCCTCAAGGGCCCCAGCGGCAGCGGCAAAACCACCCTGCTGGGCCTGCTGGGCGGCGTGCAAAAGCCCGGTCGTGGCAGCTTGCGGCTGCTCGGCCAGGAACTGGCACAGATGTCGTCCGGCGCCCGTGATCGCTTCCGCGTCGACCACACCGGCTACATCTTTCAGCAATTCAATCTGCTGCCCTTTCTCTCGGTGCGGGAAAACGTCGAACTGCCCTGCCGTTTCTCGAAAACCCGCGCCGACCGGGCCGTCGATCGCTTTGGCAGCGTCGCCGAGGCCGCCGCGCAATTGCTCGCCCACCTTGGGCTCAGGGCGGAACTGCTGGAGCGCCGCGCCGACACGCTGTCCATCGGTCAGCAACAGCGGGTGGCCGCCGCCCGCGCGTTGATTGGGCAGCCGGAGCTGGTGATCGCCGACGAACCGACTTCGGCACTGGATCACGACGCCCGCGAGGCCTTCCTCCGACTGCTGTTCGCCGAGTGCCGCGAAGCCGGCGCCAGCCTGCTGTTCGTCAGTCACGACCAGAGCCTGGCGCCGCTATTCGACCGCGACGTCTCGCTGGCCGAACTGAATCGCGCCACTCGACCGGCGGAGATCTGACATGCACTTGTTGCGCATCGCCCTGGCCAGCCTGGCCAATCGCCGTTTCACCGCGCTGCTCACGGTATTCGCCATCGCACTCTCGGTATGCCTGCTGCTCGCCGTCGAGCGGGTGCGCACCGAGGCGCGGGCCAGCTTCGCCAGCACCATCAGCGGCACCGACCTGATCGTCGGCGCCCGCTCCGGCTCGGTCAACCTGCTGCTGTATTCGGTGTTCCGTATCGGCAACGCCACCAACAATATCCGCTGGGACAGCTACGAGACCCTGGCCAAACACCCTCAGGTGAAGTGGGCGATACCCTTGTCACTGGGTGACTCGCATCGCGGTTACCGGGTGCTGGGCACCAATGTCGGCTATTTCGAGCATTACCACTATGGCCGCGGCCAGAGCCTGCAGCTGGCGCAGGGCAAAGCCTTCGCCGATCTGTTTGACGTGGTGCTGGGCGCCGAAGTGGCCGAGGCACTGAAGTACCGGCTGGGCGACCGCATCGTCCTGGCCCATGGCGTTGCCGCGGTCAGCCTGACCCAGCACGACGACAAGCCGTTCCGCGTGGTCGGCATTCTCGCGCGCACCGGTACGCCGGTGGATCGCACCCTGCACATCTCCCTGGAAGGCATGGAAGCGCTGCATGTCGACTGGCAGAACGGCATGCCGGCGCGTGGCGCGGCCAAGGTCTCGGCCGAGCAGGCGCGCGAACTGCACCTGCAGCCCAAAGCCATTACCGCCATGTTGCTCGGCCTGAAGAGCAAGATCGCTACCTTCACTCTGCAGCGCCAGGTCAACGAATACCGCGGTGAACCGCTGTTGGCGATTCTCCCCGGCGTAGCCCTGCAGGAGCTGTGGAGCCTGATGGGCACCGCGGAAAAGGCACTGTTCGTGGTCTCGCTGTTCGTCGTGCTGACCGGCCTGATCGGCATGCTGACGGCGATTCTCACCAGCCTCAACGAGCGTCGCCGCGAAATGGCCATCCTGCGCTCGGTGGGGGCAAGGCCCTGGCACATCGCCGGTCTGCTGGTATTGGAAGCGCTGGTGCTGGCCGTGGCGGGCGCGGTACTGGGCCTGGCGCTGCTGTACGGCGGCATTGCCGTCAGTCAGGGATGGGTGCAGGCACAGTACGGTCTGTATCTGCCACTCGCCCTGCCCAGCCACTATGAGTGGCGCCTGCTCGCAGGTATTCTGGGGGCCGCCCTGCTGATGGGCGCCGTGCCTGCCTGGCGCGCCTATCGGCAATCGCTGGCCGACGGCCTGTCCATTCGTCTGTGAGGTTGCCCATGCGTCATCTGTTGCTCGCCCTGCTGCTGGCCATCGCCATCCCAACAGGGTCAGCCCCCGCGCTGGCAGACAATATCCGCGAGCTGACCTGGAGCGAGCTGATTCCTGCAGATGCGCCGCCGCTGCCGCCGCAGCAGCAGATGCCAATA
Organism: Pseudomonas sp. zbq_18; assembly: GCF_043102245.1. Lineage (NCBI taxonomy): Bacteria > Pseudomonadati > Pseudomonadota > Gammaproteobacteria > Pseudomonadales > Pseudomonadaceae > Pseudomonas > Pseudomonas sp. zbq_18. The sequence continues at coordinate 31,494 of NZ_JBICIT010000013.1, read as the reverse complement.
CACGACCTCACCCAGCTGGCCGACGCCCTGGCTGCCGAGAGTGGCCCGGCGGCCCAGCAGTCGATGCCGGACGCGCCGGTGGTTGAGGAACTGGACGGCCAGCAGATCAAGCTGCCCGGCTACATCGTGCCGCTGGACGTGACCGAGGAAGGCCGGGTGACCGAGTTCCTCTTCGTGCCCTACTTCGGCGCCTGCATCCACGTACCGCCACCGCCATCCAACCAGATCGTCCACGTCACCGCCGAGCTGGGCGTGCTGCTGGATGCGCTGTACCAGCCGTTCTGGATCGAAGGGCCGCTCAAGGTCGGCTCGCGCAGCAGCGAAATGGGCACGGCCGGTTATCAAGTCGCCGCTGACAAGATTTACCCCTACGAAATGTAGTGCGACAGGCCGCCGCACCCACGGCACGCGCGGCCATTGAGCCAGGTCAAGAGATCGCCGGCAGGTGCTCCGTAGGATGACAGTCAGCCAACACACATTGCTGACTCCCCGGAGCCCAAAATGAAGAAGACCCTGCTCGCCACCACCCTGATCGCCCTTGCTCTGGGCGCGCCGCTGGCGCAGGCCCACAAGGCCGGCGACATCATCGTCCGTGCCGGTGCAATCACCGTCGACCCGCATGAAAGCAGCAGCGATATCTGGGTCGGGGCCCTCGACACCGACGTGGCCGGCACCAAGGCCACGCTGGACAGCGACACCCAGCTGGGCCTGAACTTCGCCTACATGGTCACCGATCACGTTGGTGTCGAGCTGCTGGCCGCCACCCCGTTCAGCCATGACGTCGGCGTCAAGGGTATGCCCGGCGCCTTTGCCGGCCTCAACGGCAAGCTCGGTGAACTCAAGCACCTGCCGCCGACCCTGAGCGTGCTGTACTACCCGCTGGACGCCGCCTCCGCCTTCCAGCCCTATGTCGGCGCGGGCATCAACTACACCTGGTTCTTCGATACCGAGCTCTCCAGTGAGGCGGAAGACAAGGGCTTCAGCGGCCTCGACCTGGACGACTCCTGGGGCCTGTCCGCGCAAATCGGCATGGACTACATGCTGACCGACAATGTGATGCTCAACGCCCAGGTGCGCTACATCGACATCGACACCACCGGCAGCACCAGCTACGGTGGCCGCGAGGTCGAGGTGGACGTGGATGTCGACCCGTTCGTTTACATGGTTGGCCTGGGCTACAAGTTCTAAGCCCTGCCCCACACACAAAAGCCCCGCATCCGCGGGGCTTTTTCGTCCTGTCGAGATCAGCGCCCCAGCAGACGCGCCAACCCCTCGGCCAGTGGCGTCGCGGATGCCAGCTGATAGCGCTGGCAGAGCAGGCTGTTATCGGCGCGGGAGTGGCGGATATCCCCCGGACGGGCTTCGCCGTAGCTGACTTCGGGCAACTCGCCGAGCACCTGACGAATGGCCACCAGCAGCTGATTGAGGCTGACCGACTGGTTGTGCCCCACATTCACCGCCTCGGGCGCCACCTCGGCAGCGGTCAGCCCCTGCACCAGCAGCGGCACCAGATCCGCCACATAGAAGAAGTCGCGGGTCTGCTCGCCGTCGCCGAACACCGTAATCGGCTGTCCGGCCAGGGCGCGCTCGGTGAAGATGCTGATCACCCCGGAATAGGGCGATGACGGGTCCTGACGCGGCCCGTAGATATTGAAGAAGCGGAAAATCGCCGGGGTGAATCCATGCTGGCGACGATAGAAGTCCAGGTAGTGTTCGCTGGCCAGCTTATCGGCCGCATAGGGCGTCAGCGGGGCCTTGGCGGTGTCCTCGGTCACCGCCACGCCTTCGCCATTGTTGCCGTAGATAGCGGCGCTGGAGGCGAACAGCACACGTTTCACACCGGCCTCGCGCATGGCCTCGCAGAGGTTGAGCGTACCGATGAAATTGCTCTGGTGCGTGCTCACCGGGTCATCCACCGAGGCCTGTACCGAGGCCACTGCGGCCAGGTGAGCGACCGCCTGGCATCCGGCTACGGCGCGGCGCATCAGCGCCGCGTCGGCCACATCGCCCTCGATCAGCTCCAGCCGCGGATTGCTCAGCGCCAGGTTGTCGCGCCGGCCGGTAGACAGGTTGTCCAGCACCCGCACCCGGTAACCGGCCGCAAGCAGGGCATCGCACAGGTGCGAGCCGATAAAGCCGGCGCCGCCGGTGAGCAGAATCGGAGAGTCGTTCATGGGGTTCTCAGGCATGCCGGTAGTAACGGTTCAGCAACGCCGGCAGAGCAGCTCGCCAGGCGCGTGGTTTGATGCCGAAGGTGTGCATGATCTTCTTGCAGGCCAGCACCGCGTGCTGCGGCTCTTCCGCGGCGTCGGCCCGCGCGGCATGCGCCTGGGCACCGATCTCCTGCACCTTGAGCGGATGCAAGGCGCGAGCCTCACCGAGAATGGCCTGACCCAGCGCCAACGGCGTGGTCGCCTCGTGACTGCCGTAATGGTAGATGCCCCACAGCGGGCTCTGGCAGTCCAGCTGCTTAAGCACGGCGAGGATCACGCGCGCAGCATCGTCCACCGGGGTCGGATTACCGCGACGGTCATCCGCCATCAGCAACTCCTGCTCGCGCTCGGCACGCTGCAGAAAGCGCCCCAGCAACCCATCGGCGCTGTCATCCAGCAGCCAGCCGAAACGCAACAGCACATGCCGCGGGCAGGTGGCCCGCACGCACTGCTCGATGCGCAGCAGGGCCTGGCCACGCAGACCGAGCGGCACCGGCTCGTCCTTTTCGCTGTAGGCCGTGGCCCGCGAGCCATCGAATACCCGATAGCTGGAAGGCTGCAGCAGCAGAATCTCATGATGCTGGCACAGCTCGGCCAGGCGTTCGACGGCGCGCTCCTGCTGAGCGAAACGCGGCTCGTCGAAGTGCTCGGCCTGGAACCAGTCCTGATAGTAGGCAAGGTTGATCAGCGCATCGGGGCGCGTTTCGTCGAGCAACTGGGTGAGGCTTGCCGCATCCCAGCCGCCTTCCGGCGGACGCGGCGCCAGGAAGCCAATGTCCTCCTCAGCCCCCTGACGCACCAGCGCCTGCCCCAGGGAGTTACCCCCGCCCAGTAACAACAACCGCATTCGCATGATTCAGCACAAGACCCGACAGACCGAAAGAAAACCCCACCTGGCGACGGAGCAAAAACGGCATTCTGCGGGTTTCGCGCAGGCACGTCACTAGCGCGGGCCGATCAGCCGCCCGCCATGTCCGGTAGATGATCGCCTGGCCACGCAACTGAACAGCCAGTACTGCAGGTTCACGACTGGCCGCCGCCACCTGCTCCTACCCCACCACTGCGGGCCATGTAGCCGGATGATCAGCGCTTGATCTGGGTGCCGGCCAGCCGCTCCAGGGGTATAGACCAGCAAAGCGCCGGAAACAGCCAGCCCCGACCGTCATTCACCCACATGGGCAGCCGGTATCGACCATTAGCGAAGGGTTTCCACGGACAGCAAGAGCCCGCCAATGGGCGGGCTCCGGGATGGCTTAGAAGTCGAAATCGACCTTGGCCCACAGGGTACGCCCCGGCTCGTCGATGGCCACCGGATCGGCCGGGTAGCCGAAACCGGAGTCGCCGGCCAGGTTGAGGTGTTCGGCGTAGTCCTTGTCGAGCAGGTTGTCGACACCGGCACTGAGCTTGACGTGCTCACTGACGCGATAAGCGCCGTTGAGCGAGAACACAGCGAAACCGGCGGTTTCGCCGAAGTCCTGCCCCACCACGTTGCCCTTGCCCTCGGCCACGCGCGACTGCTTGTCGACCACCCGCCACAGGGCACCGACGCTCCAATCCTCACGCTCGTAGGTCAGGCCCAGACGCGCCTCCAGTGGTGGCGTCTGCGGCAGCGCCTCGTCGTCCGAGCTGTTTTTGGCCCAGGCGTAGGCCAGGGTGGCGTCGGTCTTCCAGTGCTGGCTCAGGCGGTAGCTGGCGCCCAGCTCACCGCCCATGATGCGCGCATCGACATTCTCCGCGCTGGAGGTGCTCATGCCCATCATGCCGCTCTGGTAGCTGAACAGGATGTAATCACGCACCTGGCCGACATAGCCGGAAGCCCAGGCCTGCAAGTCGCCGCCGTTGTGCTGCACGCCGAAGTCGAGCTGGGTGGTCTTCTCCGGCTGGATGCCGGCGAATGCGTTGTCGCTGCCACTCGGGCCGGAGTTGGGCGAGAACAACTCCCAGTAATCGGGGAAGCGCTGCACGTGGCCGAGGCCGGCGTACAGAGTGGTCGGCGAGTTGGCCAGATCATGCTCGTAGCGCAGGAAACCGCTGGGCAGGGTGTCCTCGCGGCTATCGCCGGCGGTGGGGTTGGGCATGCTCATCATCATGCCGCTGATGCTCTGCCGGTAGTCCTTGGCCGAGGCGCGATCCAGACGCGCGCCGGCGATCAGGCGGTTGCGCTCGGCGACGTACCAGGTGGCCTCGCCGAACAAACCGTAGTTGTGGCTGACCGCATCCTTGCTCCAGGGGTAGGCATCAGCGTCGACGTAGCCGCCCATCATGCTGTAGGTCGAGCTGCGTTCGCGGTGCTCGCTGCGCAGCGCATCGACCCCGGCGACTAGCTCCACATCGGCCCACTTGAAGGTGGCCGCGAGGCGCCCGCCAATGGTGCGCCGGTCCACCTGCGCGGCCATGGGCATGGCCATCATGCTGCTGGGGTCGGGCTGGCGCAGGCTGAAGTTGTCCATGATGTGGTCGGCATAGTTGTAGTAAACCTGCGCCTCGATCTTATCCAGCACCCCACCCAGATTGCCCCTCTCGAAACGCAGACCGAGGCTTTCGCGCACGAACTGCGCGCCGTCCATACCCCGCCCGGCATAACGCGCCTCGCCATCACCCTTGCCGGCGGTCAGCTCCAGCAGGGTGTCGGCGTCCGGGGTCCAGCCGATGGCCAAGTCGCCGTTCCACTTCTTCCAGCGCGAGGGCACGGTATCGCCGTCGCCATCCTGGTAGTCATCGGACTGCGCCTGGTTGCCGGTGAAGCGCAGGTAGCCCTGCTCGCCACCGACGGCGCCATCCAGCACCTTGTCGAAACGACCGTTGGAGCCGGCCAGCACGCTGGCATGCAAGCGCGAGCCCAGCTCGCCGAAGCGCTCCGGCTCACGCTCGAACAGCACCGTACCGGCCGAGGCGCCCGGCCCCCAGAGCACGGTCTGCGGGCCCTTGATCACGGTCAGCTGGTCGTAGGTTTCCGGCGAGATGTAGGCGCTCGGCGCATCCATGCGACCGGGGCAGGCCCCCAGCATCAGGCCGCCATCGGTGCGCAGGTTGATGCGCGAACCGAACAGGCCGCGCAGCACCGTGTCGCCGTTGGTGCCGCCGCTGCGGATGGCGGAGAAACCGGGAATGGTCTTCAGGTAGTCGCTGGCGTCGCTGGCCGGCACCGGCTGGCGGGCATTCTTGGGGTCGGGCTCGATGGTCAGTGGCGAACTCTGCTGCACGGCGGTGATCACCGTGGGAGCCAGTTCGGTGTCGGCGATTTCTTCGGCGAACGCAGGCGCGCTGATCGCCAGGCCAAGGGCAGAGAAAATGAAGGGCAGACGGCCGGCACGCGCCGGCATGAAAACGGATGCAGTCATGGTGTTTCCTGAAATATGAGACAACGCAATGCCCTCGCGACGAGGGCGAGTGACGCGGATTCAGGAAAGCTGCGGCGGGGCCCTGCCGGGCGGAGCTACCAGAAACGGTGGCTGAAGGCTCAGTACCTCGGCGAAACGCGGACGCTCGACCGGCACAACCAGAGGCGGTGGTGGGCTGAAGGGAAAGCTCTGCACGCTGGCCGCATGCGCACTGCACTGGGCGCAGGGCAACTGCTGCGAGCTGGCCTTGCTGTCCTCGCCGAGCTGCCAGTGCAGCCCTTGCGAGCCGCACATCAGCAGGAAGCCGCCTTCACTCATCTGCGGCAGTGCCCACAGCGGCATGCTCACGCGCAGGAGCATGCCCACCAGGGCAAAGGCGTAGAGCCAATCGCGAAAATTGCGGCTGAGTGGGTTCAAGGGGCGTCCTTGTATGGCTGCCGGCATTCTAGCGACAAGCCCACAGGAACCACATGGACATGGCGTCGCACCCGACGCCCATTAATTTGATCGCCAGAGCACATTGCGCACTGTTAGTCTGGGCAGCTGTTTCTATCAGCAACGGACGCGGAGGTTAAATGCTCGACTACGTCGCCCTGGCCATCCTGGTCATCGTGGCACTGGTGCTGTTCTACGGCATCATCGCGATTCACGACATTCCCTATGAAATCGCCAAACACCGCAATCACCCGCAGCAGGACGCCATTCACGTGGCCGGCTGGGTCAGCCTGTTCACCCTGCATGTGCTGTGGCCCTTCCTGTGGATCTGGGCAACCCTGTATCGCGAGGATCGCGGCTGGGGCTTTTCAACCCAGCTCAAGGCTGACGAACAGCGGCTGGCAGCGCTGGAGCAACAAGTCGCCGAGCTCAAAGCCGCACTGGCCAAGGTCACAGACGGCAACCCCGACGCGCCAACCGCCGCCACTCAGCCTGTAGGGGAGCAATGATATGGATCTCTTGCTGCTGCTGACCTATGCCGCGATCTGCGTGGTGATTTTCAAGGTATTCAAGATTCCGCTGAATAAGTGGACAGTACCCACCGCCGCCCTTGGCGGCGTGGTGATCGTCGGGGCGCTGGTGTTCCTGATGAACTACAACCACCCCTATTCGGAAGTGACCCGCAACTACTTCATTAGCGTGCCCATCGTGCCCTCGGTCAGCGGTCAAGTGATCGAAGTCCCGATCCGCGCCAACCAGAAGGTCAAACAGGGCGACGTACTGTTCCGCATTGACCCCACACCGTTCGAAAGCAAGGTCAAATCACTCAAAGCGCAACTGGTCTCGGCCAAGGCCGACCAGTACCGCGCCGCCACCCTGGCCCAGCGTAACCTGGGCAACCGCCGCGACCTGGATCAGGCCAACGCCAGGGTCGATGACCTGCAGGCGCAACTGATCGGCGCCCAGTTCGACCTCGACAACGCGGTGGTCAAGGCGCCGTCCGATGGCATGGTGCTGCAGGTATTTCTGCGCCCCGGTGTACGTGCCGTAAAGTTACCCCTGCGCCCGGCCATGGTCTTCGTGCCCAATGAGAACAGCTACACCGTGGCCTGGATGCGCCAGAACAGTCAGCTGCGCCTGCTGGTCGGCGATGACGCCGAAGTGGCCTTCGACAGCCTGCCCGGCCAGGTCTTCTCCGCCAAGGTACGCCAGGTACTGCCGTTGATAGGCGAAGGCGAGTTGCAGGCCACTGGCAGCCTGGTGTCCTTCACCGGCTCGCCGCCTCCCGGACGTGTGCCGGTGGTGCTGGAGATCACCGACGAAAGGTACGAGGCCTATCGCGAGCAGATCCCCGGCGGCGCCTTCGGCCAGGCGGCGATCTATACCGAGCACCTGCACCACGTCGCCGTCATGCGCAAGATCCTGCTGCGCATGGCCTCGTGGATGAACTACTTCTTCCCCTTCCACTGATGCCTCCGGCAGCGCGCGGCCTTCCGCGTGCTGCCGCCTGCCTCGCGAGCAGGCGACAGCGGTATCTCTCCCGCCACCATCAGCCAGGCTGTGCCGAATCATTCACGGCAGACCAGTCGGTCACATGCAATTGACTGCACCCTCCCCGTTCGGAATATTGCCACGCACTCGAACAATGAAATCTCGCCATAACCCGTTACAGAGGTTGAGCGGACATGCACAACAAGAACGCGGTGATCACCGGTGCAGGGAGCGGCATTGGCCGTGAGCTGGCCCTGCAACTAGCCTCGCGCGGTCACGGCCTGGCCTTGGCCGACATTGACCGCCAGAGCCTCAACGAAACCCTGATCCAGGCGCGCCTGGCCGGTGCCGGCCCTTTGCAGGGCTACACCCTGGATGTCAGCGATGCGGCACAGGTAGACGACTTTGCCGAGCAGGTCCTGGCGACCTTCACCACGGTCGACGTGCTCATCAACAACGCCGGCATCACCCGCTTCGGCGACTTCGCCTCGACCTCGGCAGAGGCCTTCCGCACGGTGCTCGACGTCAACTTCTGGGGCGTGGTGCATGGCAGCCGCGCCTTCCTCCCCGCGCTGCGGGCCAGCCGTGGCAGCCTGGTCAACCTCTCCAGTTTGTTTGGCCTGATCGGCGTGGCGGGCCAGGCCCACTACTGCGCCAGCAAGTTTGCCGTGCGCGGCTTCACCGAAGCGTTGCGCCAGGAACTCAAGGCCGACGGTGTGCATGTGGCCTGCGTACACCCCGGCGGGGTACGCACACGCATCGCCCGCAGCGCCTGTTTCGATCAGGCCGTCGACGACCCGCAGGCCCTGGTCGAGCGCCTGGAGAAAAACACCCTGAAACTGTCGCCCGCCGAAGCAGCACGGGTCATCATCGAAGGCATCCAGCAGCGTCGTGAGCGCATCCTCGTAGGCCATGACGCCAAGTTCATCGACCTGCTGCAACGCCTACTGCCCAGCGCGCATACCGGGCTGATAAACCGCCTGCTGAACCGGGCATCCGGACAGAAGAGGAATGCCGCATGATCGACCAGCGCCTGGTCAATAAACGCTCGATCCGTTCGCGCCTGCTCAGCACGCTGCTGCGCTGGCGCCTGAAACCCAAGCTGACCAGCGCGGATTTCGACCCACAGCGCTTTCGCCGCTGGCTGGAGCGCAGCAGCGCCAAGCGCAAGCCCTGCCCCGACGTCAGCATACGGGCTGTCGAAGAGGGGTCGGTTCGTGGCGAGTGGCATCTACCCAGCGCGGCACCGGCTGGCCAGTGCCTGCTCTACCTGCACGGCGGTGGCTATGTGTTCGGCTCGCCGCGCACCTACCGCAGCTTTACCACCCACCTGGCCAAAGTCAGCAACTGCGGGCTGTTTTCCCTCGACTACCGCCTGGCACCCGAAGCGCCCTTCCCTGCTGCCGTGGAAGATGCCCTGGCGGCCTATGCCTGGTTGCTCCAGCGCTTCCCGGCAAGACGCATCATGCTGGCTGGTGATTCTGCCGGCGGCGGCCTGGCACTGGCCCTGATCCATGCGCTCAAGGCCGCCGACCAGCCCCTGCCGGGCGGCGCCATGCTGCTCTCGCCCTACACCGACCTGCTCGCCACGGGCGAGTCGCTGCACAGCAACGGCAAAAGCTGTGCGATGTTCGATGCCAACAGCATCCGCCGCGCCGCCGAGACGTATCTGGCCGGCCAGGACGGCGCCTCACCGCTGGCCTCCCCCCTCTATGGCGACTTCACTGGCTTCCCGCCGGTGCTGATTCAGGTCAGCGACAACGAGGTGCTGCGCGACGACTCACTCCGCCTGGCCGAACGCATGGATCAGGCCGGCGTTGCCGTACGCCTGGATATCTGGCGGGGCCAGGCCCACGTCTGGCCGACCTTCCACCCGCTGCTACCTGAAGCTGCGGCCAGCCTGCGTGACCTGGCCGCTTTCGCCAACGCCTGCTGGCAAGGCGAGCAGCTGAAGCGCGGGGAACAGCCCTCGCCGCGCGCCTGAAGATCACCCGGCAGCGGCATTACAGACGCTGGGCAGACTCACCGCGCATCTTGCCCCGGTACACAAGAGTGCGGACCGCCGGCACGTGCAGTGGTTCGCCGGAAAAGGTTGGCAACTCACGGGGGCACCAGCCTGCGCAGTCATCGGCCAGCAGCGCCTGGCCATTGGCGCGGCGCAGGCCCAGGGTAAGGTCGTGGATCAACTCTCGCACACTCGTCGACTCAAGCAGTCTCGCCCTGTCGATGGCCTGGCTCAGCGGCACCTGGCCGGGCTGGCGCAGGGTTAGCAGCAATGTGCCGTCCGGGCGGGGCTTGAAGTCAATCTCGTGGGCGGGGAAGGCGTCGCAGAATTCCTTGATGGCAGCGTGCATTGCTCGGCTCTCGATCATGGTTGGAAATACCTGATCGATTGCAGCAGCCATGCCACCTGACAAGAAAATAAATATTCTTATAAATCAATCACTTAACCAATATAAAAAACAAGGTGACATTGCAGAGTGCACGATGGGCCTCGACAGCCGTGCAATTTGCATGGTCCGACCGCCAGCCGCACCACCGCCGGCATAAATGCAAAAGCCCGCCAATAGGCGGGCTTCTGGTCACGGCGCAAACCGTCAGAACGGAATGTCGTCGTCGAAACTGTCGTAGTCCGCGGCTGGTTGCTGGGCGGCCGGTTGCGGCGCCGGACGTTGCGCAGCCTGCTGCGGCGCTGGGCGCGACTGCTGGCGCGGGGCGTAGTCGCCACCGCCTTCGTTATTACCACCGCGGCTGCCGAGCAGCTGCAGGGTACCGTTCATGTCGACCACGATCTCGGTGGTGTAGCGCTTGACGCCGTCCTTCTCCCACTCGCGGGTCTGCAGACGGCCTTCGACGTAGCACTGGCTGCCCTTGCGCAGGTATTCGCCGGCGATCTCGGCGAGTTTGCCGAAGAACACCACGCGGTGCCATTCGGTGCGATCCTGCTGCTGGCCGGTCTGCTTGTCCTTCCAGCTGTCGGTAGTGGCGAGGGTGATGTTGGTCACCGCATTGCCGTTGGGCAGGTAACGGGTTTCCGGGTCGCCGCCGACGTTGCCAATCAGAATGACTTTGTTAACCCCACGGGCCATTTCGTTCTCCTAAGCGTTCTGCGTCTCCGCGGCCTCTTCGAGCACCTGCTCGAGCAACGCGCGGTCCAATTGTTGGGTATCCACTTTGATGTACAACGCGGCCTCCTCGGCCACCACGATGGCGTCGCTGACGCCGGGTATCGCGAGGAGTCGCCCCACCAGTGCGCTATCGGCCACGGCATGGGCCGTGAGCGGCCGGCGCAGGCTGGTCACATAAGGCGGCTCGCGCATAGTAGCAGCTGCCGCCAGCCAGAGAAGCCCCAGTAGCGCACAGCCGACGAACACGTAGGCCAAGCCACCATGCTGGTACAACCAGCCCCCGAGAATGCCACCCATGGCCGCCCCAAGGAACTGACTGGTGGAGTACACGCCCATGGCCGTGCCCTTGCCGCCGGCCGGTGCCACCTTGCTGACCAGCGAGGGCAACGAGGCCTCCAGCAGGTTGAAGGCCGTGAAGAACAGGATGAAGCCGATCACCAGCGCCGCCAGACTGTAGCCGAACGCCCAGAAGTACAGCTCGCAGAGCACCAGTGCCAGCACCGCGCCGCTGAGCACACGCTTCATCTGCCGCTTCTTCTCGGCGTAGATGATGAACGGCACCATGCCGAAGAAACCCACCAGCAGCGCACTGAGGTAGACCCACCAGTGCTGCTCCTTGGGCAGGCCGCCCTGGTCGACCAGCGCCAGCGGCAACACCACGAAACTGGCCATGAGAATGGCATGCAGGGTGCCGATACCCAGGTTCAGGCGCAGCAGCTCGGTGTTGTGCAGCGTAGGCAGCAGGGCCTGGCGCGCCACGCCCGACTCACGGTGCTGCAAGGTGCTGGAAGCCCGCGGCACGAACAGGGCAATGATCAGCATGCCGACCAACGCCATGCCGGCGGTGACCCAGAAAAGCCCGGCCAGACCAAAGGCGCTGGTCAGCAGCGGACCGACCACCATGGCTACGGCGAACGACAGGCCGATGCTCATGCCGATCATGGCCATGGCCTTGGTGCGGTGTTGCTCGCGGGTCAGGTCCGAGAGCAGCGCCATCACCGCTGCCGAGATGGCCCCGGCCCCCTGCAGCACACGGCCGGCGATCACGCCCCATATAGTGTCGGCATTAGCCGCCAGGGCGGCGCCGGCGGCGAAGATCAGCAAACCGCCGTAAATGACCGGCAGACGGCCGATGCGGTCGGAGAGGATACCGAAGGGAATCTGCAGCACTGCCTGGGTCAGGCCGTAGGCGCCGATGGCCAGGCCGATCAGTGCCGGCGTGGCGCCGGCATAGTCCATTCCATAGGTGGCCAGCACCGGCAGGACCATGAACATGCCAAGCATGCGAAACGCAAAGACCATGGCCAGGCCGCCTGCCGCGCGCGTCTCACGGGCGCTCATGCGCTCGCTGTGCAAATCCTGCATCGAATAACCCTGTACAAATGAGCCGGCGATTCTAGCAGCAGCGGCCTCGCCATCACAGGCGCGGCGCTTTGCCGCGTGGCAGCCCACGGCCGTATACTTCGCCGTTTCCGCCCGCCACCTGCGAGGCCGTTCGTGGACAAGATTCTGATCCGGGGTGCGCGCACCCATAACCTGAAAAACGTTGACCTGACCCTGCCGCGCGACAAGCTGATCGTGATCACCGGCCTGTCCGGTTCCGGCAAATCATCGCTGGCCTTCGACACCCTCTACGCCGAGGGCCAACGCCGCTACGTCGAGTCCCTGTCGGCCTACGCCCGGCAGTTCCTGTCGATGATGGAGAAGCCCGACGTCGACACCATCGAGGGCCTCTCCCCGGCCATCTCCATCGAGCAGAAGTCCACCTCGCACAACCCGCGCTCGACCGTGGGCACCATCACCGAGATCTACGACTACCTGCGCCTGCTCTACGCCCGCGTCGGCATCCCGCGCTGCCCGGACCACGACGTGCCGCTGGAAGCACAGACCGTCAGCCAGATGGTCGACCAGGTGCTGGCCCTGCCCGAAGGCCGCAAGCTGATGCTGCTGGCCCCGGTGATCCGCGAGCGCAAGGGCGAGCACCTGGCGGTGTTCGACGAGCTGCGCGCCCAAGGCTTCGTGCGGGCGCGGGTCAACGGTCGCATCTACGAGATGGACGAGCTACCCAAGCTGGACAAGCAAAAGAAGCACAGCATCGACGTGGTGGTGGACCGTTTCAAGGTGCGCGAGGACCTGCAGCAGCGCCTGGCCGAGTCCTTCGAGACCGCCATCAACCTGGCCGACGGCATCGCCCTGGTCGCCCCCATGGACGACGAAGAGGGTGACGAGATCATCTTCTCCGCCCGCTTCGCCTGTCCGCACTGCGGCCACTCGATCAGCGAGCTGGAGCCCAAGCTGTTCTCCTTCAACAACCCGGCCGGCGCCTGCCCGACCTGCGACGGCCTGGGCGTGAAGCAGTTCTTCGACGCCAAGCGCCTGGTCAACGGCGAGCTGACCCTGGCCGAAGGCGCGATCCGCGGCTGGGACCGACGCAACGTCTACTACTTCCAGATGCTCGGCTCGCTGGCCGCGCACTACGGCTTCAGCCTGGAAGAGCCATTCGACGATCTGGCCGCCGAGCACCAGAAGGTCATCCTGTTCGGCAGCGGCACGCAGAACGTCGACTTCAAGTACCTCAACGACCGCGGCGATATCGTCAAGCGCTCGCACCCCTTCGAGGGCATCATCCCCAACCTGGAACGACGCTACCGCGAGACCGAGTCGGCCACCGTGCGCGAGGAGCTGGCCAAGTTCCTCAGCACCCAGCCCTGCCCGGACTGCCGCGGCACCCGCCTGCGCCGCGAGGCGCGCCACGTGTGGGTGGGCGAGCGCACTCTGCCGGCGGTCACCGGCCTGCCGGTCGGCGAGGCCTGCGACTACTTCGGCGGCATGCAACTCACCGGCCGCCGTGGCGAGATCGCCGAGAAGATCCTCAAGGAAATCCGCGAGCGCCTGCAGTTTCTGGTCAACGTCGGCCTCGACTACCTGACCCTGGACCGCAGCGCCGACACCCTGTCCGGCGGCGAGGCACAGCGCATCCGTCTGGCCAGCCAGATTGGTGCCGGCCTGGTCGGCGTGATGTACATCCTCGACGAGCCCAGCATCGGCCTGCACCAGCGCGACAACGAGCGCCTGCTCGGCACCCTTACCCACCTGCGCAACCTGGGCAACACGGTGATCGTGGTCGAGCACGACGAGGACGCCATCCGCCTCGCCGACTACGTGGTCGACATCGGCCCCGGCGCCGGCGTGCATGGCGGCCGCGTAGTCGCCGAGGGCACCCCGGACGAGGTGATGAACCACCCCGACTCGCTGACCGGCAAGTACCTCTCCGGCCGCGAGAAGATCCGCTACCCGGCGACTCGCACCCCGCGCGACAAGAAGAAGCTGCTCAAGCTCAAAGGCGCCCGTGGCAACAATCTGCGCAATGTCGACCTGGAGATACCGGTCGGCCTGCTCACCTGCGTCACCGGCGTGTCCGGCTCGGGCAAGTCGACGCTGATCAACAACACCCTGTTCCCGCTCACCGCCACCGCGCTGAACGGTGCCACCACCCTGGAAGCGGCGCCGCATGATTCGTTCGACGGCCTGCAGCACCTGGACAAGGTGGTCGACATCGACCAAAGCCCAATCGGCCGTACGCCACGCTCCAATCCGGCGACCTACACCGGCCTGTTCACCCCGATCCGCGAACTGTTCGCCGGCGTGCCGGAGTCACGTTCGCGCGGCTACGGCCCGGGCCGTTTCAGCTTCAACGTCAAGGGCGGCCGCTGCGAGGCCTGTCAGGGCGACGGCGTGATCAAGGTGGAGATGCACTTCCTGCCGGACATCTACGTGCCGTGCGACGTGTGCAAAGGCAAGCGCTACAACCGCGAAACGCTGGAAGTGAAGTACAAGGGCAAGAGCATCACCGAGGTGCTCGACATGACCATCGAGGAAGCCCGCGAGTTCTTCGATGCCGTGCCGGCCCTGGCGCGCAAGCTGCAGACCCTGGTTGACGTGGGCCTGTCCTACATCAAGCTGGGGCAGAGCGCGACCACCCTGTCCGGCGGCGAAGCCCAGCGGGTCAAGCTGAGCCGCGAACTGTCCAAGCGTGATACCGGCAAGACCCTATACATCCTCGACGAGCCGACCACCGGCCTGCACTTCGCCGATATCCAACAACTGCTCGACGTGCTGCACCGCCTGCGCGACCACGGCAACACCGTCGTGGTGATCGAGCACAACCTGGACGTGATCAAGACCGCGGACTGGCTGGTCGATCTCGGCCCCGAAGGCGGCTCCAAGGGCGGCATGATCATCGCCACCGGCACCCCGGAAGACGTCGCCGCCAACCCGGCCTCACACACCGGGCACTTCCTCAAACCGCTACTGGAGCGCGATCGCACCTGACAAGAAAAAGCCCCGCATTGGCGGGGCTTTTTCCTATTGCAGGTGAATCAGGCCAGATCGAAGCGATCCAGGTTCATCACCTTGGTCCAGGCGGCGACGAAGTCCGTGATCAACTTTGCCTGGCCGTCAGCACTGGCATACACCTCGGCATAGGCGCGCAGCACCGAGTTGGAGCCAAAGACCAGGTCGCTACGAGTGCCGGTGTATTTCACCTGCCCCGTCTTGCGGCACTTACCCTCGAACACCTCTGCCTCTGCATCCTTCGCCTTCCACTCAACCCCCATGTCCAGCAGGTTGACGAAGAAGTCGTTGCTCAGCACGCCCACCTTGTCGGTAAACACGCCGTGGGCACCGCCATCATAGTTGGCCCCCAGCACGCGAAGGCCGCCGACCAGCGCAGTGAGTTCCGGCGCAGTCAGGGTCAGCAGCTGCGCCTTGTCGATCAGCATGGCCTCGCTCGGCACACCCAGATTGCCTTTGCTGTAGTTGCGGAAGCCATCTGCCGCCGGCTCGAGCACCTCGAACATCTCGATGTCGGTCTGATCCTGACGGGCATCGACCCGCCCCGCGGCAAAAGGCACATCCACACTCACGCCAGCAGCCTTGGCAGCCTGCTCAACCCCGACATTACCGGCCAACACGATGACATCGGCCAGCGACGCCTTGCCGGACGCTTTCTGGATGTCGACCAGTTTGGGCAGCGCCTTGATTGCACGCTGGTTGACTGCCCAATCCTTCTGCGGCGCCAGCGCCAGGCGTGCGCCGTTAGCGCCGCCACGCTTATCGCCGCCACGGAAGGTGGAGGCAGACGCCCAGGCGACCGAGACCAGATCACCCACCGACAGACCGGACGCGGCAATCTTAGCCTTCAGGTCGGCGATGTCCTGCGCGCTGGGATTGTGCGTGGCCGCCGGCAGCGGATCCTGCCAGATCAGATCCTCTTTCGGCACTTCCGGGCCCAGGTAGCGGGCCTTCGGCCCCATGTCGCGGTGGGTCAGCTTGAACCAGGCGCGGGCGAATGCATCCGCGAAGGCCTGCGGGTCATCGAGGAAGCTCTTGGAGATCTTGCCGAACTCCGGATCGAAGCGCAGGGTCAGGTCGGTGGTGAGCATGGTCGGCTTGTGGAATTTGCCCGGGATGTGCGCATCCGGAATGATTTCCGGGGCATCCTTGGCGACCCACTGCTTGGCGCCGGCTGGCGACTTGGTCAGCTCCCACTCGTACTTGAACAGGTTCTCGAAGAAGTTGTTGCTCCACAGCGCCGGGGTCTTGGTCCAGGTCACTTCCAGGCCACTGGAAACGGTGTCCTTGCCATGTCCGCTGCCGAAGTTGCTCATCCAGCCAAGGCCTTGGGCCTCGATGCCTGCAGCTTCCGGCTCCGGCCCCTTGTGCGACTCAGGCGCAGCACCGTGTGCCTTGCCGAAGGTGTGACCACCGGCGATCAGGGCAACGATCTCTTCGTCGTTCATCGCCATGCGGTAGAAGGTAGCGCGGATGTCCTTGGCAGCTTCCAGGTAGTCGCCGCTGGCATTGGGACCTTCCGGATTCACATAGATCAGGCCCATGTGAGTCGCACCAAAGGGCGCGCTCAGCTCGCGGTCACCCTTGACCCGCTCGGGATCGACGCCCAGCCACTGCAGCTCGGCGCCCCAGTTGACGTCCATATCCGGTTCCCATACGTCCTCCCGGCCACCGGCGAAACCGAAGGTACGGAAGCCCATGGACTCCAGCGCCACGTTGCCGGCCAGAATCAGCAGGTCAGCCCAGGAAATCTGCTGGCCATACTTCTGCTTGATCGGCCACAGCAAGCGGCGGGTCTTGTCGATGTTGACGTTGTCTGGCCAGGAATTGAGCGGAGCAAAGCGCTGCTGCCCACGACCACCACCACCGCGGCCATCGGTAGTGCGGTAGGTACCGGCAGCGTGCCAGGCCATACGAATCATTTGCGGACCGTAATGGCCGAAATCGGCGGGCCACCAGTCCTGGGAGTCGGTCATCAATTTGACCAGATCAGCCTTGAGCGCCTTGTAGTCGAGCTTCTTGAATGCTTCGGCGTAATTGAACTTCTCGCCGAGCGGATTGGATTTTTCGGAGTGTTGGTTGAGCAGGTCTACACGCAGCTGATTAGGCCACCAGTCCCTGTTAGTGGTACCACCGCCCGCCACATGGTTGAACGGGCATTTACCTGGGTTCGACATGGTTCTCTCCTCTTCCTCATCGGGTCGGCTCATGTGCGTTGCAACCGACGGTGAAAGAAGACTAGACCTGCTTTAAAAGAAGAACCAATTTATGAAAGATAAGCGCCTGATAGTTTTTATCTTTTTTAAACTTGCGCCCGACCAGCCAGCAATTCGACCTAAACAAAAAGCCCTGCCAGTGTTCGCCGGACAATAAAAAACCGGGCCTAGGCCCGGTCTTTTAATGCGCAACAGAAGTGCTTATTCAGCAGCTTCTACAGCCTCGCCAGCGACCTTGCGGTCAACCAGCTCAACATACGCCATAGGGGCGTTGTCGCCAGCGCGGAAACCGCACTTGAGGATACGCAGGTAGCCGCCCTGACGGGTGGCGTAGCGCTTGCCCAGATCGTTGAACAGCTTGCCGACGATGGCTTTCGAACGGGTACGGTCGAAGGCCAGACGACGGTTGGCAACGCTGTCTACCTTGGCCAGAGTGATCAGCGGCTCGGCAACGCGGCGCAGTTCCTTGGCTTTCGGCAGGGTGGTTTTGATCAGTTCGTGTTCGAACAGCGACACCGCCATGTTCTGGAACATAGCCTTGCGGTGTGCGCTGGTGCGGCTCAGGTGACGGCCACTTTTACGATGACGCATGATTGAAATTCCTTACCAAACTTTCGGTTCGGTGATTACGGACGATCAGGCAGTAGCCTTATCGTCCTTCTTCAGACTTGCCGGCGGCCAGTTGTCGAGGCGCATGCCGAGGGACAGACCACGGGAGGCCAGAACGTCCTTGATCTCGGTCAGGGACTTCTTGCCCAGGTTCGGAGTCTTGAGCAGCTCTACTTCGGTGCGCTGAATCAGATCGCCGATGTAGTAGATGTTCTCCGCCTTCAGGCAGTTGGCCGAACGCACGGTCAGTTCAAGGTCGTCTACCGGACGCAGCAGGATCGGATCGATCTCGTCTTCCTGCTCGACCACTACCGGCTCACTGTCGCCCTTCAGATCAACGAAGGCCGCCAGTTGGTGCTGGAGGATGGTCGCGGCACGACGGATAGCCTCTTCAGGATCCAGGGTGCCGTTGGTTTCCAGGTCGATGACCAGCTTGTCCAGGTTGGTACGCTGCTCAACGCGAGCGTTCTCGACCACGTAAGCCACGCGGCGAACCGGGCTGAACGAGGAGTCCAGCTGCAGACGGCCGATGCTACGGCTTTCGTCCTCATCGCTCTGACGGGCATCAGCCGGTTCGTAGCCACGGCCACGACGCACGGTGAGTTTCATGTTCAGAGCGCCGTTGTCCGCCAGATTGGCGATTACGTGATCGCCATTGACGATCTCGACATCGTGATCCAGCTGAATATCGGCAGCGGTGACCACACCCGAGCCTTTCTTGGCCAGAGTCAGGGTGACTTCGTCACGACCGTGCAGCTTGATGGCCAGGCCTTTCAGGTTCAGCAGGATCTCGATGACATCTTCCTGCACACCTTCGATGGCGGAGTACTCATGGAGCACACCGTCAATCTCGGCCTCGACTACTGCACAGCCAGGCATGGAGGACAACAGGATGCGGCGCAGCGCGTTGCCCAGGGTATGACCAAAACCACGCTCGAGGGGCTCGAGGGTGATCTTGGCGCGGGTCGGACTGACCGCCTGCACATCAATGTGGCGGGGGGTCAGGAACTCATTTACCGAAATCTGCATGGATGCACCTATTTTCTAGCCCTTACTTGGAGTAGAGCTCGACAATCAGGCTTTCGTTGATGTCGGAAGACAGATCGCCACGAACCGGGACGCTTTTGAACACGCCGGACTTCTTCTCGGAATCTACTTCGACCCACTCAACGCGACCACGCTGGGCGCACAGCTCGAGAGCCTGGGCAACGCGCAGCTGGTTCTTGGCCTTTTCGCGAACAGCCACGACGTCACCAGCTTTGACCTGGTAAGACGGGACGTTCACGGTCGAACCGTTCACGGTGATGGCTTTGTGCGATACCAGCTGACGAGATTCAGCGCGGGTAGCACCGAAGCCCATGCGGTAAACCACGTTGTCCAGACGGCACTCCAGCAGCTGCAGCAGGTTCTCACCGGTAGCACCCTTACGGCGGGCAGCTTCCTTGTAGTAACCGCTGAACTGACGCTCCAGCACGCCGTAGATACGACGGACTTTCTGCTTCTCACGCAGCTGGGTACCGT
Organism: Pseudomonas sp. zbq_18; assembly: GCF_043102245.1. Lineage (NCBI taxonomy): Bacteria > Pseudomonadati > Pseudomonadota > Gammaproteobacteria > Pseudomonadales > Pseudomonadaceae > Pseudomonas > Pseudomonas sp. zbq_18. Next base: position 12,187 of record NZ_JBICIT010000013.1, on the reverse strand, counting down.
AGTCGGACTGACGACCACGGCGAGCGCCGTGCTGGCCAGGAGCCGATTCGATGTTGCACTTGGATTCGAGCGCGCGCGCACCACTCTTCAGGAAGAGATCGGTGCCTTCACGGCGAGACAGTTTGCACTTGGGACCAATGTAACGAGCCATTCTTCACTGTCTCCTATTACACGCGACGCTTCTTCGGCGGACGGCACCCGTTGTGCGGGATCGGCGTCACGTCGGTGATGCTGGCGATTTTGTAGCCGCAGGCGTTCAGAGCACGCACGGCAGATTCGCGACCTGGGCCCGGACCCTTGACGTTGACGTCGAGGTTCTTCAGACCGTATTCCAGAGCAGCCTGACCGGCACGCTCGGCAGCTACCTGGGCAGCAAACGGAGTGCTCTTACGGGAGCCGCGGAAACCGGAACCACCGGAAGTCGCCCAGGACAGAGCATTGCCCTGACGATCAGTGATGGTCACGATGGTGTTATTGAAAGAAGCGTGGATATGGGCGATCCCATCCACCACTGTCTTTTTGACTTTCTTACGAGTACGAGCAGCAGGCTTAGCCATGACTTAATTCCTGTCGATTCGCGGGCGCAATTACTTGCGGATCGGCTTACGCGGGCCCTTACGGGTGCGCGCGTTGGTCTTGGTGCGCTGACCGCGGACCGGCAGGCCACGGCGGTGACGCAGACCGCGGTAGCAGCCCAGGTCCATCAGACGCTTGATTTTCATGTTGATTTCGCGGCGCAGGTCACCTTCAGTGGTGAACTTGGCGACTTCGCCACGCAGCTGCTCGATCTGCTCGTCAGAGAGATCCTTGATCTTTACCGCCGGATTGACACCGGTGGCTGCACAGATTTTCTGCGCAGTGGTGCGACCAACACCGTAGATGTAGGTCAGCGAGATAACAGTGTGCTTGTTATCCGGAATGTTGACGCCTGCAATACGGGCCATTCAGTGGAACTCCAATTGACAGCTACCCACGCCCTGGAAGCCAAGAAATAGGGCGCGCGATATTAGCGCTGTAATAACAAAGAATCAACCCGACAGCGCACTAGCTGCCGGGCTCATTACGCGTGACTCACACTCAGCCTTGGCGCTGTTTGTGACGCGGCTCCGCGCTGCAGATCACACGAACGACACCGTCGCGACGAATGACTTTGCAGTTGCGGCACAGCTTCTTGACCGATGCACGAACTTTCATCAGTAACTCCTAGAACCTTACGGATTCCATGTCAGCGGAGCATGCCGCTGCCATAGCCCTTCAGGTTGGCTTTCTTCATCAGGGATTCGTACTGGTGCGAAACGAGGTGCGATTGTACTTGCGACATAAAGTCCATCACAACCACGACCACGATCAGCAACGAGGTCCCGCCAAGGTAGAACGGAACGTTGGCAGCCACCTGCAGAAACTGCGGGAGCAAGCAAACGGCCGTCATGTACAGAGCACCGAACATGGTCAAGCGAGTCAGCACGCCATCGATATAGCGCGCGGATTGCTCACCCGGACGGATGCCCGGAATAAAGGCACCAGACTTCTTCAGGTTTTCCGCTACGTCCTTCGGATTGAACATCAGAGCCGTGTAGAAGAAGCAGAAGAAGATGATCCCTGCACTAAACAGCAGAATGTTCAACGGCTGGCCCGGAGCGATGGCCTGCGAGATGTCCTGCAGCCAGCCAAGCCCTTCGGACTGACCGAACCAGGTCCCCAGCGAAGCAGGGAACAGCAGGAGACTACTGGCGAAGATGGCCGGAATCACACCCGCCATGTTCACTTTCAACGGCAAGTGGCTGGTCTGCGCAGCAAAAACCTTGCGGCCCTGCTGACGCTTGGCGTAGTGCACCGCAATGCGACGCTGACCACGCTCGATGAAGACCACGAAACCGATGATGGCAATCGCCAGAAGCGCAATAGCAATCAGGGCAAAGATATTGATATCGCCCTGACGTGCCGACTCGAAGGACTGACCAATGGCGCTCGGCAGACCAGCAACGATGCCTGCAAAAATCAGCATCGAAATACCGTTACCCACCCCGCGCTCAGTGATCTGCTCGCCCAGCCACATCATGAACATGGCGCCCGCCACGAAAGTCGTCACCGCCACGAAGTGGAAGCTGAAATCAGTCGTGAACGAAACGCCCTGCCCAGCCAGACCGACGGACATGCCGACGGCCTGAACAATGGCGAGCACCAGCGTGCCGTAGCGGGTGTACTGGCTGATCTTGCGACGGCCAGCTTCCCCTTCCTTCTTCAACTGCTCCAGCTGCGGACTGACAGCGGTCAAGAGCTGCATGATGATCGATGCCGAGATGTACGGCATGATCCCCAATGCAAAAATGCTCATACGCTCCAGCGCGCCGCCGGAAAACATGTTGAACAGGCTAAGAATGGTTCCCTCGTTCTGCCGAAACAGATCCGCCAGACGGTCAGGATTGATTCCGGGCACCGGAATATGTGCACCTATCCGATAGACGATGATCGCCAGGAATAGGAAGCGCAGCCGAGCCCAGAGCTCGGACAACCCGCCACCTGCCAGCGCAGAGAGAGCACCTTGCTTAGCCATTTAGTCCTCGAACTTACCGCCAGCTGCTTCGATAGCCGCACGCGCACCCTTGGTGGCGGCGATACCTTTCAGGGTGACCGCACGACCAACCGCGCCGGACAGCATGACTTTTACGCGCTGTACGTTCTGGTTGATGATGTTGGCATCCTTCAGCGACTGCAGAGAAACGACATCGCCGTCCACCTTAGCCAGCTCGGAAGTGCGCACTTCAGCGCGATCCATGGCTTTCAGGGACACGAAGCCGAACTTCGGCAGACGACGGTGCAGCGGCTGCTGACCACCCTCGAAACCGGGAGCAATCTTGCCGCCGGTACGAGAGGTCTGGCCTTTGTGACCACGGCCAGCAGTCTTACCCAGACCGCTACCGATGCCACGGCCTACGCGAAGCTTCTCGCGACGGGCACCCGGCGCGGAACGCAGATCGTTCAGTTGCATGATTAACCCTCCACCTTCAGCAGGTAGTAAGCCTTGTTGATCATGCCGCGATTTTCAGGAGTGTCCTGAACTTCGACGGTGTGACCGATGCGGCGCAGGCCCAGGCCTTTAACGCAGGCTTTGTGGTTGGCCAGACGGCCGTTGGTGCTTTTCACCAGAGTGACTTTTACGGTTGCCATGATCAGAGAATCTCCTCGACGCTCTTACCACGCTTGGCAGCAACGGAATCCGGCGACTGCATGGCTTTCAGACCCTTGAAGGTGGCGTAAACAACGTTCACCGGGTTGGTAGAGCCGTAGCACTTGGCCAGAACGTTCTGCACACCAGCCACTTCCAGGACAGCACGCATGGCGCCGCCGGCGATGATGCCGGTACCTTCGGAGGCCGGCTGCATGAAGACGCGGGAAGCGCCATGCACGGACTTCATCGGGTACTGCAGAGTGGTGCCGTTCAGGTCAACCTGAATCATGTTGCGACGCGCAGCTTCCATAGCCTTCTGGATAGCAGCAGGTACTTCGCGGGACTTGCCGCGACCGAAACCTACGCGACCCTTACCATCACCAACCACGGTCAGCGCGGTGAAGGTGAAGATACGGCCACCCTTAACGGTTTTGGCAACGCGGTTAACCTGGACCAGCTTCTCGATGTAGCCTTCGCCCTGGGCATCGTCGCCGCGATTATCGCGATCGCGCTTTTGCTCGTGATTTGCCATAACTTAGAACTCCAGCCCGCCTTCACGAGCAGCATCAGCCAGCGCTTTCACACGGCCGTGGTACTTGAAGCCAGAACGGTCGAACGCTACCTGGGTAACGCCAGCGGCTTTCGCACGCTCAGCGACCAGCAGGCCGACTTTCTTGGCCGCGTCGACGTTGCCAGTGGCGCCGTCACGCAGTTCTTTGTCCAGGGTCGAGGCGCTGGCCAGAACCTTGGCGCCGTCGGCCGAAATGACCTGGGCGTAAATGTGCTGGGAAGAGCGGTACACGCTGAGGCGTACGGTTTCCAGCTCGCGCATTTTCAGGCGTGCCTTGCGAGCGCGACGCAGACGAGTTTCTTTCTTTTCGCTCATTTGCTATGCCCTACTTCTTCTTAGCTTCTTTGCGACGTACGACTTCGTCGGAATAACGCACGCCTTTGCCTTTGTACGGCTCAGGACGACGGAAGTCGCGGATCTCCGCAGCCACCTGACCAACCAGTTGCTTGTCGATACCCTTGATCAGGATATCGGTCTGGCTCGGGGTCTCGGCGGTAACGCCCTGCGGCAGTTCGTAGTCGATCGGATGGGAGAAGCCCAGCGCGAGGTTCAGCACCTGGCCTTTAGCCTGGGCCTTGTAGCCCACACCAACCAGCTGCAGCTTGCGCTCGAAGCCCTGGCTCACGCCAATGACCATGTTGTTGACCAGTGCACGGGTAGTACCGGCCATGGCGCGATTCTGCTGATCGCCATTGCGAGCAGCGAAACGCAGTTCACCAGCTTCCTGGGTCACTTCCACGGACGAGTGCACGTTCAGTTCCAGAGTACCCTTGGCACCCTTCACCGAAAGCTGCTGACCAGCGAGTTTGACCTCGACACCTGCCGGCAGCTTGACGGGGTTCTTAGCAACGCGAGACATGCTTATCCCCCCTTAGAACACGGTGCAGAGCACTTCACCGCCGACACCGGCAGCACGTGCAGCACGATCAGTCATCACACCTTTGTTGGTGGAGACGATGGAAACGCCCAGACCGCCGCGAACTTTCGGCAGCTGCTCGACAGACTTGTACTGGCGCAGGCCAGGACGGCTGACGCGCTTCACTTCCTCGATGACCGGACGGCCCTCGAAGTACTTCAGCTCGATGGACAGCTGCGGCTTGACGTCGCTGCTGACCTGGTATCCCGCGATGTAGCCTTCGCTCTTGAGAACGTCAGCTACTGCCACCTTCAGCTTGGAAGACGGCATGCTTACTACCGACTTTTCAGCCATCTGGGCATTACGGATACGAGTTAGCATGTCCGCTAACGGGTCCTGCATACTCATGGGCTAGATGCTCCTAAACAAAAAGAACAGCCTTGCGGCTGGAACCATTCTGAAACGACACGCAAATGCCAGGCTCAGAAGAGCCGGACATTCTAGAGATCGATCAAAAATGAATCAAGCCCCAAATGGGGCTTGAACGATAAAACAAAGCCGGCACTTGGCCGGCTTCGCTTTTGTTACCAGCTGGCTTTCACCAGACCTGGCACATCACCACGCATCGCCGCTTCACGCAGCTTGTTACGGCCGAGGCCGAACTTGCGGTACACGCCGTGCGGACGGCCGGTGATGCGGCAACGGTTACGCAGGCGGCTGGCGCTGGCGTCACGTGGTTGCTTTTGCAGGGCTACCTGGGCTTCCCAACGCTGCTCCGGAGTGGAGTTCGGGTTGGCAATCACAGCTTTCAGCTCGGCACGCTTTTTGGCGTACTTGGCTACCGTTTGCTGACGCTTCAGCTCACGGTTTTTCATGCTCATTTTGGCCATGTTCCAAACTCCAATCAGTTGCGGAACGGGAAGTTGAAGGCGCGCAGCAGAGCACGACCTTCATCATCCGTACGAGCGGTTGTGGTCAAAGTGATATCCAGACCACGCAGAGCATCGATCTTGTCGTAATCGATTTCCGGGAAGATGATCTGCTCTTTGACGCCCATGCTGTAGTTGCCACGACCATCGAAGGACTTGGCATTCAGGCCGCGGAAGTCACGCACGCGCGGCAGGGAGATCGCGAGCAGGCGATCCAGGAATTCGTACATACGATCGCGACGCAGGGTCACCTTGACTCCGATCGGCCAGCCTTCACGAACCTTGAAGCCAGCAACGGACTTGCGAGCGTAGGTCACGATCGGCTTTTGACCGGTGATCTTTTCCAGGTCGGCAACGGCGTTTTCGATGATCTTCTTGTCACCGATCGCTTCGCCAAGACCCATGTTCAGGGTGATTTTGGTAACGCGCGGAACTTCCATCACGTTGGCCAGCTGCAGTTCTTCCTTCAGCTTGGGCGCGATTTCCTTCCGGTAAATCTCTTTCAGTCGTGCCATGGTGTTTTACCTATGCTTCTCAAGCGCCAACCGGCTTTTGGGTGGACTTGAAGACACGAATTTTCTTGCCGTCTTCGACTTTGAAACCAACGCGGTCAGCCTTGTTGGTTTCGCTGTTGAAAATAGCAACGTTAGAGACGTGCAGAGGCGCCTCTTTCTCGACGATACCGCCTTGAGCACCCAGCATCGGGTTCGGCTTGGTGTGGCGCTTCACCAGGTTGATCCCACCAACGACCAGACGGTCGTCAGCGAGAACCTTGAGCACCTTGCCACGCTTACCTTTGTCTTTGCCGGCGATCACGATGATCTCGTCGTCACGACGAATCTTTTGCATGACGGCTTCTCCTTACAGCACTTCGGGGGCGAGCGAGACGATCTTCATGAACTTCTCGGAACGAAGTTCACGAGTCACCGGCCCGAAGATACGGGTGCCGATCGGCTCTTGCTTGTTGTTCAGCAGAACAGCAGCGTTGCCATCGAAGCGGATGATCGAGCCATCAGCGCGACGTACGCCGTGCTTGGTACGAACCACAACAGCGGTCATTACCTGGCCTTTCTTCACCTTGCCGCGCGGAATCGCTTCCTTCACGGTGACCTTGATGATATCGCCAATACCGGCATAACGACGGTGCGAACCACCCAGGACCTTGATGCACATAACGCGACGAGCACCGCTGTTGTCAGCGACGTCGAGCATGGATTGAGTCTGAATCATATCTTTCTCCGACCCTTAGTCCTTAGACTTCCACGGCACGTTCGACGACTTCCACCAGGGACCAGTTCTTGGTCTTGGCCAGCGGACGGGTCTCACGAATAGTGACCTTGTCGCCGATCTTGCACTGGTTGGTCTCGTCATGAGCGTGCAGCTTGGTCGAGCGCTTAACGTACTTACCGTAGATCGGGTGCTTGACGCGACGCTCGATCAGAACGGTGATGGTCTTGTCCATTTTGTCGCTGACGACACGGCCAGTCAGCGTGCGGACGGTTTTCTCAGCTTCAGCCATGATCACTTACCTGCCTGCTGGTTGAGCACAGTTTTCACGCGAGCGATATCGCGCTTCACTTGCGAGAGCAGGTGAGACTGCCCCAACTGACCAGTGGCTTTCTGCATACGCAGATTGAACTGGTCACGCAGCAGACCGAGCAGTTGCTCGTTCAGCTGCTGAACCGATTTTTCACGGAGTTCATTCGCTTTCATCACATCACCGTCCGCTTAACAAAAGAGGTGGCGAGCGGCAGCTTTGCAGCAGCCAGGGCGAAAGCCTCACGCGCCAGCGCTTCCGGAACACCTTCGATCTCGTAGAGCACTTTGCCCGGCTGGATCTGGGCTACCCAGTACTCCACGCCGCCCTTACCTTTACCCATACGAACTTCGAGGGGCTTTTTGGTAACCGGCTTGTCCGGGAACACACGGATCCAGATTTTACCGCCACGCTTTACGTGACGAGTCAGGGCACGACGGGCTGCTTCGATCTGGCGAGCAGTCAGACGACCACGAGAAACAGCTTTCAGCGCGAACTCGCCGAAGCTGACCTTGCTACCGCGATGAGCCAGACCACGGTTGTGGCCAGTCATCTGCTTGCGGAATTTTGTACGCTTGGGTTGCAGCATGTTGCGTACTCCTTACTTAGCAGCTTTCTTGCGCGGCGCCGGAGCGGCAGGCTTGGACTCTTCCAGCTGGCCACCGATGACCTCGCCTTTGAAGATCCACACCTTCACACCGATCACACCGTAAGTGGTGTGCGCCTCGTAGGTGGCGTAGTCGATATCGGCACGCAGGGTGTGCAGAGGCACACGACCTTCGCGATACCACTCGGTACGTGCGATTTCCGCACCACCGAGACGACCACTCACCTGGATCTTGATGCCCTTGGCACCAATACGCATGGCGTTCTGTACAGCGCGCTTCATGGCGCGACGGAACATAACGCGACGCTCCAGCTGCTGAGCAACGCTCTGCGCTACCAGCATACCGTCGAGCTCCGGCTTGCGGATCTCTTCGATGTTGATGTGCACCGGCACACCCATTTGCTTGGTCAGGTCCTGACGCAGCTTCTCAACATCTTCACCTTTCTTGCCGATCACGATGCCGGGACGAGCGGTGTGGATGGTGATGCGTGCGGTTTGAGCCGGACGAGCGATGTCGATACGGCTAACGGACGCGCTTTTTAGTTTGTCCTGGAGATACTCACGAACCTGCAGGTCGGCCAGCAGATAATCAGCGTATTGACGCTTATCTGCGTACCAGACGGAGGTGTGCTCCTTGACGATTCCCAGGCGGATGCCAACGGGATGTACTTTCTGACCCATCTGATCGACTCCGTTACTTGTCCGCAACCTTGACAGTGATATGGCAAGACCGCTTGACGATGCGATCAGCGCGGCCTTTGGCACGCGGCATGATGCGCTTAAGCGAACGCCCCTCGTTGACGAAAACGGTGCTGACCTTCAGGTCATCAACGTCTGCGCCTTCGTTGTGCTCGGCGTTGGCAACGGCCGACTCCAGCACTTTCTTCATGATCTCGGCGGCTTTCTTCGAGCTGAAAGCCAGCAGGTTGAGCGCTTCGCCCACCTTCTTCCCGCGGATCTGGTCGGCGACCAAGCGGGCTTTCTGGGCGGAGATGCGAGCGCCCGACAACTTAGCGGCTACTTCCATCGTTCCTTACCCCTTAACGCTTGGCTTTCTTGTCCGCCACGTGCCCACGATAAGTGCGGGTACCAGCGAACTCGCCGAGTTTGTGGCCGACCATGTCTTCGTTCACGAGGACCGGAACATGTTGACGACCGTTATGCACAGCGATGGTCAGACCGACCATCTGCGGCAGAATGATGGAGCGACGCGACCAGGTTTTAACCGGCTTGCGATCGTTCTTTTCCACCGCCACTTCGACCTTCTTCAGTAGGTGAAGATCGATAAAAGGACCTTTTTTCAGAGAACGCGGCACTGTCGTATCCCTCTAATTACTTGCGGCGACGAACGATCATGTTGTCGGTGCGCTTGTTGGAGCGAGTCTTCGCACCCTTGGTCGGGAAGCCCCACGGCGAAACCGGGTGACGACCACCAGAAGTACGACCCTCACCACCACCATGCGGGTGATCAACCGGGTTCATGGCAACACCACGAACGGTCGGACGAACACCACGCCAGCGCTTGGCACCGGCCTTGCCCAGAGAACGCAGGCTATGCTCGGAGTTGGAAACCTCACCCAGAGTCGCACGGCACTCGGCCAGGACCTTGCGCATCTCGCCGGAGCGCAGACGCAGAGTGACGTAGGCACCTTCACGAGCGACCAGCTGAGCAGAAGCACCAGCGGAGCGAACCAGCTGAGCACCTTTACCCGGCTTCAGCTCGACACCATGAATGGTCGAACCGACGGGGATGTTGCGCAGCGGCAGGCTGTTGCCGACCTTGATCGGAGCAGCGGAACCGGATACCAGCTGATCGCCAGCGCTCACACCTTTCGGCGCGATGATGTAGCGACGCTCACCGTCGGCATATTTCAGCAGAGCGATGTGAGCGGTACGGTTCGGATCGTATTCCACGCGCTCAACGATGGCAGGGATGCCATCCTTGTTGCGACGGAAGTCGACCAGACGGTAATGCTGCTTGTGGCCACCGCCGATGTGGCGAGTGGTGATACGACCGTTGTTGTTACGGCCGCCAGACTTCGACTTCTTCTCGAGCAGCGGAGCATGAGGAGCGCCTTTATGCAGCTCCTGATTGACCACTTTGACCACGAAACGACGGCCAGCGGAAGTCGGTTTGCATTTAACGATTGCCATGATGCGCCCCTACCTTACTCAGCACTGCTGGTGAAATCGAGATCCTGGCCCGGCTGGAGGGAGACATACGCCTTCTTCCAGTCGTTACGCTTGCCCAGGCCACGAGCGGTACGCTTGGTCTTGCCCTGTACATTGACAGTGCGAACCTCGTCCACTTTGACACTGAACAGGCTTTCTACGGCCTTCTTGATTTCCAGCTTGGTTGCATCAACAGCAACCTTGAAAACGAATTGGCTCTTACCATCTGCCAGCACGGAGGCTTTCTCGGAGATGTGCGGGCCAACCAGCACTTTGAATACGCGTTCCTGGTTCATGCCAGCAGCTCCTCGAATTTCTTCACGGCCGACACGGTAACCAGCACTTTGTCGAAGGCGATCAGGCTGACCGGATCGGAGCCTTGGACGTCGCGAACGTCGACATGCGGCAGGTTGCGCGCAGCCAGGTACAGGTTCTGATCAACGGCCTCGGTAACGATCAGCACGTCGCTCAGACCCATGCCGTCCAGCTTGCCCAGCAGAGCCTTGGTCTTCGGAGCTTCGACAGCGAAGTCTTCAACCACGACCAGACGATCCTGACGAACCAGCTCGGAGAGGATGGAGCGCAGAGCAGCGCGGTACATCTTCTTGTTCAGCTTCTGGCTGTGATCCTGGGTCTTGGCAGCGAAAGTTACGCCACCACCCCGCCAGATCGGGCCAACACTGGAACCGGAACGAGCACGACCAGTGCCCTTCTGACGCCACGGCTTCTTGCCACCACCGGTGACTTCGGCGCGAGTCTTCTGACCACGGGTACCCTGACGACCGCCAGCCATGTAGGCGACGACAGCCTGGTGCACCAGAGTCTCATTGAACTCACCACCGAAAGTGCGCTCGCTGACTTCGATAGCCTGAGCGCCATTTACATTCAGTTGCATCTCAGCTTCCCCTATTAACCGCGAGCTTTGACAGCCGGACGCACCAGCACGTCGCCACCGGTAGCACCAGGAACGGCACCTTTTACCAGCAGCAGATTACGCTCGGCGTCGACACGGACCACTTCGAGGGACTGCACGGTCACGCGCTCAGCGCCAAGATGACCGGACATTTTCTTGCCCTTGAATACACGACCAGGAGTCTGGCACTGGCCGATGGAGCCCGGAGCACGGTGGGAAACGGAGTTACCGTGGGTGTTATCCTGACCACGGAAGTTCCAGCGCTTGATGGTACCGGCGTAGCCTTTACCCTTGGATTCACCGGTGACATCCACCAGCTGACCCGCCTGGAACAGCTCGGCAGTCACTTGATCGCCAGCCTGGTACTCGCCCTCTTCCAGGCGGAATTCCCAGACGCCACGACCAGCAGCGACATTAGCCTTGGCGAAGTGACCCGCCTGAGCCTTGGTCACGCGGGAAGCGCGACGCTCACCCACAGTAACCTGCACAGCGCGGTAACCGTCGCTTTCTTCAGTTTTGAACTGGGTCACGCGATTCGGCTCGATCTCAATGACCGTGACCGGAATGGAGACACCTTCTTCGGTGAAAATGCGGGTCATGCCGCACTTACGACCGACTACACCAATAGTCATGTTGTAAACCTCATGAGTGTACGGGGCTTTCACCCGCTATGGCCGCCCATTTCAGAGCGTTACACGACTAAAACCGCCAGGTTTTAGCCGAGGCTGATCTGCACTTCCACGCCTGCAGCAAGGTCGAGCTTCATCAGCGCGTCGACGGTTTTATCCGTCGGCTGGACGATGTCCAGAACACGCTTATGAGTGCGAATCTCGTACTGGTCACGCGCGTCCTTGTTGACGTGCGGAGAAACCAGAACGGTGAAACGCTCCTTGCGAGTAGGCAGAGGAATAGGACCACGCACCTGAGCACCAGTACGTTTCGCGGTTTCCACGATTTCCTGGGTGGATTGATCGATCAGGCGATGGTCAAAAGCCTTCAACCGAATACGGATTTGTTGGTTTTGCATTTTGACCTCAGACTCTATCTCTGCTATCCCCAACGGACGGACTACGCCCGTTAAAAGGAGGCGTGATTGTACGGATGCCCCCCGGGGGTGTCAACTTTTGATCAATAAAACAGAAAAGGCCCCGAAGGGCCTTTTCCTTTACCGCGAAAGTCGATTACTCGACGATCTTGGCAACCACGCCAGCACCAACGGTACGGCCGCCTTCGCGGATCGCGAAGCGCAGACCATCTTCCATGGCGATCGGCTTGATCAGAGTGACAACCATTTTGATGTTGTCGCCCGGCATTACCATCTCAACGCCTTCCGGCAGTTCGCACGAACCGGTTACGTCAGTGGTACGGAAGTAGAACTGCGGACGGTAGCCTTTGAAGAACGGGGTGTGACGACCACCTTCTTCCTTGGACAG